>CAZZVB010000152.1:0-10866 GCA_964657445.1 uncultured Burkholderiaceae bacterium | reverse complement strand
GGGTTGAAAAAATCCTTGCCCAAACGCCCCATCAAGGTTCATACCTCCCTCCAAGATGACCCGCCTGCTGACGATTTAGTCACCGGCACCGTCGCTCCTCCAATATTCTGCCCAATACTCCGCACAGACATCGCGCCGATGCCTGATGGCGAAGAAGTCCTCCCCCAACCCAAGGGCTGAGCGTACCTCCTACGAGAGCACGCTCCCCGACCTCGCCGCTTGGGCAACGCTGGCCCTGGCTCCCCGCGGTCACCAACCGGCTGCCCATCATCGCCTCATCATCGGCGAACTGGAATCCGTCGTCACCGCCCGAACCGACCGGCTGATGCTGCTGATGCCGCCGGGTTCGGCAAAATCGACCTACGCCTCCCTGGTCTTCCCGCCCTGGTGGCTATCCCGCCATCCCGGCTCCTCCGTCATCGCAGCCAGCCACACCTTCTCGCTCGCCCGTCATTTCGGACGGGGCGTGCGCGCGCTGGTCACGGAACACAGCAAACAGCTCGGCTACGAGCTCGACCCGAGCAGCCGGGCCGCGCATCGCTTCCTGACCACGAACGGCGCCGAATACTTCGCAACGGGAGTACGCGGACCGATTACCGGCCGCCGGGCCGACCTGATCTTGCTGGATGATCCCGTCAAGTCGCAGGCGGAGGCCGACAACGCCAGGGCACGCGACCAACTCTGGGAGTGGTATTGCACCGATCTCATCACCCGCCTGAAACCGGGCGGACGCGTCGTGCTGATCATGACCCGTTGGCACCAGGACGATATCGGCGGCCGCCTCATCGAGGGTCCCGATCATTGGCGCACGCTCCGTCTGCCGGCGCTGGCCGAGCCTGATGATCCGCTCGGCCGTGAGCCCGGTGCGCCGCTATGGCCGGAATGGGAGGATGCCGAGGCAATCGCCCGCAAGCGCGTCCTCATCGGCGAGCGGGCGTTTTCGTCGCTGTTCCAGCAGGACCCGCGCCCGCAGACCGGGCGAATGTTCGAGATTGGCCAGATCACCGTTGTGGACGACCCGCACACGTCGGTTGCCGTCCGGGCCTGGGACCTGGCCGCCACAGCCGAAACCCGCGGGCGCGACCCCGACTACACCGTCGGACTCAAACTCGGCCGTGACAGCACCGGTGGCTTCGTCGTGCTCGACATCGTCCGCATGCGCGGCGGGCCGCATGAGGTGATCGAGGCGGTCATCAGCACCGCCGCAAACGATGGTTTGGCCGTCCGGATCGGGATACCGCAAGACCCGGGACAAGCGGGCCGGTCCCAGTCCCAATACATCACGTCACTGCTGGCCGGACACGCCGTTGTCGTTACGCCCGAGAGCGGCGCCAAAGATACCCGCGCCGTGCCTGCCGCGAGCCAGGCCAATGTGGGCAATTTACGCATCCGGCGGGCACCTTGGAACCGCGCCTTCCTGCAGGAACTGGAAGACTTCCCAAACGGCGCCAAGGACGATCAAGCCGACGCGCTCAGCCGGGCGTTCTCGCTGCTGCTGGAAGCGCCGGTCCCGACCCGCAGAGTCAATCACTCGCTGATGGCCCGTTAGCGCCGAAGGATTAGAATGTTTCAGACCATTTGCGACTTGATCCCGAGCGACCCGGATCTGCCGCTGCGGGCACGGCGGCTGGACATCTTGCGCCGGGTCCTGAACGGCACGCTGTATGACGCGCTGCCCTATGACTTCCACCAGGAACGCTCGGCCTCCGGCGAATACATCCCGCTGCGCTTGCGGCGCCCTTCGGTCCGCTACGCGCTGGCCCGGGTGATCACGGAAGACAGCGTGGCGCTGCTGTTCAGCGAAGGCCATTTCCCCACGATCGATTCACCCGACCGGACGACGCGCGACACGCTTGCGGCGTTGTTCAAGGCGGCCCGCCTGAACGAAGTCATGATCGACGCGGCCCTGCGCGGCTCGATCGGGTCCGTGGCCATCCTGATGCGCATCCTGGCGGGACGGCCGTTCTTCAGCGTGATGGATACGGTGAACCTGACGCCCGTTTGGCGGCCGGACGCGCCCGACACCCTCGCCAGCGTCACGGAACGCTACAAGCTACCCGGCGCCGCGCTCGCAACCTCCGGCTACCCCGTTCCCGACACGACCCAGACCTACGTGTTCGCACGGAGCTGGGACGATGTATCCGAAACATGGTTTCTGCCGCAGGCCGCCGATGACCCGGCGCCGCCCGTGCCGGACCCGGTGCGGTCCGTCACGCACGGGCTTGGCTTCGTTCCCATCGTCTGGGTCCGCAACCTACCCGGCCCATCATGGACCGAAGACCCGGCAGACGGCGCCTCGACATTCCGTGCCGCGATCGAGACGGGCATCGAGATCGACTACCAATTGTCCCAGGCCGGCCGCGGACTGAAATACAGCTCCGACCCGACGCTCCTGATCAAGGAGCCGGCCGGCGTCGAGGGGGACCTGATCCGCGGTGCCGGCAATGCGCTGATCGTATCCGAACACGGCGACGCGAAGCTGCTGGAAATCGGCGGCACCGCGTCCGCCGCGGTGATCGACTACGTGCGGACCTTGCGGGAGTTCGCGCTGGAAAGCGTGCACGGCAACCGGGCCGACGCATCCCGCCTGGCAGCGGCCACATCCGGCCGCGCGCTCGAACTGATGAACCAGGGACTGATCTGGCTTGCCGACAACTTGCGTATTTCCTACGGCGAGGGCGCGCTGCTCAGTCTTGCCCACATGCTGCTGCGCGCCGGCGCGCAATATCAGTTGCGGCTGGCGGATAAGGATTTGCCGAAGCTCGATCCGGCAGCCCCGCTCAGCCTGATCTGGCCGCGCTGGTACGCCCAGACTTCGGAAGACCGCGCAAACGACGCGCAGACCCTGGCCACGTTGACCGGCGCCGGCCTGATGAGCGTGCCAACCGCCGTCAAGTCGCTGGCCGACAGCTACGACATCGAAGACGTCCCGGCGGAACTGGACCGTCTGCCGAAGCCGGCCGCGGCGGCGCCTTCACCGGACGCAAAGCCGTTCACCGTCGAAGACCCGGCAAGCACCAACTGAAGCGAGACCAATGAGCGAAGACCCACAGATCCCAGCAGTCGATGTTCCGGCACTGCAGCAGCAGCTCGACCAAGCCAACCAGCGCCTTTTGCATGCCGAGCTGAAAAGCCACGCCATCCGCGCCGGCATCATCGACCTCGATGGCCTGAAGCTGCTCGACACATCAGGCCTGAAGCTGGACGAGTCAGGCAATCTGCCCGATGGCGCCGAGGCTTTGGCGAGGCTGAAGCGCGAGAAGCCCTGGCTGTTCGCCAAGCCGAACACCAGCCATCCCGCCCCACCCCCGCCCGCCGAGCCGCCGGCCCTGCGCACCGCCAAGCAGATGAGCGTTAGTGAATGGAAGGCCGCGCGGGCGCGATTGATAAGCGGCCGTTAAACCGATCTGCCCACTCCCTAATTCCGCGCCTCGCCCACCTCGCCCGAATGCACCATCCCTAAATGGCTGGTCAGCGCCTTGACCATCTTCTCCACTTCCGCCGCGGGCAGCACGAACCCGACCGTGCCAAAGGCCGGGTGCGCGAAGGCCAGCATCGATCCCTCGGTCAGCGCTTCCGGGCGGACCACCCAGGCCGGGCCGACCACCGCCTGTAGCGCGCTCGCCTCCAACCCACGCTCCTTCGCATTGGGCGGCAGCGCGGACACCAGGCGCGACCGCGCCGCGCCCAACGCGACGATCAGCTCCAGCAGTTGCGGCGCGGTCAGCACGATCTGACCCTCTGCGCCGCTGCCCGGCAGCAAGCTCAGCACGGCTTTGTCCTCAGCGACTGAAACGTTCATCCGCGGCTGAGCCATCCAGAACCTCCTTCTCCTGCCAGCATCCTCACTCAAGGAACCCACATGGGCATCCAGAATTTCCCGCTCTCGCTTCAGCCCATCATTCAGCAGGGCTTCCTCGACCGCGAGTTCGAGCAGGCACTGACGTCCCGCCTCGGCTATCGTGCGATCGCCGACCGCGAGTCTTTCGCCGTAGGCATCGGCGAGACGCTCACCAAGACCCGGGCCGGCCTCAAGCCCTCTGTCACCACGCCGCTTGCGCCCAATACCAACACCAACCTCGACAACGGCCTCAGCCCGACGACATGGGGCGTCGAGCAATACACCATCACGATCAACCACTACGCCGCAACCACAGACCTCAACATGGTCACGGCCCGGGTGGGTATCGCCAGCCAATTTCTGCAGAACGCTTACACGAACGGCGAGCAAGCCGCCCGCTCGCTCGACGAAATCGCGCGAAACGCCTTGTTCGCCCCATATTTCGGCGGCAACACGCGCGTCCGCACCACCCTTGCCGCCGCCGGACCAGCCGTGAGCGTGGACGACATCCGCGGCTTCCAGGTGGTGTTCGTCAACGGGGTGCAAACCCCGGTCGCCAACTCGCCCGGCCTGACGGTCACGGTGGGTGCGGACGCCTACACGCTCGTGTCCGTGGTGGCCGATGCGTCGAACGTCTCGACCACGCCCGGCGGCGTCTCCGGCGTTTTGACCTTCTCCTCCTCCGTCACCGTCAGCGACGGGACTGCGGGCAATGCCGTGCAAGCCGCGAACGCATCCGTCATCATCCGCCCGAACGCGCGCACCACGACCACGGGCCTGACCGCGACCGACACGCTCAGCATGTCGAACCTGCTCGACGCGGTCGCCAAGCTTCGCATGAATGCCGTGCCGGAAGTGGACGGCGTGTTCAACTGCTACCTCGACCCGGTCAGCGCCCGCCAGTTGTTCGCGGACCAGGATTTCCAGCGTCTGTTCCAGGGCGCCACCTCGGCCAACCAGGTGTTCAAGCAGGGGATGATCAACGACTTCCTCGGCCTGCGCTTCATCCCGACGACGGAGGCCTACGTCCAGCCGCACCCCACGCTACCGGGTGCTGTGATCCGCCGGCCGATCATCTGCGGCCGTGGCGCGCTGATCGAGGGCGATTTCGCCGGCATGGTCGCCGAGGACGTGGCCCCGAAGGACAGCATCGTGTCCCTGGTGGATGGGATCGCCATGGTCACGCGCGAGCCGATCGACCGCCTGGCGCAGATCATCGCGCAGTCCTGGTATTGGATTGGCGGCTTCTGTGCGCCGAGCGACACCACCACAAATCCGTCCATCATCGCGACCGCCACGAACGCGTCCTACAAGCGCGCCGTCATGATCGAACACGTAGGCTAAGACTAACGAGGGCACCGCCATGCTCACCGACGCCGAGAAGACAGACATTCGCCGTTTCTGCGGCTATCCAGCCTACGGTGCGGCACCCAGCGGCAACACGGGCTGGCGCTTCTACCAGGCCTACGGCGCGCTGGAATACCGGATGAACAATCTTGCCCCGGCCGAAGAAGCCGTGGTGCGCCAGCATCTGGCAACTCTGAGCAGCTTCGAAGCAGCAATCCCCGCGGCTGCAGACAATCTCGACACCGAGGCAGCGGCCGTTTGGACGCACAACCCGGCAGAACTCCAGCAACGCCAAAAGCTCGAGCGGGATTGGGGCCGGCGTCTATGCGGCTTCCTGGGATTGCCTGCCGGCCCGGCCCTGCCCAATCCATCAAGCCTGACGCTGATCGTCTAGACGATGCGGGCACTTCAACTGCAGGACCACCTGTCACGCGGGCTTGGCGCTGCCGCCCGTCACATCGGCCAACTCTGTGCCGCATACCGTCCAGACTCGCCAGCCGATCCCCTTGCCGAGCGCAACCATTACCGAGATCTGCACGCGAGCTTTACCGACGACGATCAGCACTTCCGCCGCCCCATCGGATACGGCCGCGCCGTGTGGTCAGGTATCTTCGACACCGGCTGCACGCGGCCCGGCGACTATATCCAAGGTGAGGCGGGGGTGTTCTTCATCGCCGCCCAACAGGCTTTGCTACCGTCGCTCTGCGTGCAGACGAACCGGACGCTCACCATCCAACGCCCAGGTGCACCGACCCTGGCCGGCGTCAACGGATATGGCGGCCTGCTCACGGCAACGGCGACGCCCCTGTTGACGAATTGGCCGGCCTCCGTCCTGTTCGCAGGCGCCGGATCGCCCGGCGATCTGCCGGGCGACGCCAGCATCCCGGCCTGGACGGTGCTGCTGCCAACCGGCCCGGCCACGCCGCAATCCGCCGATCTGATCGTGGACGACCAGGGCAAGAGCTACGTGATCTCCTCCGCGGAGCAATCCGCGCTGGGCTGGCGTATTCTTGCCAAGCAAGCGACCAACTGATGCCCGCGCAATCCGATGCGGAGGACGCACTGGTGCAGCTTGCCGCGGCGGCATTGTACCCGAGCGGAATTGCAGCGGCGCCCGCAATCGCCGCCACGGTCCGGCTGTATCGCGGCTGGCCGAATTCAACCGCGCTGGATGCAGACCTCGCCGCGGGCAAGGTCAACATCACGGTCTTTCCCGTGCCCGGCGCTACCCGCAACACCACCCGCTATGCACCGGACTGGACATCCAAGCCGGTTGCGCCGACCCTGACCGTGTCCGTCGCGTCCAACGTCGTGACCTTTGCCGGCTCGGCGGCAGCCAACCAACTTGCCGGCATACTCGTCGAAGGCCAATCCTACGTGTATCGTACCGTTGCAGGCGATACGCCGGCTACCGTGGCGACAGCGCTGGCGGCAGCGGCCAATCCACAGATCCCGGCTGCGGCCGCCGGTGCAACCATAGTCATCTCGACAGCCGGCACGGTGCTGGCTCGAACGGTGGCCGACGTCGCATCCAGCCAAGAACTGCGCCGTCAACAGCAGCAATTCCGCATCACCGCGTGGTGCCCGACGCCAGACCTGCGCGATGCTGCCTGCGAAACCATCGACGTCGCCTTCGCTTCGACACCCTTCCTGACGCTCACGGACGGTTCCGCCGCGCGCCTTCGTTTCGTCAGCACCACCACCTTCGACCAACGCCAGGACGCGGCTCTTTACCGCCGGGACCTCATCTACACCGTCGAATTTCCCACCACGCAGGTCGCCATCCAGCCATCGATGCTCTTCGGCACCTTGGGACTTGGCGAGTCAGTCATCACCGCCTGAACGGAGCTTCCATGCAAACCACCCTCGTCGTCGTGCGCCCCTTCGGAACGCACGCCATTGGCGACCGCATCACCTCACCCGAAACCATCGCCGCCGCACTCGCCTCTGACCACCGTGGCTGCGTCGTCCCCGTTCTGACGCCCGCCACGCAAGCGGCGGAGCACTAAGCATGCCGATTGTCCAGCAAGGCTCGATCAACACCACGGCGCTCGTCGTTCCGGACCTTTACGTCCAGATCGTTCCACCACAGAACCTGGTGCTCAACGGCGTCCCGACCAACGTGCTCGGCGTTGTCGGAACCGCATCCTGGGGCCCGGTCAACCAGCCTGTCATCTTCTCGACGATGGCGGACTACGCCAGTTCGTTCGGCCCGGTCATGGCCCGCAAATACGACATGGGCACGCAAGTCGCCGCAGCCGTTCAGCAGGGCGCCAGCAACTTCCGCGGCGTGCGGGTGACTGACGGGACCGATACCGCCGCCACCTACGCGTTGTTCTACGCCGGAACGACATTCCCGCTGGAACTGATCGCGCGCCATACCGGCACGCTCGGCAACAGCATCGGCATCGTGCTCGCGGCCGGCTCGCAATTCGGCACCTGGCGCCTGACGCTGACGTTGCCGGGGCTTACGCCGGAGGTTTTCGACAACGTCGCAGCCCCCAACCCGGCGGCGTTCTGGGTCAACCTGGCCAACGCCATCAACAACGGAACGTCGGCATTGCGCGGACCCAGCCGGCTCGTCGTGGCCTCGCTCGGCACCGCGAGTTCCACTGCGCCACAGGCACTCTCCAACCAGAGCCTGTTCGGCGGCACCGACGGCGCCACGACGATCACCGCGGCCACACTGGTGGGCGTCGATGCGCTGCCACGCAGCGGCATGTACGCGCTTCGTGGACAGGGCTGCAGCCTCGGCCTGCTGGCCGATGCGGACGACACCACGCAATACACCGTGCAAGCGTCCTTCGCGCTTTCCGAAGGGCTCTACATGATTGCGACCGGCCCGAGCGGCGATACCACCGCCAACGCCGTCGCCACCAAGCAGGCCGCCGGCCTCGACAGCTATGGCGTCAAGCTGATGTTCGGCGACTGGGTATACTGGAACGATCAGGTCAACGGCATCGTCCGGCTCATCTCGCCCCAAGGCTTTGCCGCGGGCCGCCTTGCCAACTTGTCGCCCGAACAGTCCAGCCTGAACAAGCAGCTCTACGGCGTCATCGGCACCCAGAAGTCCGGCGCACCGGGCTCGGGCCAGACGAATACCTTCAGCAGCGCCGAACTCGCCGTGTTGCTCGGCAACGGGATCGACGTGATCGCAAACCCGCAGCCCGGCGGCAGTTACTGGGGCGTGCGCGGCGGCCACAACAGCTCCTCCAACGCGGCGACCAACGGTGACAACTACACCCGCCTGACGAACTACCTCGCCAGCACGCTGGCCGCCGGGTTGGGTCTGTATGTCGGCCAGGTCATCAACGCGAACCTGTTCCGCAACATTCGGGCAACGCAACTGGCGTTCCTGCAGAACCTGCTGTCACAAGGCATCCTCGGCAGCACGGATGGCGCGCTGCCGTTCAGCGTGATCTGCGACACGTCGAACAACCCGAACAGCCGCACGAGCCTCGGCTACGTGCAGTCCGACGCGCAAGTCCAATACCAGGCGATCAATGAGAAGTTCATCGTCAACATCGAAGGCGGCCAGACCGTCCAGGTCAGCCGCCAAACCCTCCCATCCGGCCAGGTCGGCAGTTAAGGAGTAGCCTCAATGCCCACCAACGCCTTTACCCTCGGCCGCGACTGCCAGTTGGTCGTCATCGGGCCGCAAGGCCGGGTTGACCTCACCCACGTCACCGGGTTCGACAGCCGGCAAATGACTCAGCCCATCCGCATCGACCGACTCGACGGCACCCAGCTCGCGGCGGAGTTGCCGAAGGGCTGGGAAGGATCGTTCGAACTGGAGCGCGGCGATAGCACGGTCGATGACTTCATCGCCACGACCGAGCAGGCCTATTACACCAGCGGCCAACTCCCGGTCAGCACGCTCTACCAATACGTGAGCGAGGCCGACGGCAGCACCAGCACCTATCAGTTCGACGGTGCGGTGTTCAAACTCTCCGCTGCCGGCGCATGGCGCGGCGACGCGGCCGTGAAGCAGAAACTCGACTTCTTCGCCGCCCGCCGTCAGCGCATCTAACCGCCATCGGAGCGACCAATGCTCACTCCCACCCAAGCCTACGTCGCCGCGGCGCAAGACGTTCGCGACGTGACGGACGCAAGCGGCCGCGTGCTCACCATACGCCGGCCCACCACGCTCGACCGGCTGCATCTGTTCAAGGCAGTCGGCGGCGCGCTGTCGGCCAATGACCGCTATCTCGGCCTTGCGACATTAGCGTTTGCCGTGATGGCGATCGACGGCGTTCCGCTGCCCCGCCCCGCGACGGAACAGCAGGTGGAGGCGAACCTTGCCCGCATCGGCGACAGCGGCATCAACGCCGTCGCCGCCCTGCTGACCCCGCAAGACGAAGGCGTGGCCGCCGCCGACGCGGGAAACTGAGCCGGCGCCCCGAACTCGTGGACTGCCTCTATCTGGTCCACAACGGGGTGCCGTTCGACGTCGCGTTTTCCCTGGGTGAACGCGAACGCCTCGCCTGGGTGGTGATCATCGGAACGCTGCACGGCAAGACGTTCGATTGGCGGACCGAGACATGGCTGGAAGCATGATAGGAGGCAGCGTTGCCCGACGGCGCTGATGATCTACGGATTCCGTTCACGATCGAACTTCGCTTGCCTCCCGCGGAAAGGCCTGGGATGCCGCACAGAACGCCCATTGTCAGGCACCCCGCCCGTGGTTGGCGAAAGCCGCATGCACACGCCGGCCGTTCAGAGATGGGCGTCAGGGACAGCATAGAATGACACCAGGCCAAGCCGCCGCCGCATTCGCCGGCCTGCCGATCGCGGAAACCCTCGCCAACGCCCTGCAAACCCAAACCGAACTCCTCGCCACCGCCGTACGCGACGCGCTTGCCACGCCGCCCGGCGGTCCGCACGGGCAGCCGTGGCGCGAAACCGGCGGTCTGCAGGGCAGCATCGAAACGGCCAGTGACGGCCTGACCGCCCAGGTCGCCTCCAGCCACCCGGCCGCCGCACCCCAGGAACAGGGAACGGCGACCATCCCGCCGCGCCCGTTCCTGGCCCCCGCCGCCGCGGCACTCGCGGAGCCGATCGCCCGTGCCGTCGGCAAGGCCCTCGCGGACACCATCGCGCGCCGCCTGAAATAGGGGCGCCCTAACGAACAGGCACCTCAATGCTCGAAGCCTACGAGATCGGCATCGCCCTCGCCTTGCAGGATGGCGTCAGCGGCGGCATCGCCCTTATCCGGCGCGACCTCGCGGCACTCGACCGCGCCATCGCCGCCACATCGCAGAATCTCGCGAAGCTGCAGGCCCAATCCGGCGGCGCCGTCACGGTCAGTGCACCTGTGCTGGCCCCGGCGCCCGCTGCGAAACAAGAAGCCGAGGCGCCGCAAACCCCGCCCGCACCACTTGAGGCCCAGGCCGCGCCCGCCGAGAGCCCGCAAGCCGCACCGCCCATCATCCCTAAGGCAACTATTCTATCTCGCGTGGCCTCACCATCGCCGGCCTCAAAGCCAGACCGTGTGGCGGGGCCCACCGAGACTCCGCCAGCCGATGTTCCGCAGGTATTCCCTAAGCCCGCGCTGCCAGCGAAGCCGGCGCAATCAACCCAAATCACGCCTCTGCCGAACGCCGCCCCGCCCGCTACACCCCCATCTCCGACGCCGTCACAGCCTTCCGCAGTCAAGCTCTCGATTCCTGCACCGGGCG
>CAZZVB010000151.1:0-10991 GCA_964657445.1 uncultured Burkholderiaceae bacterium | reverse complement strand
GTGGCGCCGCCGAGCGAGCCGAGGCCCACCGTGTGATTCACCACCCGGCCATCCGGCAGCTTGTCCACGAAAGTGTCGTCGCGAACCTGCTTGGTCTTTTGTGCGATCCGTTCCATCGCCCAGTCGAGCGGGCGTTCCTCCCACTCGGTCGCATAGGGCGCGCGGTAGAGAACGGTGTTGATGCGCTGCGGCGACAGCAACATGCCGAGCGTGCTGCTGCCCTTAGGGCAGAGCGTGCCCTGGTTCACCGGGCTGCGCGGATCGCCCTCGATATGCACCGGCTTGCCATTCTTGGCGTAGATCAACTGGCCGCAGCCGACGGCGCAGAACGGGCAGACGCTGGTGCCGATGGTGTCCGCCTGCTCCAGCCGCGGACGCAGGGTGCGCGACGCCTCGCTCTCGGCCGCCTTGGCAAGCGGGTCCTGCCCGGCGATCTGCCGCGGCAGCGACCAATCCTTCACGAACCCGGCGACACGATCGCCAAGAGTCTTGCGCAGGGTCTTCATACCGGATCTCCAGCCGCCCGTCGCAGGAGAACGGCGGTGCGCCATCGCCGGTTTCAGCGACGCTGCCGATTGTTGCTTCGGGTTTCCAGCTCACTGCCTTTAAAAAAGACGGGCTTTTGCCATTTCTTGCGACGACGGTCTTCGCCATTTCCTTCATGGTCGACGATTGGCTGCCTACGGCAGTGCGCCTCACTCCGTCTCAAAACGCATAGACCGCGTCGATCGCAGCAGCGATACGGACATACGGCTTGAGGGCTTCGCGATCGACCACGTCAACCGGGCCGTCGAGTAACGACGCGATGTAAGCTTTGACGCCAGCGTAACCCCAGACACCGATATGGGCGTCAGGATCGATCTCAATCATGATATCGGTATCGCTCTCGGCCGTGCTGTCACCGCGCACCCGTGACCCGAACAACGCAGCATGGCGAACGCCTCGCCGACGCAGCTCGGCCTCGTTCTCTCGTAGCTTGGCCAGGATTTCCTGCTGATCCATGACGATACGATACCATAGTCCGCTGCCTACGGCAGTGCGCCTCGCTTCATCTGCAGCAGGCTAATCAGGATTTCGTCCCGTTTGGCAACGGTCGCGGGCATGTCCAGAGGGGCGAGCGCCCGCTCTACTTCCGCCAGAAGTGCGGTTCGCGTTCCATCATCCAGCGTGACGTGGCCGAGGTCGCGCCACATCGCCTCGGTCGGCGGTCCGAGATGGGCCAGCATGTGGGCGAAGCCGCCAACGCCCCCCGACAGATGCAGATTGAGGAACGGGCCGAGCAGCGCCCAACGCAGACCCGGGCCGTGGGCGATGGCGGTGTCTAGATCGGCGGCGGAGACCACGCCCTCCCGCACCAGATGGAACGCTTCCTGCCACAGCGCCGCCTGCAGACGGTTGGCGACGTGGCCGCGCATCTCCTTGGCCAGGCGGATAGGGCGCTTGCCGCACGCCGTGTAGAACGCCATCGCCTGCGCCACAGCCTCCTCCGACGTCGCTGACCCGGCGACCACTTCGACCAGCGGGATCAGATGTGGCGGGTTGAACGGGTGGCCGAGCAGCACGCGCTCCGGATGGCGGCAGCCCTGCTGAAACTCGCTCGGCATCAACGAGGAGGAGCTGGAGGCGATCGGCACATGCGGCGCGGCCGCGGCATCCAGCCGGGGGAACAGCTCGCGCTTCAGGTCCAGCCGTTCCGGCCCGTTCTCCTGGATGAAATCGGCTGCTGCAGCAGCGTCCTCGGCGGTGGGCAGGAAGGTCAGCCGGCCTACTGACGCACCTTCGGCCAGGCCGAGCCGGGTCATGGCCGGCCAGTGCGACGCGACAGCCGCGTGCAGCGCCGCCTCGGCGCCGGGCGCCGGGTCCCACGCGACGACGTCCATGCCCGCGGCCAGGAAGCAGGAGGCCCAGCTTGCGCCGATGACCCCCGTGCCGATGACGGCAGCGCGCATCAGGCGGCCAACTGCTTCAGGCCCAGCATATCGCGGGCTTCGGCGGCGGAGGCGTGCTGCATGTCCAACTCATGGATGATGCGCACGGTGCGGGCGACCAGTTCCTCGTTCGTCGCCAGCCGGCCCCGGGAGTAGTAGTTGTTGTCCTCCAGCCCGACCCGCACATGGCCGCCGAGCAGGATCGCCTGGGTGGTGGCGGGCAGTTGGGCTGGCCCGATCGCGGAAACGCAGAAGATGCTCTGCGGCGGCAACAGCGCGATCATGCTGGCCAGCACGTCATGGCTGTAGGGCATCGCGCCCTGGAAGCCGCGGTCGGCGCCCAGCACCATGTTGATGTAGTAGGGCGGCTTGTCGTAGCCCTTGGCGATCAGGCGGCAGACGTCCTGCAGGATGTGCTGCGGGCCGAACACCTCCCATTCCGGCTTGATGCCACGCTCCTTGAACTTCTCTGCCAACCGGTCGCAGCGCGACGGCGTGGTGATGACCAGGATCTCGCGCCCGCCATGCACGTCGGTGAAGGTCATACCGTCGAACGTGCCCATCTCGGCGCCGGCGTCGAGGCCCTTCAGCCGCTCCTCAAAATTGCTTTCGAACAGCCCGTCCTCGCGCGGCAGCAGCATGTCGCCGTTGGAGCCGCCGCCGGTCGAGTTGTTGATGACGATGTCGCAGCGGGCGCGGATGCGGTCATTGATCGCCTGGTAGATGCCGGCATTGCAGGTCGCCTGATCGTCCGGGCGGCGCGCGTGCAACGCCGCAATCGCAGCGCCGGCCTGGTAGGATTTGTGCACGCTGTCGGCGATTTCCTCCGGCTGGGTTGGCAGGTTGGGGTTCTGCTGCTTGCTCGCCATGCCGCCGGTGGGCGCGACCGTCACGATAACCTTGTGTGCCATTTTGGAATCCTCTTGGGGGTTTAGCTAGGAAGCATTGCGCAGTGACCTTCGGACAGCGGCCGGAAGGCCTGGTCCGGAGGCACCGTGTCCACGAGCTTGAAGACGTCCCAGGGGCCGTGGCTTTCCGCAGGCGTCTTGGTCTGCATCAGGAACACCGGATGGATCTTGCGCCCATCCGGGCGGATCGTGCCATCGCCGAACAGCGCGTCGTGCGTGGGCATGTCTTTCATCGCCGCCACCACCTTCGCCCCGTCATCCGCATTGCCGGTTTTGGCGACGGCCTTCAACAGGTGGATCACCGCGGAGTAAACGCCCGCCTGCATGTCGTTCGGCATCGCGTGGTTCGGGCTGGCGGCGGCGTAGCGGCTGCTCCACTGCCGGGTCGCCTCCGTCATGTCCCAGTAGAACGGCGTCACGCACATGACGCCTTGCGCTACCGGCAGACCGACGCCGTAGGCGGTGTTGACGTTATAGACCGGGCCGCAAAGCTGCATCGACCGGCCGAGCCCGAACTCCGCAGCCTGCTTCAGCGCGGTCGTGGTGTCGCCGCCGGCATTGTTCAACGCCAGCACCTGCGCGCCGGAGCTTTGCGCCTGCAGCAGGTAGGTGCTGAAATCGGCGGTGGGGAACGGCGCCTTGGTGGAGCCGAGAATGCTGCCGCCGGCGGCGATCACAGCCTCCTTCAAATTCTTGTCCAGGTCGGCGCCGAAACTGTAATCCGCCGCGATGGTGAACCAGGTCTTGCCCCCGCGCTGCGTGATGGCGCGGCCCAGCGAATGGCTGGTCTGCCAGGTATCGTAGGTCCAGTGCACCGTGTTGGGGGAGCATTTGCTGCCTGTGAGGTCGGCGATCCCCGCGCCGGAGCCGATGAACACCTTGTTGCGTTCGCGGACCAGGTCCGCCACGGCCAGCGCGATCGATGAGTTCGGCACGTCGAGGATTGCGTCCACGCCGTCCTGGTCCAGCCATTTGCGGGCGATGGCGAGCCCCACGTCGGGCTTGTTCTGGTGGTCCGCCGCCAGCACCTCCACCGGCATCCCTCCTGCCCGGCCACCCGAATCCTCGACCGCGAGCTTCGCCGCGACGACCGACCCAGGTCCCTGATAGTCGGCAAAAACGCCGCTCATGTCGTTCAGCACGCCGATGCGCAGCGGGCGGGACTGCGCCCTGGTGCGGGAGGCGAGTGCTGCGCTTGCGCACACTGTGGTCAGAAACTGCCTGCGATCCATGTCCGTTTCCTTTATCTGCGCCGCCCTGTTGTGACGGGCGGCTTCGATTGCTCTAACTGCCGTCCAGAATGTCCTCAGACACGGAAGTCGATCCCGTCCTCGACCTCGGCCCCCTGCCCAGCCTGACGGGGTATGCGCTGCGGCGTGCCCAATTGGCCGTGTTCGCGGACTTCCACGCCCATTTCGCCCCGCTCGATCTGCGCCCCGGCCAGTTCTCTGTCCTGCTGGTGCTGCGGCAGAACCCTGGCGCCCGGCCGTCCCGAGTGGCCGACGCGCTCGGCATCAAGCGTGCGAACTTCGCTCCGCTGCTGACCGGGCTGCTGGAGCGCGGCCTGGTCGAACGCAGCACCGAAGCGGCTGACCGGCGTGCGCAGGCGCTGCACCTGACCCCGGCCGGATACGCACTGCTGGAGCAGGCCGACGCGGCGCAGGCCAAGCACGAGGCGCGCATGATGCGCCGCATCGGGGCCGATGAGTATGCAACGTTGCTGGCGATCTTGGCGCGCCTGGCCTGACGTCATGGCGCACTGCCGAACTGGGCGACCAGATCGGCCGGCAGTGCTTGCGACACCAACTTTTCCGTCTCCCCCGGCGGATGGACGACCCAGACGCGGGTGCTCCAGCCTTCCGCGGCCAGCGCATCGCCCATGAACAGGTCGTGCCGCAGGCTAAAGCTGCTGCGCCGGAACTCGGCCACACGGGTGACGACGCGCACCGTATCGCCGTAACGGCTGGGTAGGATGAATTTGGCGCCCGCCTCCACGACGGGAATGCCGGCGCAGCCGTAATGGCGCAACATGGCGGCCTTTGTCATGCCGCTGGCCTTCTGGAACAGCATGTTGGCGCAAGCGTCGAAGATCTCGAGGTAGCGTGGGTGGAACACGATCCCCGCCGGGTCGCAGTGGCCCCATTCGATCTGCATCTCCCGCTCGTGACGCAGAGTGGTCATCAAACGGCCTCCTCGACGCAGATGACACAGGGGGGCGCCGGGTCTTCGTAGAGCCGCGCCACCAGGGCGGCATGCCGGGCGAGCACGACCCGCTGGTTGATCGATCCTTTGTCCGTCAGCTCCCCGCTATCGATGCTGAGCGGGGCGGTGAGGAAGCCCAGCCGCCGGACGCGTGAGGCGCTGCCGCCGCGCTGCCCTGCGAGCACCCGGCGAATATGAGCGATGGCCCGCGGATCGGATGCGCTCGCCGGGTCGGTGACGGCGAGAACGGCGAGGCTGTCCCGCCCCTCGCCTGCCACGACGATGTCGCGCACCCAGGGGGACAGCGCATCCACCAGGCGGGTGCGCAGCGGGCCGACCGACACCCAGGTTCCCGAGGTGAGCTTGAAGTCTTCGGTCAGCCGGCCGTCGAAGCGCAGGCCGAGTTGCAGGTCCGCCCGGTCCACGAAGTCCACGGCGTCGCCGCTGCGGAAGAAGCCTTCCTCGTCGAATGCAGCCAAGGTTTGCATCGGGTCGCGCCAGTAACCCGGCGTAATGTTCGGGCCGCGCATGCGCGCCTCCAGCTTGCTGCCAACGCGTGCGAGCTTCAGCTCCATGCCGTGGACCGGCAGGCCGACCGTGCCGGCAAGCGCCGTGTCCGGCCGGCAGGTCAGCGCGAACGGCGCGGTTTCGGTCATGCCCATGCCCGTCATCCACTGGATACGGTGGCCGATAGTGGCGATGGCGAGCTGGTCCATCTCGTCCCAAACCGGCTGCGGCAGGCTGGCGGCGGCGTAGAACAGCATGCGCACGCGGCTGAAGAAGCGGGTTCGCAACTCGGCATCGTGCCTTAGGGCGCGCACAAGCTCCACGTAGCCTTTGGGCACGTTGTAGTACAGCGTGGGCGCGATCTCTTGCAGCGTGCGCACCGTGCGGTCGAACGCGCCGGGCATCGGCAGCCCGTCATCGATGTACAGCGTGCCGCCATTGGCCAGCACCAGTCCGAGATTGTGGTTGCCGCCGAATACATGGCTCCAGGGCAGCCAGTCCGCGAGGACCGGCGGCTCCGCCTCGAGCACCGGGAAGGCCTGCCGCAGCATCTGCTGGTTGCTGCACAGCATGCGGTGGGTGGTGATGACGGCTTTCGGCTTGCTGGTGGAGCCGGAGGTGAACAGCAGCTTGGCCACCGTATCCGGGCCGACTTCGGCCGCAGCCTTGTCCACGGCGGGCGTCGGCGGCGTCATCAAAACGGCCATGTCCGTGACCGCCTCCACATCTCCGACCACCTCCAGTGCAGGCCCAAACCGCTCCCCATCGGCAGCGAACACCAGGCCTGGCGTCAGCAGATCGAGGCAGTGCGTCAGCTTGTGGAAGCTGCCGCCGGCCAGCGAATAGGCAGGGGATAGCGGCGCACAGGCAATGCCCACGTGCAGGCAAGCGAGCGTCAGCACGGCGTGATCGATGCTGTTGCCCGATAAAATCACGACCGGCCGCTCCGCCGACAGTTCGCGGTCCAGTAGCGCCTGGCTGCAGCAGAGCACGCGCTGCAGCGCCTCGCCATAGGTGAGGTGCCGCCAGCCGTCACCATCGCGTTCGGCGAGGAAGCTGCGCCCGGGCGCGCGCGCGGCCCAGTGTTCCAGCCAATGCGTGACCCGGCCTGGATAGGACGCAAGGCCGCCGGGTGCGCGCAACAGCATGGTGCCGTCGGCGCGGGCGGTGATCTCGGCCGTCACGGTGCTGACACTGACGGGCCTTACCGGCACGTGCATTTTCCTGGTCCTCCCCCGGCAGGCCGCGCCCCGCCGTTAGTCTCTCGTTATCTTCTCCGCGCGGCCCTCCAGAAAGTCCTGCAGCTTTCCCTTGGCATCTTTGTCGCCGCTGGCGATTCCCGCCATCAGGCTTTCCATGAGGCCGCCGATACGCGGGTCGGCCTCGGCGATACGCGGCAGCGCGTGCAGCACCGCGAAGGTGGTCAGCGCCGCATTGGTGGCCGCTCTTTGAGCAAGCTCCATCGCCTTTTCCAGTGCCGCGCCGGGTTCGACGACGTATTGGCTGAAGCCGACCCGCTCGCCCTCGATTGCGCCATAGACGCGCCCGGTCAGCATCATATCCTGCATGCGCGCCAGCCCAATCAAGCGCGGCAGCCGCACCGCAGCACCTCCGCCGACGAAGATGCCGCGCTGGCCCTCCGGAAGCGCGTAGTAGGCGGTATGGTCCGCAACCCGGATGTGGCAGGCCATGGCCAATTCAAGCCCACCGCCGATCACCGCCCCATGCAGCGCGGCAATGACGGGCACGGCGCCGCTTTCGATGGCGGCAAACGCGTGGTGCCAGCGTTGCGAGTGCGCGATGCCCTCCGTCGCATCCATGTCGGAAATGACGGAAAGGTCCAGCCCGGCGCAGAAATGCGGCCCCTCGCCGTGCAGCACCACGGCGCGCGTCGCCTTGGGCAAGGAGCGGAACAACTCGCCCAACCCGGCCACCGTCTCGTCATCCAAAGCATTGCGCTTGTGCGGGCGCGACAGTCGTACCAGCGTAACAGAGCCGATCTGCTCGACCGCGAGGCTATCCGTAAGAGGCATCGTGACGTGTTCGCCCCGTTTTATCGTTGGAGGGGAGCGTAGGGCCAGCGCCGGCGGTCGGTCAACGAATAAGCATGGTGCATAACTAATTTGGCGCGGTTGGCGCGCTGCTACGACTGGCTCTTGGCAGCCTGTGCCGCCTCTGACATGACAGGGAGCGAAGCCGCGTAGATGGCCGTTGGGGAACTACATCATGACCGAGTTGCGAGAGATCGTTTTTAAGCGCCGGACGCTGCTTGGCGCAGCGGGAACCGCTCTCGCGTCGCCATGGGTGCGTCGCGCCTGGGCGGCCGAACCGATCCGGTTGCGCTGCTCGCTCGACACCGGGCCGACCCACGTCCGCAACGTCTCGGTGGCCGATTACTTCGCCAAGTTGGAGCCCGCCACCGGCGGGCGCATCAAGACCGAGATCTTCCATAGCGGCCAGCTCTTCGCCGACCGCGACGTCGCCAAGGCGCTGCTGCAGGGCCAGGCGGAAATGGCGCTGCCGGGAAGCTGGGTGCTGGCCGGGTTCGTGCCGAGTTGCGACATGTTCCACCTGCCGGCCATGTATGCGCAGCCGATCGAGGTGGCGCATCGGGTGATCGACGGCAAGCCGGGGCAGATCCTGGGGCAGGAACTGCAGACCAAGCTGCGCACCCACATCCTCGGCCAATGGCTCGAACTCGGCTTCCACAACTGGTACACCACCAAAACGCCTCTCGACTCGCTCACGAGCCTCAAGGGCCTGAAGCTGCGCAACTCCGGCGGCGCCGGGCAAGCCTGGCGGACGCGCTTCTTCGGCGCCATCCCGAACACCACGGCCTGGCCCGACGTGCCGCTGTCGCTGTCGCAGGGCACGTTTGACGGGCTGATCACCACCAATGAAAGCATCAACAGCGCCCAGCTCTGGGAAGCCGGGCTGAGCTATGGCCTGAAGGACCATCAGTTCGTCGGCGAATACATCCCGATGGTGTCCGACGCCTTCTGGACCAAGCTGCCGCCTGACCTGCAGGCGATCATGACCGAGACCTGGGCCGCGAACATCCCGACGTATCGCGCCAACATGGCCGCCTCGCAGGAGAAGGCCGGCGACACCATGGCCACTCATGGGGTGCGCTGGGTCACGCCAGCCGCAGACGAGATCACCGCCACCCGCAAGCGCATGCTGCTGGAACAGGACCAGATGGCGAAGGAAAGCAAGATCAACCCCGACCTGGTCGCGGCCGTGATGGTGGAGGTCGGGCCATCCGCGTAATCAAGCTCTGGAACTGGATCGAGCGGCTGATTGTGGGGCTGCTCGGACTGCTGGCGCTGGCGGTCGGGCTGGCGCAGGTGCTCGGCCGCTACGTGTTCCCCAGCGCCGGCTCCGGCTGGGGCGACGAGATCATGGTGTACCTGATCATCTGGGCGATCATGATCACCTCGTCCGAACTGGTGCGCACCGATGGGCATGTCCGGCCGGACCTGGTGCTGCGGCTGATGGGCCCGCGCACCCAGCGCCTATGCGAGATGCTGAACTGTTCGGTCGCGATCGTCTTTGCCGGCGGGCTGGTCTGGTACGGCTGGGACATCGTGGACACCGCGATGCTGCTGGATGAGCGTTCGTTCTCCGGCCTCGACTTCCCCATGTGGATCTACGACGCCTGCCTGCCCGTGGGCGGCTTGCTGCTGCTGATGCGCTACATGATCCGGCTGTGGCGCTTCACCTTCCACTATGACCCGGCGACCATGCAGGTGGGCGCCGACCTCTTGCAGCATGAGATGACGCCCGGCCTGGACGCTTAGGCGCAGCCGATGTGGACGTTTCTGTTCCTGCTGCTGTTCTTCGGCCTACTGTCGGCCGGGATGCCGGTGTTCCTGGTGCTGGGCGTGTGTTCCGCCATCCTGTACGCCGTTTCCGGGCAACCGCTGATCGGTGTCGCGCAGGTCGTGCTGGACCATCTGAATTCTTCGGCACTGGTATCGCTCCCGTTGTTCGTCATGGCAGCGGCTTTCATGCGCCAGGGTGGCGTCGCGCGGGCGCTGGTTGATTTGGCGGCGGCCTGGCTCGGCGGCATCCGCGGCTCGCTCGGCCTTGTCACGGTGGTGGCCTGCACTTTGTTCGCCGCGATCTGCGGCAGCTCGGTGGCGACCGCGCTGGCGATGGGCACCATCCTGCTGCCGGCGATGATCGAGCGTGGCTATCCGCGCAGCTTCGCGCTCGGCGTGATCGGCGCGTCGGGCACCATCGGCATTGTGGTGCCGCCCAGCCTGGCGCTGATCCTGTATGCGATCGTGGCCGAGCAATCCGTGCCGCGGCTGTTCCTGGCAGGCATCCTGCCGGGTCTGCTGCAGGCGGCGGTGTTCTTCGCCTGGGTGTATTTCGACGCCAGGCGGCGCAACTTCCCGCGTGAGCCGGCCATGCCGCCCGCCCAGCGCTGGCGGCTGACCGCCCACGCCATGCCGGCGCTGGCGGTGCCCATGGTCGTCATCGTCGGCATCTATGGCGGGCTGGTCACGGTGACGGAGGCGGCGGCGCTATCGGCCGTGATCGCCCTGGTGGTCAGCCTGGTTTACTACCGCGGCTTCAAACTCAGTCAGACCATCGGCGTGGTGGCGGATGGGCTGCGCAGCGCCGGCGTGATCATGCTGATCGTCGCCACCGCGCTGGCGTTCGGTCATTGGATGACGGAAAGCGGCATCCCCGCCCAGCTGGTGCGTTTCACGGTGGATCACGGCTTCACCACCTGGGAATTCCTGCTGGCGATGAACGTGCTGCTGCTGGTGATGGGCTGCTTCCTGGAGGTGATCAGCACCTTGCTGGTGATGATGCCGATCCTCGCCCCGGCGCTGAAGCCGCTCGGCGTCGATCCGGTGCATTTCGCGATCATCTTCACCCACAACATGGAAATCGGCCTGATCCACCCGCCGGTCGGGCTGAACCTGTTCGTGCTTTCGACGATCGCGACCGCTCCGATGGGTGAGGTGATCCGCGGCGTGTTGCCGTTCCTGTTGCTGCTGCTGGGCGTGCTGATGATCATCACCTACGTCCCCAGCCTGACGCTGTGGCTGCCGGGTGTCGTGTATCCGAACTGAGGTGCGCCATGCTGGACTTGCGACCGAACTGTGAATGGTGCGACCGGGACCTGCCGCCGGATAGCACCGACGCGCGGATCTGCACCTATGAGTGCACGTTCTGCGCCGGGTGCGCGCAGGCGCTTGGCAGTTGCCCGAACTGCGCTGGCAATCTCGTTGCCCGCCCGGTCCGCCCGCCCGCCATGCTAGCCAAGGACCCGGCGTCCACCGTGCGCGTCCTCAATCCGGCGAGGCCTGAGCACAGCGGCTGACGTAGGCGGAGCCGGGCATTGATGTGAGCATCATTCTGCCCTTCCCAGTCGTTCTGGTGCTGGCTGGGGCGCGATACTGGAAAGTCACGCTTGTCATGGCGGCCG
>CAZZVB010000150.1:0-11014 GCA_964657445.1 uncultured Burkholderiaceae bacterium | reverse complement strand
TCATGGCCAGTCCATCAAGAGGATTGAAACCGTCCGATGGCCGGCCTATTTTGCGATCAGTCGCGGATAGACCGCGGCGGCAAAACTTCTTGGTGAAGCACCATGAATCTGACGACCGCACCACTGATGGGTGCCGATTCGGCCCCAGCCTACTCGCACGACCTGTGCGTGTTCATCGGCCGGTTCCAACCATTCCACGCAGCCCACCTTAAGGTGGTCGAGACAGCGCTGCAGCACGGGCGCTTCGTTCTCGTGCTGATCGGATCGGCCGGAGACCCGCGCAGCCATCGCAATCCGTTCACCTACGAGGAGCGGGCCGACATGATCCGGCGGTCGGTGAACGAACGCATGCGCGACCGACTGACAGTGCTACCGCTGGAAGACTGCACCTACAACGATACGCAGTGGGTCGCGAACGCGCAGAAGCAAGTGAACACGGTGCTTGCACGGATCGGGCGTGGCAGTCGGAAGCCGGCCACCATCGGGCTGATTGGGCATGGCAAGGACCACACGTCCTACTACCTGAAGCTTTTCCCACAATGGGGCACGCCGATCGACGTCCCCGAATATTGCAACGGGCTCTCCTCCACGCGCATCCGCAACAGCTACTTCTCGAACCTCGCGGATAGCTTCCTCAAGGACGCCGACGGCCACAAGCCGGGTGACCTGCCGCAGGATCGTTTGCTGCCGACGCCGGTGCGCGACTTCCTCACCAGCTTCGCGCGGACAGAGGCGTTCCGTGACATACGGGAGGAATACGAGTTCATCCTGCAATACCGGGCGCAGTGGGCGGTGCCCAAGGTGCCCTACCCCGTCACCTTCGTGACCGTCGATGCCTGCGTGGTCACGGCGGGGAGCGTGTTGCTGGTGCGGCGCAAGGGCCGGCCCGGCCGTGGATTATGGGCGCTACCCGGCGGCTTCCTCGACCAGACAGAGACTGTCGTGGACGGCATGCTGCGTGAATTGCGGGAGGAGACCAAGATCGCCATACCACCCGGGATGCTGCGCGGCTCCATCGTCACGCAGCGCGTGTTCGACGATCCCAATCGCTCGTCGCGCGGCCGCACCATCACGCATGGCTTCCTGATCCACCTCAGGAACGAGACCGCGCTGCCCAGCCTGCGCAGCCGCAAGCCGCCCAAAGTCGAGTTGCCGCAGATCGAGGCCGCCGACGACGCCGAGAAGGCCCAGTGGTGGCCGCTGGCCGACATCAGGCGCGAGATGATGTTCGAGGACCATTACGATATCATCTTAGCCCTGACCGCGCTCATATAGGACAAACCTACGCCATCTCCAGGGCGGGGACAGACCCCGCACTTTGTTCTCAAAGGAGCTTTGAGACGTGTATAGCAACACCATCCTCGCCACAGATTCCTACAAGGCCAGCCACTGGCTGCAGTTCCCGCCGGGCACGCAACACGTGCATAGCTATATCGAGAGCCGCGGCGGCGACTACGACCGCACCGTGTTCTTCGGCCTGCAAGCTTTCCTGCGCCAGTATCTCAGCCACCCCATCACCCAGGCAGACATCGAGGATGCAGGCGAGTTCTTTGCTGCCCACGGCGAGCCGTTCCACCGCGAAGGCTGGAAACACATCCTGACCGCGCATGGCGGACGGCTGCCGGTCGAGATCAAGGCGGCGCCGGAAGGCTTGGCGATCGAGACCCACAACGTCCTGCTCACGATCGTCAACACGGATCCGCGCTGCTTTTGGCTGCCGAACTATCTTGAGACGGCCTTGTTGCGCGCCATCTGGTATCCGACCACGGTTTGCACCGTCTCGTTCCACTGCAAGCTCGCGCTTCTGCAGGCGCTTGACCGGTCGAGCGACGTACCGGCTGCGGACAATCCCATCGCGTTCAAGCTCCATGATTTCGGCGCTCGCGGCAGCACGTCGCAGGAAAGCGCGGCGCTGGCCGGGATGGCGCATCTGGTAAACTTCATGGGCACCGACACGATCGAAGGCGTGCTTGCAGCCCGGCGATACTACGACGAGGCGATGGCCGGCTTCTCCATTCCGGCGGCCGAGCACAGCACCATCACCTGCTGGGGCCGCGACCAGGAGGTGGAGGCCTACCGCAACATGCTGCGCCAGTTCGCCAAGCCGGGTAGCACGGTGGCGGTGGTATCGGACAGCTACGACCTGATGCACGTGGTCGAGACCGTTTGGGGCGGAGTGCTGAAGGACGCGATCCTGGCCAGCGGTGCAACGGTGGTGGTGCGGCCGGATAGTGGTGATCCGCTGCGCGTGCCGGTGGACGTGCTGCGCACGCTGGACGATAAGTTCGGCCACACGGTCAACAGCAAGGGCTTCAAGGTCCTGCCATCGTGCATCCGCGTAATCCAGGGCGACGGTATCAACGCGCAATCCCTACCGCTGCTGCTGGAGGCCGTGATGGCGGCCGGCTACTCGGTGGACAACATCGCGTTTGGCATGGGTGGCGGGCTACATCAGTTGTTGAATCGCGACACGCAGAAGTTCGCGATGAAATGCAGCGCGGTCTGCATTGATGGCGTTTGGCATGACGTGTCTAAGCAACCGATCACCGACCCCGGCAAAGGCAGCAAGCGCGGCCGCTTCGCACTATTGGCGGCACCGGACGGCTATAAGACCGTTCCAGCGGCGGTCGGCCAGGACGATTTGCTGCAAACCGTTTATCGCAACGGCGAAATACTACGACAGACCACGTTCGCCCAAGTGCGTGAGCGAGCCGGCGAGGCAGCAAAGCGGCTGGTAGGATGCACTTAGGCCCAGCCTTAGGCGGCCCGGACATCGCTTCGGCGGTCCGGGTCTGGGCCGCTAATCAGCCGAGTGCGCCGGCGCTGATCGATGGCGACGTTATGCTGACCCGTGCGACGCTGCGGCGCTGGTGTGACGCCATCGCTGCCCGGCTCCCCTCGCTCACCACGGCAGGCGAGGGGCCGGCGCTTTGCGCGCTGCTGCTGCCGCGATCCTGGGCAGTGCCGTTGGCTTTGATCGCAGCCCGGTTCGCCGGGATGGCGTTCCTGCCGCTCGACCCGGCGCAGCCAGCCGCCCGCCTCGGCAGCATCCTGGCCCAGGCCCGGCCAGCCATCGTGCTGGGCTTCGCGACAGACCGCGCCCGTGTCGAGGCAGCGCTCCACGTCTCGGGGCTTCGGTCTGTTGCCTCTGCGGTGTCGCTCGACCCGCCGGACCCGGCGCTCGAACGGCTGGAACTGCACCACCTGGCAGACGGCCGCGCCCTTCCGCCGGGCACCGGTCACCTGGTGTTCACCTCCGGCAGCACGGGCCGGCCGAAAGGCGTCGTGCTGCGCGATGGACCGCTGCTGCAAACGGTAGCGGCACAACGTGGCCTGTTAGGCACGGACGGCACCGGGCCAGATGCGACCGCTCCTTCCATTTGGGCACTCAACCCAAGCTTCGATGCGAGCCTTTCCGACATTTTTTGCGCGCTGCTCGGCACCGCCCCGCTGCTGGTCTTTCGGGAAGAGCAAACGCGGTGGCGCTCCCTTGCGGCGGTCATCGCCCGCCATGGGGCCGCCCGAGCCGATCTCGCCCCCTCGCTACTGCGCCTCGTGCGACCGGAAGCGCTTGGGCTGAAAACCCTGATTTTCGGCGGCGAGCGATGTGACCCGGCGACGGCGGCGCGCTGGGGCCGGGCCGTCCTCGCTCTGCAAGCGTACGGTCCGACCGAAGCGGCGGTATGCGCCACCATGGCACGTGCCGGGCCGGGTTGGCGGGATGGCGAACTCGGTCGCCCCCTTGCAAACCAGACCGTGTTACTCGCCACGGAACAGGGCGTGTTCAGGGTTTTGCCGCGGCTGCCGGATGCCGGACCGGACAAGGCGGAAACCTTTAACGCAACCGTGCTTGCTCCCGCCGGTGCCCCGGCGATCGCCACCGGCGAGATTTGGCTCGCGGGCCACGCCATCGCCACGGGTTACCTCGACGCAGATGGACTGGAGGCGGAGCGGTTTGGCTGGTTGGACGGGCAGCGTATGCATCGCACCGGCGACATCGCGCGCTGGAGCGACGGCCGCCTGATCTGGCTCGGACGCCGCGACCGTCAATTCAAGCTGAACGGCCGGCTCGTCTGCCCGGAGGAGATCGAGGCCGTGGCTGGCGAATGCTGGGGCGGCCCGTGCGCCTGCGTGCTGGGGGATCATGGGCTAGTGCTGGCACTCGGCGGCACTTCCCGAAAGGCGCCGGTGGAAGTACTGGCCGCCATCGCCGGACAGCTAGGGAATGCGTTGACGCCGCGCCGTGTCGCGGTCCTCGCAGAATGGCCGTTGTCACCGAACGGCAAGACCAACCTCGCTGCCATCAAGCTTGCGACGGCCAAAGCGTGACGCGCTGGCGCGACCCAGAATGGGATCCGGCCAATCTCGTGCCGGCGCGGCTTCGCGGCCATGCACTCAGCACCGCCGAGATCGCCCAGCGTGCGGCAAGGGCAGCTGATAGCTGGCATCCGCGCCCATCGCTTGCCGGGGAAGGTTCGGCCTACGTGCTGGTAGGGGGCACCGGCTTTCTTGGTGCACGTATCGCGGCACGCTTGCTGGCCGAGGCAGATGACGCTCCCGTGGTCCTGGTGTCCCGCCACCCGGAGTCCGTGCTTGACCAAAAAACACTGCCCCCCTCTCCTCGGCTGATCCTCATCAAGGCTGACATCGAGGCGGACAGGGATTGGATGGCCCGCATCCCGCGTGCCCACATCGTCTTCCATTTGGCAGCGGCCGTGCACGCGCTTGCCGGGTGGGATCGATTGGCCTCGCTCAATCTCGCCGGGCTCGGCGCCTCCGTGGCATTGGCGCAGCGGGACGGGGCGCTGCTGCAACTCGCCTCGACCCTCTCCGTGTTCGTGAGTTCTAATGCTCGAGGTGCGGATGTGGAAGCGAAGCTGCCGGAGCGCGACGATCTCTGGCTACATGGTGGTTATGCGCAAACTAAGGCAGCGGCCGAGATGGCATTGCTCCGGATGGAGCATGTTCGCTGGCAAGTCGTCCGCTACGGCTTGCTTGTGCCGGAGGCGGGAGCGCCGTTCCCAGCGCGCCATTTCGCTCCGGCGTTCCTTCGCGCGCTCAACCAGGTGGCGTCCGTTCCCGACCAGGCGGAGCGGGCGGCGGTGGACCTCACACCAGTGGACGGCGCCGCCCGCGCAGCAATTCGCTTGGCCCGCAACGGAGGGCCGCGTTGGCGGCATTGGGCCAACCCGGAATCGTGCCAACTCGCCGACATGGTCCATGCGATCGAGGCTCTACGTGGCCGCTTCGCGCGCTGTTCGATGCGCGAGTGGCTCGGCCGGCTAGGGTCATTGCCGCGAATGGATCGCGCCCTACTCCGCTCGGCGTTCGATAAAAGCGGCTTCCTGGCGGAGGACGCGGCGGTGTCGCCCGTGCTCAACGTGGACCTATTCCAATCCACACTGCGGCGCTTTCTGCCCCCCGACGCGCGGCGAGATGCGCCACCACCATCGCGCGCTCTACTGCCCGGCGTTGTGCAATCCATGTTAGCGAGCGTGGCGCAGGAGGACGCAGGATGACGCATCGCGGCTACGCACACGGGTTGGTGTTGGGAAAGTTCATGCCGGCGCATCTTGGCCACGCCCACCTCATCCGGTTCGCCTGCGCGATGTGCGAGCGGGTGACCATTGTCGTGGACCGGGTCGCCGGCGAGTGGCCCAGCGCCGACCGGCGCGCGAGCGCGCTGCGGCAGGATTGCGCCGGCCTCCAGGTCACCATCATTGCTCTCTCGGAACCCACGCCGCAGCAGCCCGAGGACCACCCGGCGTTCTGGGCATTTTGGCGCGACACCCTGTGGGCTGCCTGCGGCGGCGTGCCCGATGCACTCGTCTGCGCCGTGGACTACGGCGTCCCGCTGGCGGAGGCGGTCGGCTGCGCGTTGCTCCCGCTCGACATCGCACGGGAGGCGATCCCGCTCCACGCCACGGCGATCCGCGCGGATCCATGGGCGCTGTGGGACCGCATGTTGCCGCACGCACGTGTGCCGTATCTGGCCCGGATCGCGATCGAGGGTCCGGAGTCCACGGGAAAATCCACCATCGCCCGCGCCGTAGCGACCGGTTTAGGATTCACCTACGCACCAGAATGGGCGAAATGCTTTATCGAGCAGAGCGTGCGGCAGGGTCAGGCCTTCGCCGAAGCGGACCTGTTGACCATCGCGCGCGGCCACTGCGCCGCGGAGCAAAGCCTGGAGCTGGTGGCGCACCGCGCGCTGATCGCCGACACCTCGCTGCTCACGACGCTGATTTGGGGCCGCTTCCTATACGGCCGCAGCGATGCGCGGATCGAGGCCATGTTCGCGGCGGAGGAAGCACGCGCGCCGCGGCACCGTTGGTTTTTCACACCAGACACGCTCTGGGTTGCCGACGCGCATCGCAATGTCGCGGCCAATTCCGCGGCGCCCGAGACGCGGCGACGGTTCTGGGATCTGCTGGTGGCCGAAGCGGAGCGCCGTGGCCTGACGTTCGACATCGTGCCCGGCGGGTTTGCCGAAAAGCAGGAGCGTGCCCTCGCTTTGGGGCGTGCGCTTCGCTCTATCGGATAGGCTGCGTGTAGTCTGTCACTACCGATCCGCGGGACCGGTTGTCCGCATTGGGGGCGCCGATACCACAGCGGAAATCATCGAGATGGGCGATGCGGAAATCGAGGCTGAAGCGCGTTCGGCCCGTCGTTTGCGGCAGGGTACGGTGAAGGTGGGCCGCGGCGAAGATCAAGGTCTCGGCCCTGCCGCAGGCGAAGCCTTCCGCACGCAGGCTGTCGTGGTCTGCGTAACTAGCCGGGTAGCGTGCGTGCTGGGCGGCTGCACTATTCTGCCAGCCGATCTTCAAATCCCACCCGTTGCGCACCCAGGCATCGTAGTCGAAAATTTCGGAGTCGTTGGCGACCGGGCTAGCGAACATGTCGGGGTAGAACTCGAACGTCTCCGCTGCTTCCAGGTCGTCGAGCGGGATCCACCACGTGAGCGCGTTCTGCGGATGAGCGTACCAGGTGTCGCGGTGGCCGATATAGACGGGAGCCGCAGCTGACACATGGTGGCCCCCGCTCAGCACGGTGCGCAGCCGCAGCGGATCGAACGCGTATTCTGCGGGCGAGAAGCCCAACGCGCCGATCACCTCGCGCACGGCATCGTGCCAGAGTGGCTCGGTGTAGAGCGCACGGCGCACCCGGCCGATGCAGGCGAACAGCGTCGCGGGCGGCAGGGACGCCGAGTGAGCGCGCTCGTCCGCGCCACCAAGTTCGGTCCGCAGCAGTGCGAGCACCGCATCGGCCAGCGCGCGCGAGGCATCGGTGGCCGCGAGCTTGAACACCGTCCCGCCGTAGAGTGCGCTGCGCGCAGCAGCGTTGCTGGCCGGCATGGTTGATTCGATCATCGCGGCGTCCTGGCAAGGGCAATCAGGCGTGGGCTGTCGAGTGCCACGGGCTCCCCCGCGAGCGACCCCAACAGCCGAATGTCGCTGAATCCAGCCTCGCGCAACATGGCACCCACTTGCCACGGCATGTATAGCCGCATCGCGGAAGGGTGCCGCACGACGCGGCCGTCCGGCAGGTGGTAGATCCACTGCTTCGACAACCAACCACTCTGGGCATCGATCTCGCTCAGCCGCTGCAAGCGGACCGCACCGCCCAACCGCGCTACCGTGCGCACCATGTTGGTTTCGGGCTGGAAGCCGTGTAGCACGCCGGCCACGTTCATCGTATCCAGCGCGAACACCCCGCCGGGCTGCAGCGCTTCGCAGACCCGGCGCAGCATGGCGAGGTTGCCTGCATCATCCGGTGCGTGGCCCCAGCTCGTCCACCAGCTGACGGCCGCTTGGACCGGCGCGTTGGGCAGGAAGTCGCGTGCGTCCGCGGCATGCAACTCGGCCACGATCCCGGCCGCGGCGGCAGCGGCGCGGGCCTCGGCGACATACGCGGCAGACTGGTCCACGCCGACTACGTGCGCCCCGGCACGGCCAAGCGGAATGGCTAGCGAGCCGATGCCGCAGCCCTGATCGAGCACCCGGATGCCATCGCGGATGCCGAGTTCGCGGATGAGAAAGGTGACCTCGTGCTCCGACGGGACACGTCGCAGCAGCATATCGGCCAGGAGGTCGTCGTAGAGCGGGCCCACCCAGTCCGCTGCACCGTCATGCGCGATCGGAGCCGTCACGACGCGACCAGCATCAGCGCGCGAACCGCAGGGTGGGGCCGATGATGAGGTGCAGGCGCCCCGGCCGCGGCGGGTGTCGCTCTGGCGGCCAGGCGGCATGGGTGCTGTAACAACTGCGGGTGTCCTCCGGGAACAGAATCAGCACCGCGCCCTCTTCCAACAGCCGCGCACGCCAGAGCTCGATGTCGGCTTGAGCGCTTGCCGACGCCACCTTGGCATCGGCAAGCAGGTCTCCACGGTTTGTTTTGCGAAGCAGAGCAGACTCCACAAGAGGCCGTCCCCTCGCAAATACAGAACGCCCGTTAGCGTACTACATGACGGGTGACTGTGCGGCGTTGAGCAGCAAATGAGCCGCCGAGGGCTGCTGCAACGGCGCCGATCAGGAATATGATGAAGCCGCCGAACGCGGCCCTGGAAGCTGCAGCCGCGCTGGCATCAGCCGCCGTCTTTGCCGCTGCAATCGCTTGCTGCTTCTCCTGCTGGAGCTTGGCTTGTGCGGCGTCGAACTGCTTCGCCGCCTGGTCGCGGTCGATCTTCTGCTGCGCTGCCATGATCCCGATGATCCGGTCTTTGACCGCGGCCGCATCTGGGCCGCCCTTGGCAAAGGCGGCCAGGTCGGTGGCGATTTCCTTGACGGCTTCCTGTGGGCTCATGTTGGCCAGGTCTGGGTTGGCCGGCTGAAGATACGCTTCAGCCTGCTGCTTCACCATGTCCGGGGTGATACCGGTCGCCTGCTCGAGTGGCTTGGTCGCTGCCGCGATACCGCTTCCGGCTGCGCTGACCAGGCTTCCTAGAGCGGAAAACCCGCCGCCGAGCACGGCGCCGATCGTGCTGGTCAAAAGATAGAGCGTCACCATGATGGCGATGCCCCAAGTCACCAGACCATGCAGCATGCCATCCCAGCGGGTCTCGATCCCGGCCAGCCAAGCCGCAACATAGCCGCCAAACCCCAACGCGATCAGACTGCTCACGATCCACCAAAGGCCGGCGCCAATACCGAGGGTGCTTGCATTGGGGGTCGTGCCGGCGTTCACGTCGATGGCGCCGAGTCCGATCCCAGCACCGAGCAAACTCAGCAGCACCTGGACTCCTACAACTAGGACCACACCGCCAAAAATAGCGGCCCAGGAGATTCGCTGGTGCGTGTTGTTCGTGCCGCTCGTCATCCCGATCGGGTCAACGACCATGTCGGATCGTGATCGGGTGGCATCATTGCTATAGGACAAGAGAGTCTCCATCAGAATACCAGCGAGGCCTTGGGCTTTCTCGCCAGAATGAACTCGGGTGAGGCCGTCGTGGTCACCGACTAGGGTAAGCTCGTTCCCAGCGTTCGACGGCCCTGTGGATCGGCAGTTTTTTTCTGCCTTCAGCGGTCGCGGTACGAAAGCCGGGCAGGTCCCGCTTGGACCACCCGCTCATAAGTCGGACGTCCAAGGAGGTAGCCGACGACAAGGCCCAGCATGCCGGCCGCGATCATCACGGTGAACGGGCTCTCACGCACGACCTCTCCGACCTTGTGGGCTACGTCCGCACTCTTCTCATATGCGTTGTGATTGAGGTCCGATGCCGCTGTCGCGACCCTATCGGCCACGCCACTGACGGTTGAGGCGGTCTCCCCAGCGACCGATGCGACGGCGTCCTTGGCGCCGCCCAGCACCTGCTGCGCTTTGCCGGTCAGCTGATCGACCTTGCCCTGCGCTTGCGTCTTGGTATCGCCGGTGAGCCCCCCGACGACGTCCTCGAGCTTGCCACCGATCATACGCGCTGTGCCTTGGATCTTGTCGTCATTCATGGGTCAGTCCTTTCGGTTGTAATTGGATTAAAAGGTGATCGTGCTGCGTAGACTGAGGATCACCGCGTTCTTCACGCACTGGCCACAACCGTCCGGCTCGTTGATGTTGCCGTCCGGGTTGATGACGCACTGAATGCTGGGTTGCGCCCTCGCTCACGGGGTCAGCCGGGCCTAGTGGGTCGCCTCGGCGCGCATTCAAAGCATGGTCTGGGTCGGCGACATTGGGCGCAGGCCGGTGCCGAATTGCGGAGCTGGGCAGCGCGACGATGCGCTCGCCGGATCGGTTGCGAAATTAGCCAATCTTAGCCCGTCCATCACCGGGTCCAACCGTCCGGACCGCGAGTAGGGCAGAGTGATCCCGAGCGAGCCTGTCAATGTGACAGTTCCGTGCACCCGATAGTCAACGCTACCGGTATTAAGGATCCCGAGCAGCTGCGGCCCCAGGTTCTGGACCGTCGTTACCACTGTGAACGGCACCGGTGTTGACGAGAGCGGCGGTAGCTGAACCGCAACGTCGCTCTGACCCGAGGCCAACGGTGCCCCCGAGACGTCGAGACCTGCCGTGACCCGGTTGAAATCGAGCGCGATCTTGTTTGGGTTGGTCACGCACAGCGTCACCGCCAATTGCTGCTCCGGCAGCCCGAGCCCGACCAGGTGGACGTCCATTACGTCCACGGAGGGCGGTGTGGCAGTGCCGAGTGCGCAGCCAGTCACGCTCAGCGCCAATAGTGTGGCGCTGTGTCGAAGTCCAAGAGCCATGATGTCGTCGTATCCTGTAGTTTCGTTTATTGTTTAGGTCAGCGGGTTTGGGGTCGCCCACGCCTCAGCACGACGCCGATGACGGCTCCCACGCCCAAAGCTGAAGTGGCAGCGGCAAAGGGCTTCCTGGATGCGAAACGCCGAACATCCCGCAGAGCGCTATCAACCGTGCTCTTGGCCTGTTCGATCGCGTGCTCGATCGCCGGGCTGACGGCGGCGTGTAGTTGCTCGGTGACGTCCTCGGTGCGGCCAACGACACTTCCGGCCTTAGCGACCGCCGGTTTTGCCAATAGACCATCCTCTAGCTGCTCTGT
>CAZZVB010000149.1:0-11026 GCA_964657445.1 uncultured Burkholderiaceae bacterium | reverse complement strand
TCTCCAGGAGCAAGCCGTCCAGTTGCAGGAATACCTGCCAGTCCGAGGGCGGCTGCGCGGCGGCGGGTTCAGGCATCATCAATCCCATGGTTCCGCCGCAAGGCATCGTCCGGCGGAGATCCTGTGTCCATCGGGCAGCGTTGCCCAAGGGAAGGCTCCCGCCGGAACTGCAGCCACCTTCCGTAGTAGCACTCGCCCTGTCTCCGCAATAACCGGGTCAGCACCCGGGGCAGCCCTGGCCCGGCCTGGGCTTGCCGGAGGCGTCGTGCCCGCCCCAAGACTACAGGCTTTGTGCCGGGAGGGGCCACGTTTGGCGCGAAGCGCACCCAGCGTCACCGGACCACTCTCTGCTTCCAAATGCTGTCTGAGACACCACTGAACCGATTTGCGGTTTGACTGCGCACAGCCCCTAGAGCGATCATCACGGCCTGGCTCAAGCGACATCCGAGGTTCCTCATGCTCGACAGCCCCCATTCCGCCGACACCATCCCGCTGCTCGACCTCGGCCCCTATCTTGCGGGCGAACCCGGCGCGTTGCAGGCGGCCGCGGCCAAGCTGCGGCAGATCTGCGAGACGGTGGGGTTCCTCTACATCAGCAATCACGGCGTCCCGGCCGAGCTGATGGCGGAGACGTTCGAGATGGCGCGGCGCTTTCACGGCCAGCCGCTCGACGCCAAGATGGCGGTGAAGATGGATGACGGGATGCAGGGCTACCTGCCCTACAAAAGCAGCGTCTCGCGCGCCAATGGCCTGGTCGCCGTGCGCAAGCCGAACGAGTGCGAAGCATTCTTCGCCAAGCCCGAGCGGGACCCGGCGCACCCGGCCAATCGCTGGCCGGCGGAGCTGCCGGAGTTCGGGCCGACGGCGATGCGGTATTTCGCGGCCCTCGAGGCGCTGGCGATCAAGATGCTGCCGCTGTACGCCGTGGCGCTGGATTTGCCGGAAGACTATTTCGGCCCGCTCTGCACCGAACCGATGAGCACGCTGCGGCTGACGCATTATCCGCCGGTGGAATACGGCGCGGACGAGTACGGCATCGCCCCGCACACCGATTCCAGCTTCATGACGCTGCTGGCGCAGAACCCGGTGCCGGGCCTGCAGATCCGCACCCAGGACGGCGAGTGGATCGATGCGGCGGTGATGCCCGGCACCTTCGTGGTCAACACCGGCGACGTGCTGAACCGCTGGACGAATGGGCGTTTCCTATCCACGCCGCACCGCGCGTTCAACAAGCTGCCGAGTTCGCGCTATGCGATTCCGTTCTTCTTCCACCCGAACCCGGACACGCTGATCGAGGCGCTGCCGACCTGCGTCAGCGACGCCAACCCGCCGCGCTTTCCGGCGCAGACCGTGGACGAGTACATGGCCTGGTTCCGCGGCAGCAATTACGACCATTTCCGCAAGAAGGAACCTGCGGCGGCGGAGTGATCGGCGCGGCCTTCACGACCGGCGACCGCGGCATTGCGGGTCAGGCGGCGGAAGCTTGGCGGCCGGCGATCGGATTGCGGCGGTCCAGCCCGGCCGTCTCCGGCATCGCCAGCCACAGCGTGGCCAGTGCAACGCACGCCGCGACGCCGAGAGTGAGGAACGTCGAGGAATAGCCGAAGTGGTCAACAACCACGCCGGCAAACAAGCCGCTGAGGCTGGCCCCTATGCCTTGGGTCGTCGCGACAGCCCCCTGGGCCAGGTTATACCGCCCCGTCCCTTTGGTGAGATCGGCGACCAGCAGCGGCGTGATCGCTCCGAATATCCCGGCGCCGACGCCATCCAGAAGCTGCACCCCGATCAGCCACCAGGCGTCGTCGGAGAAGGTGTAGAGGAGCGCCCGGACCGGCAGCACCGCGAACCCGATCAGCAGGATCGGCTTGCGGCCGAGCCGGTCCGCTGTCGCGCCAACGGCCAGGGCCACGGGAAGCATGATGAGCTGGGCCGCGATGATGCAGGCCGACATCATGGCGGTCGCCCATTGCGGATGCGACAGCGCGAGCTTCTGTCCCACAAGCGGGAGCAGCGGCGCGTTCGCGAAATGGAAAAGCATCGCACAGACCGCAAACAGCACGAGCGGCCGCGACTTCAGCAGCATTCCATAGCCAGACACCGCTTGCCCTGACGCCGCGCCGTCCCTGTCGCCGTCCAGGCCGCGGGCGCGGTCCTGATCGATCGCATCGTACGGAATGGAGAGCGTCGCCCCGATCGCCAGCAGCGCGAAGACCGGCACCAGCAGGAAGACGGCACGCTGCGACACGAGGTAGCCGACAGCACCCGCCGCCGCCGCGATCGCCACGTTGCCCGCATGGTCGAACGCCGAGTTACGGCCCATGCGCCGGGCGAGCTGGTCGCGTGCGTAAAGCCCGAGCGTCAGAGCCGCGACCGCCGGGCCGAAGACATCGCCGACGACCGCCATCCCCGTGTTGGCGATCAGCACCGGCCAGAATGTCGGCGCCGCGAAGATGACGATCGCTCCGGCGGCCAGGCACATGAGGGCGATGACGACCGCACCGCGCTTGCGGTTCGTTGCGTCGATCGCGCCACCGGCGGGCGTCTGCGCGACCAGCCCCAGCAAACCGCTGATCGTCGTGACCCAGCCGACCTGAGTCTGGCTCCAGTGCTGCTGGGTGACGAGAAAGACGTTGAGGTAAGGCCCGAGTGCGCCGCGAACATCCGCGAGCAGGAAGTTCAGCGCATCGAGCGACCGTGGCCGGAACGCACTGGCCATGCTCAGAACATCGCGACGAGCGCAATGCCGGCGACCATCAGCAGTCCCCCGAGAACGCGCCAGATGTTGATGGCGTGCACCTCCATGCCGAAAAGACCGAAGTGATCGACGGCCAGCGACATGAGGATGTTCGCCGTGATGGTCAGCCCGGCGAATGCTCCGGCCCCGACCTTGTTGACGAACAGCAACCCAGCGATGACCGCGAAGGCGCCGACGATCCCACCCAGCGGCGCCCACCAAGGCATCCCGGACAAGCCGTCCGCGGTCGGCATCGGCCGCGGCTGGCACAGCAGAAGCACGCCCAGCAAGGCGACGATGGGAAGGAACGAGACCACGCTGGCCAGCCAGGGGTTCGTCAGCGCGCTGCGAAGCGCACCGTTCATGGGCGGCCCCCATGCCTGAAGTGCCCCTGCGATGACGATGAGCGGGTAGAGCCACGCGGCGCTGATATTCTGCATGATGTTTGTTCTCCAGGCTTCAGCCGAAAGCGAAGACGCCCGCGAGCGCGAGCAAAAGAGCCGGTGGCATGACGAGGAACCCCAGCTTCAGGAAAGTGCCCGCGCTCACGCTGATGCCCTCGCGCCGGAGGGCGGTGAGCCACAGGATGGTTGCGAGCGAACCCGTGACGGAAAGGTTTGGCCCGAGATCGACACCGATCAGGACAGCGCTGCGGACATGCTCCGGCACATTGGCGATCTCGACGATGCGCCCTGCCACCAGCCCGGCAGGCAGGTTGTTCACGAGGTTGCACCCGAATGCCAGCACCGCCCCTGCGACCCAGGCCGCCATGCTGGCCGAATGCTGAACGAGATCGCGGAGCAACCTGCCGGCCTGGTCGGTGACGCCGGTCTTCTCCAAGGATTCGACCAGCACGAAAAGTCCGGCCACGAGCGGCAGCACGCCCCAGGAGATGCCCTTCACCACCTCGATCGGCCCGGTTTTCGATCGCGTCAGAACGAGAACCGCGGTCGCCACACCGGCGGCAAAGGTCGGCAGGCCAAGCTGGATATCGAAACCCGACGAGGCGAGCAGGACAACCGCCGTCATCCCGATGCCGAACGCCGCTGTCTTGCCGCCCGTGGACAGGCTCGGAACCTCGATGTCGGACGAGATCGTCTGTTGCAGGCTACTGCGCTGCGACCAGCGGAGTACGAAGTAGGTTGCAACGATCGAGAGCACGGACGGCAGCGCGTATTGCGGCAGCCAGTGCAGCAGCGGCGGCATGTGGCTGCCGTAGATCACCAGGTTCGCCGGGTTCGAGATCGGCAGGACGAAGCTCGCAGCGTTGGCGATGAAGGCGCAGATGAACAGGTAGGGCAGAGGTTGCTTGGCCTCGGCCGTTTTCACGACGGCCGCCACCGCGGGCGTCAGCACCACGGCGGTCGCGTCGTTGGACAGAAACACCGTCACGACCGTGCCCACGCAGAAGACCAGGGTGAACAAGCGGCTCGCTGATCCGCCCGCGCGCGCAGCCGCCTTTGCCGCAAGCCAATCGAACAAACCCTCCAGCCGGGCAAGTTCGGCCAGCAGCATCATGCCGATGAGAAACAGATAAACGTCAGTACCCTTCGCGACGCCGGCCATGGCGTCCGATGCGGGCAGCAGGCCGAGCGCCACGAGCAGCACCGCTCCGGCTGCCGCCCAGATGTATTCGGGCCAGGAGAACGGCCGGATGATCACGCCAGCGGTGGCAGCCGCGGCGATGCCCCACGTCGCCCAGGGTGAAGCGAGGACGCCGGTCACCATTTCCGCCCATTGCGGTTCGGCCCGAGCTGCGTGGCAAGGATGCCCTTCTCCGGCCAGGCGCCGACGCTGTCCCTGTCGCTGCCGTCGGCAAAGCGTTCCGGCGCGGTCCAGCCTGGATGAAGCGGCTGAACCTGATCGGTGTCTTCCCGACCATCCCCGGTGCGCGCCCGGACCTCGATACGGTCGCCGGACCCATTCCAGGCCGCTTGAAACAAGCCCGGTTTGCCTGCAACCGCTGTCATGGCGGTCCAGGCGCCACCGGCAACCCGGCATTCCACCGTCCGGACAGGCGTGCCGCTGAAGACCATCGCACGGATGGTGTCCTGGGCGCCGCCGCCCGCCTCCGTGATGAGCCTGCGGTCGGTCGGGGACGTGATCAGGACGAACGGCCACGCCTGATCCAACGGCTTGAACCGCCAACTGACCCGGCCTCCATCCAGAGCCGCAATCGAGAAGCCGGCGGGACCTTCCTCGATCTGGCCTGTCGAGCGCGTCGCCATGAAAATGGTGCGGCCGTCATTGGCCAGTTCGTTGTAATGGGTGTGGCCCATGTCAACGCAGGCGACGTGAGGCCGGGCGATCAGCCCGCCGAGCCGCTCACCGCCCTCGCGTAAATCGGCCGGGTAGGTGTGCATGAAGATTGCCGCCGCTTGTCCGGCCGCTTCGGCCGCATCCAGCTCACGCTCCACCCAGCCGAGCTGATCCTCTCCGAGACGGAAATCCGGGCCGCCAGTCCCGGCCGACACGACGTCGAGGAACAGGCAACGGCAGCCGCCGATGGTCTCGGCGAGCGGAAGCGGACGGGCACCCAGGACGTCATGGTAGGCCCGCAGGTTGCGGGGTTTGAAGTCATGGTCGCCGGGAAGGATGTGCAGGGGCAGCCGCAATGGCGCGATTGCATCGCGGACGAGCGCGAACTGATCCGGCTCGCCGTCGTCGGCATTGTCCCCGGGCAGCAGGGCGAAATCGAGTGCGCCATCCGGCAGCTCATTCGCCAAGGCGACAATGCGCCGAAGGCCGGACAGGTTTTCACCTGCGCCGTCGGTCACGTGCAGGTCGCCGATGTGCAACCAGGATAGGGGTTTGTCGGATGGTGACACGCTGTTCTCCGCTCATCCGGGGGCGGTGACACGGGTCGCCCCCCGGTCACCGCCCCCGCTCTGGCTCATGCAGGACGCTGAGGTTAACGATCTTGGTCGTGATGTTTGTTGCGGCCGGGAGGGCCTTTCTCCTTCTCGTTCTTGCGCTTTTTCGCTTTGTCATCCTTCGGCTTGGAGGCGATCGCCTGCATCTCGTGCTGCGAAGCGCCGATCCTGTTGATCGCGATGACCGTGCCGTGCTCCGTCGTGGTGCCGTCGCCGGACAGGGAAAGCCGGGTGCCCGGCACCAAGAGCCCAGCGATGGCGTCCGCTGCATGCGGGGGGAACCGTCCGGAGCGGCCATCCTCGAGCAGAAGGCCGCGGGGTTCACCCTTGGGACCGTGAAGAACCTGCCGGAGCACGCCCTCCGCCGTCATCGGCGTCCGTGCGTCGCGGACGCTTTTACGGTGAGCCTTCCGTGCGGCGTCGTCGTCCTGCGGCCCGCCGTCGATGATCTCCCGTCCCTCATCTGCATTGATAGCGACGGCGGCGATCATCGCCACGCCGCGGGGCCGTACGCCGCGCACGCGCACCCGGCTGCCCGCCCGGACGGCGGCAATCACCTCCGCCGCCATGTGGGGCGGAAAGTGCACCTCGGTGCCGCCTTCCAGCAGAAACCCATCGGCTTCGGCGTCGGCATTGAGGAGGAAGCTTGCGACCACGCCCTCGGTCTCCGGCAGGCTCGCAGGATCGATCCAGTGCATCATAGAACCCTCTGAAAGTTGCAGAACGAGAACTGGTTCCGGTCAGCGCGGCGGGGCAGCGCCCGGACCGCCGAACGGCGGCGGCGGTGGTGCTCCGGGGCCACCTCTTGGCGGCGGCGGCGGCGGGGCCGCGATCTGGGCGAGCTGCGCATCATTCGGCCCAACCGCAGTCGCACCGATGACGCGTCCGAGATCGCCCTGGTAGCCGCTGCCCTGAACGACCAGCGGCGCGCCGACGGTCAGCTGGGCAGAGAGCCGCGCCGCCTCGGGCGGCGGCATGCGCACGATCGTTCCGTCCTCGAGCAGCACACCGTTCAAGTCACCCTGTGGTCCGTGAAGGAGTGCTCTTATCCGGCCGGACGCGGTCAGCTGCTGTTGGGCTGCTTGCGGCCCGCGCGGCCCGCCCGGGCCTGCGTCCACGACGGTCTTGCCGGTCGTGTCGTTGCTGACCGACATCGCCTGCACCATAGGGACGGCCGTTGCGTGAAGACCGCGAACAGTGACGGCATCGCCGGGTTTGGCGACAAAGACGAGTTGTGTCCCGAGGTGCGGCGGCAGGTGCACCTCGGTGCCGTCGCTCAGGATCAGGCCGTCCACGTCGCCGCGTGGCGTCAGGCTGTATTCCGCCACCGTCCCTTTGGTTGCGGGCAACTGGGCAGGATCGTAGGTCGCCGCATTCTGCGCGATGGCGACGGTCGCACCCGCCGTCAGCAGACATGCAGCAATCGCGACATGCTTTTTCATAGTGTACTCCACTCTCTCGGGCGGTAGGCCCATCCAAGAGATTGCGAGCGCTATGCCAACGCTAGAGCGCTGAATTAACTATGCAAATTACGCTCACCGGCGGAGCCGCTGTCCGGTTCCGGGACAGCATCCGTCGCCGAATGGGACAGATCGCCATTGCGAGCGGTCGCGCGCAGACTGGGTCAGGGCCGTCTGGAGGCCATCGCCGCAGGCGCTTGCCGCAGCGAGGTGAACGCCGCACGTGCGGCCGCTTCCAGGTAATGTGAGTAGAGGGAATTCGTGGGTTGTTCCGAACCCAAGGCACTGGGCCGCGGCGGCGGTTTAGACCGCCGCCTATCGCCAGGGTCCTGGCGTATCGCAAGTCAGAACGGGATGTCGTCGTCCAGGTCGCCGCCGCGGTTTGGCTCCCAGGCCGGGCTGTCGCCGCCGCGGGCGGGCTGACGGGCCGGCGCCGGGCGCGAACCGCCGCCGCTGTAGCCGCCTTCGCCGCCAAACCCCTCGCTGCCGCCGCTACCACCGCTCCGTCCGCCGAGCAGAGTGAGGTCACCGCGAAAGCGGTCCACCACGACTTCCGTGGTGTACTTCTCCTGGCCGGACTGATCGGTCCATTTGCGGGTTTGCAGCGCGCCTTCGACGTAGATCTTCTCGCCCTTTTTGACGAACCGCTCCACCACATCGACGATGCGATCGTTGAAGACCACGACGCGATGCCACTCGGTCTTCTCCTTGCGTTCGCCGGAGGCCTTGTCGTTCCAGGTCTCACTCGTGGCGAGCGTCAGGTTGGCGATCTTGCCGCCGGACTGCATGCTCCGGATTTCCGGGTCTTTGCCGACGTTGCCGACCAGAATCACCTTGTTCACGCTGCCGGCCATGGTCGTTCCCCTTAGTCGAGTTGCAACATAGCCTGACGCGCCGGAGTGGACAAACGCCGTTAATGGATGGCACCACAATGGTATGCACACTGCGGTGGATGGGCAAGCGCTTGCGCGACCCATCCAACGGCTAAGCCGGCAGGGAAAACCCGGCCATCGCCGTCTGCACCAGCGCCGCAAGCGCGCCGGCGTGGACGGCCTGGGTGGGGTGGGTGCCGTCGTTGGTCATGCCGGCGCCCCAGACGCCAAGCCCGCCATTCTGCACCTCCACCGCCGCCGCGCGGTCGATGATGCCGGTCATGGTGCGGCCGGACTTGCCTGACAGCAGGCCGCCGCCACCCGCGCGCAACCAGGTGTTCACCGCCTTGCGGTTGGCGTCGTTGGTGCTGCTGACGCTCTGGCTGGCGACGGTGGCGAAGCCGGCCGTGCTGGTGACGCCGCCGGGCATGCAGGTGGCATAGAACAGGCCCGCCGGGTTGAACGCCAGCAGGTCCTGGCACAACCACTGGATCATGGTGATGATGTTGGCCGAGCTGGTGCCAGCCGTCACATCGTTCACGCACAGCCCCACCACGAACACGCAGGCGCCGAAATTCACCACGGGCGCCAACTGGCCCAGCATGCCCAGCCGCATGAAGCGGCGGTTCTGCGTTAGGTACCACGACCCAAGCGCATCCCCGGTGCGGGTGACCGACAGCACGCCGTAGCCGCCGGCGAGCTGCAGCCCACGCTCGACCCAGCCGGAGTTCTGCAGGCTGTCGCCGGTGTCAGTGGTGGTGCCGCCGCCGCCCACGATCCCGTAGTCGATGCTGTCGCCTACGATGCACACCCAGGGGGCCGGCGCACCCGGCACGCCCAGAGTGATCGTTGGCATCGTCGCCGCCCCCGTGCCGGGCGTGAGCGTGGTGGCCGTGAGGGCTCCGGTGCGCCAGGTGTTGGCCGACGCGAAGTAATCCACGCCCATCACCGTCCGCTGCACGCCGGGCGGGGCGCCGATGGTGGCGACGCGCTCGGCCACCGGCGAGCCTTTGGGCAGCGCCAAGCGGATCGGGTCGGTGATGGCGAACCCGGCGTCCGGCACCAGGATGGTGCTGTTCACCGCCAGCCCGTCATAGTGCAGCCCGGCGCCCGCGGGGATGATCGCCGCCGCATTCGTGCCGAGCTGGGTGGCCGTCGGCTCGAACCCCAGTTGCGCGGCGAGCGCGTATTCCTGCCAGGCGAAGGCGAACAGCGCGCCCGACCCGGCGGAAGTGCCGCCGCCGCGCTTCACCGCGGTGGCCGCAGCCGTGCCGTCCGTCAAAGGCGCAGCGTAGGCGCCGGGGTCGGCGACCTTGACCGCGGCGATGGCGCCGGACGTGCCGAGGCGCACGACCATCAGCACCAGCGCCGTCATGTCCGCCGCACCCTTGGCGAAGGTCAGCACGTCGCCGACGGTGTAGCCGCTGCCGGCGGTGGAGGGCGTGGCGGACAGGCAGGCGTAGGCGCCGGTGACGCCCGCGTTGTTGCCGATCAGCGGCTGCTCGTACGGGTTCATCTGGAAGCCCATCAGCACCGTGCGCAGCGCCGAGCAGTCCACCATCGTGGTCTTGGTGATGCGGGTCAGCGTGTCCGGGTTGGTGGTGGACGGCGTGCCCTGGCTGCCGCCGGTGCTGTTGCGGTTGGTGACGGGCTGCCACAGCGGGCGGCCGCCGGCCTGGCGCAGCGCGGGCGCGGGCGCGGGGATCACGCCGGCCGCGCGGGCGGCGCTGGCCAGGGGCAGAGCGGCGGAGGCGGCGATGAGGGTGCGGCGGTCCATCATGATCAGCGCACCTTGATCGTCAGCGGGCAGGACGCGCCGGCGCAGACCAGGCTGATCGCCTCCGGCGAGACGTTGCCGGGCTGGTCCTCCAGATAGGCGGACCCGGCCGGGATCGGCACCGACCCGGCGGCGCAGCCCGACCCGCTGACGGCTGCGACCCCCGTGTAGTTCAGGCAGGCCGTGGCGCTGCCGACGTTCCAGACGTGCAGCCCGACCCGGCCCGCCACCGCGGCCAAGGCCGTGGGCGTGGCGGCGGTCGCCGTCGCGGTGAGGCTGGCGTCGGTCCATGCGCCGGAGCGGGCGGCCGTGTTGGTGACCAGGCTGGCGGTGGAGGTGATGAGCGCTGCGTCCTGCACGGCGAAGGTGCCGGCGTTGCTGACGACCTGGGTGGCGGGGAGGTTCTGGATGTGCACCTGTGCCCCGCCATCGGCTGCCAATGCCGGCTGCAGCGCCGCCGTAGCGGCCCCCGCGGGCAGCGGCAGCGCGGCAGCCGAAACCGCGGTGACTGCGGGCAGATTCTGAATGTGCACCTGCGCGCCGCCATCGGGCGCCAGTGCGGGCTGGAGGGCCGCCGTGGCCGCCCCCGATGGCAGCGAGGGCGCGGCGCCGCCGGGTTCCAGCATCACGTGCACCGGGTAGCCGGCGACTCCGCACGGCTGCGCAGTGAACGAGCCGTCCATCGACACGCAGGCCATGGTGTACGACACGATCCGCCCGTCCCGCGTGGAGTAGGAGGACGCGATCGGCACCTGGCCCCACGCCGCCCCCGACCCGGCCACTGCGAACACCAGCGCCCCGCCCCCGCGCGCAAGCAGGAACACCGCGGCACGCAAACGCTGATGGGATTTTGGACGGAAGGCTCGCGACATGCCAAACACCTGGAATTGGGAAACGGCGGATTGGGAGGGCGAGCGGCCGGCCGGGTTCGGGACGGAGCCCCTTCGAAAGGGGTGCGGAAAAACCTTTCCGCGCGCTCGCAATAGGACCATATAAACGGAACAAGACGAGAACGCAAGGGACTCGATCGAGTCGCCCGTTGCTGGAGGTTTGATGGACGGCTCTATTCCACCCCGCGCGAAGCCTGACGCCGTTGCAGACGGCCGTAATTTCATCACCGTGCGCGGCGCGCGGGAGCACAACCTCAAGAACGTGGACGTACGCATTCCGCGCGACCAGCTGACGGTGATCACCGGGTTGTCGGGCAGCGGCAAATCCTCACTCGCCTTCGACACGATCTATGCCGAGGGGCAGCGCCGCTACGTGGAGTCGCTGTCCGCCTATGCCCGCCAATTCCTGGAGCTGATGGG
>CAZZVB010000148.1:0-11151 GCA_964657445.1 uncultured Burkholderiaceae bacterium | reverse complement strand
GCAGCATGCGCGGTTCGGACATCAGGGCGCGGCCCATCGCCAGCATCTGCCGCTCTCCGCCGGACAGCGTGCCGGCGCGCTGCTTGCGGCGTTCGGCCAGGCGCGGGAAGAAGGTGAACACGCGGTCGAGCACGCGGGGCAAGGCGGCCTTGTCCTGCAGCGTGGTCGCGCCCAGCCGCAGGTTCTGCTCGACGGTTTGCCCCACGAACAGGCGCCAACCCTCCGGCGACAGCGCCAGCCCGCGGCGCACCACGGCGTAGGCCGGCAGCCCGGTGATATCGCCGCCCTGCCAGGTGATGGTGCCGCCGGCCGGCGCCACCAGCCCGGCGATCGCGTTCAGGGTCGTCGTCTTGCCCGCGCCGTTGGAGCCGATCAGCGCCACCACGCCGCCCTGCGGCACGGCCAGCGAGACGTCCGCCACGCCCACCAGGTCGCCGTAGCGGACGGCCAGGTGCGAGACCTCGAGCGCCAGCCCGGTCACGGCTTGGCGCGCCGGGTCATGCTGCGGCCGAGGTAGGCGCTAACCACCGCCGGGTCGGCCACGACGTCGCGCGGCGCGCCGGCGGCGATGACGCGGCCCTGGTGGAACACGACGGCGTGGTGCGCGAGCGTGAGGATGACCTCCATGATGTGCTCGACGATGATGATGGTGATGCCGCTGGCGTGGATGCGGCGCACCAGCTCGATCGCGGCGCGCACTTCGACCGGGTTCAGGCCCGCGAGCGCTTCGTCCAGCAGCAGCAGGCGCGGTTCGGTCGCCAGGGCGCGGGCGATCTCCAGCCGCTTGCGGCCCGGCGTGCCGAGGCTGCGGGCGCGGCTGTTGGCGAGCGGGGCGAGTTCGGTGAAGGCGAGCACCTTGGCGGTGGCGGCTTCGGCAGCTGCACGGCCTGGGTGGCGCAGGAAGGCGCCGACCAGCACGTTCTCCGCCACGCTCATGTCCTCGAACGTGACCGGCACCTGGAAGCTGCGGGCGATGCCGAGCCTGGCGTGTTCCTCCGGCGTGGCGCGGGTGATGTCGCGGCCGTCGAAGCTGATCGTGCCGGAGGTGGGCGCGGTGTCGCCGGACAGCGTGTTGAAGAAGGTGCTCTTGCCCGCGCCGTTCGGCCCGATCAGGCCGACGATGTCGCCGGCCGCGACCGACAGGTCGGCGCCGTCCACCGCGCGGAAGGCGCCGAACGCCTTGACGATGCCGCGCGCCTCAAGCAGCACGCCGCACCCGCGCGATCAGGCTGTGGCCGAGCTCGGCCAAGCCGCCGGGCCGGAAGCGGGCGATCAGCACGATCACCGCGCCATAGACGACGTAGGTGATGCCAGTGCCGGAGCCGCCGAATGCGGCGTTGGTCGTCTCCTCCAGCGGGATCAGGATGAAGGCCCCGATCAGCGGGCCGAACAGCGTTCCCGCGCCGCCGAGGGCCGCGATGATCACCATCTTGACGGAAATCAGGATGCCGAACGCGCTGTCCGGGTCGGCGAAGCCCACCATCAGCGCGTAGAGCGTGCCGGACAGCGACGTGAACGCAGCCGACAGCAGCAGCGCGTACAGCTTGTAGCGCAGCACGGGCACGCCGAGGCTGCGGGCCGCGCGTTCGCTGCCGTTGATGGCGCGCAGGTAGTAGCCCATGCGGCTGCGCTGCATCAGCCAGGTCAGGCCCAGCAGCAGCGCAAGCACGCCGAGGAAGATCCAGTAGTAAACCCGCGGGTCGATGAACTGCAGGTCCGCCACGTTGCGGGGGATCGCCGGGCCCATCATGCCGACGGCGGCGCCCACCAGGGCCCAGTTGCTGACCAGCAGGCGCACCAGCTCGGCCACGGCGATCGTGGCCATGGAGAAGTAATGGCCCTTCAAGCGGAAGGTCGGCAGCCCGGTGATGGCGGCGAGCACCAGGCTGACGGCCATGCCGATCGGCGCTCCCGCAATCGGCGGCCAGCCCAACTGGTTGAACACCAGCAGCGAGGCATAGGCGCCCGCGCCGAAATACACCGCATGCCCGACGGAGACCTGGCCGGCATAGCCGCCGATCAGGTTCCAGGCGGAGGCGGAAATGGCGCCGAGCATGACCAGCGCGCCGACCCGCTGGATGAACACGTCGCCGGTCGCCAGCGGCAGGGCAGCCAGGATCGCCAACAGGACGACCGTCGCCAGGAACGCTTTCATGCGCGGCCCAGCAAGCCTTGCGGGCGCACCCAAAGCACGACGAGGAACAGGGCGAAGATAACGGCGTCCTGATACACGGCGCCAGCCCAAAACGCCGAGAGCGCCTGGATGACGCCGATCAGCAATCCCGCGATCAGCGCGCCGGGCACGCTGCCGAACCCGCCGAGGCTGACGGTGACGAAGGCAATCAAGGTCAGCGTCTCACCCACAGTCGGCGAGATGTAGAAGAACAGGGCGATCAGCGCCCCGGCGATGCCCGTGCTGGCCCCCGCCAGCGCCCAGGCCAGCGCCTGCATCGGTTCGGGGCGAATGCCGACGAGCATGGCGGCAGACCGGTCCTCCGACACGGCGAGCAGGCGGCTGCCGAGCGTGGTGCGCGTCAGCATCAGGTGCATGCCGAGCGTCAGCAGCAAGGCCACACCGCCTGCGAGCAACCGCGAGGCTTCGATGCGCAGCCCGAAGACGGCGAAGGTGCCGCCTACGAGCGTATCGGGCAAGGTCACGAAGTTGGCGCTGAACGCCCAGAACGCGCCGTAGCGCAGCAGCAGCGCGAGGCCGAAGGTGGATAGGATCTGCCCAAGCATCGGGCCACGCATCACGTAGCGGATGAGCCCGAGATAGACCGCGGCCCCGAGTGCGGCCAGCACGATCGCTGCCAATGGGACAGAGACCAGCGGCCCGACGCCCAGCAGGGTATAGGCGAAAAACGCGACGTACATCCCGAGCATGACGAAGTCGCCATGCGCGAAATTCACCACGTTCATCATGCCCCAGATCAAGGTGAGGCCGGAGGAGAACAGGGCGTACACCGCCCCCATCAGCAACCCGCTGACGATGACCTGGAAAAGGATCACAGGTGGGCCGCGGCCGGCCCTACTTGTCCCACCCCTTGAACGGCAACTGCACCTTCGTCGTTGCGAGATTATCCGGCCAGATCGTCACGTACGTCTTGTCGCGAAGCTGCACCAGCAAGGTCGATGCTTTCTCGTTTTGGCCGTTGGCATCGAACTTCACGCCGTTATAGCCGATCATCAGCGCCGTCGCCGGCAGGTCGGTAGCCTTCAGCGCCGCCTGGATCTTGGCGGGCTCGGTGGACCCGGCGCGATCGATCGCGTCGCACAGGACGAAGAAGCCTTCCATGCCGCGCGCACTGGTGTCGTCCAGATCGTGACCGGCTTTCTTCTTGTAGATCTCGTTCACCAGATAGGGGACCGTACCTGGCTTGCCGATGTCGTAGGAGGACCGGTTGACCGCGCCTTGCGTGAGGTCGCTGACGGCCGCGATGAAGGCGGTGTCGGAGAAGCCGGAGTCGTCACCGATGACGACGGGCGGCTTCCAGTCGAGGTTGTGCATCGTCTTGACGAACAGGATCGCGTCGGAGGTGTAGCTGACGAAGATCACCACGTCCGGACTGGCCTGCTTCAGTTGCAGAACCTGGGCACTGACGTCGGTGCTATTGGCCGAGTAGGCGATCCGCAACCCGAGCTTCATGCCCTTGGCCTCGATGGCCTTGCTGATCGCGTCTCCGGTGGAGGTGCCATACTCGGTATTCTCATTCACCATGGCGATGGTGTCGGCCTTGGTGCCCTTCGCCTTCAATCCGGAGATGAAGTCGGCGTAGGCTGCACCGAAGTCGGTCCCGATCGGCGTGGGGCGGAAGAACCATTTGAACCCGCGCACCGTCAGGCTCGGCGCGCTCGCCTCCCCGGCGACGTAGGGGATGCCATAGCGCTCGGCGACCGCGCTGGCGGTCAGCGTCGCGCTCGACTGGTAGGCGCCGACCATCGCGACGACCTTGTCCTGCGTGATCAGGCGCAGCGCCTGGTTCTGCGCGGTGGCCGGGTTGCCCTGGTGATCGGCGAACACCGGTTCGACCTTGCGCCCACCCAGGCCCGGCAGCCCTTTTCCTGCCCCGAGCGTCAGCGCCTCGAGCCCTGGGTGCGGGGTGTTGATGATGTCGGCCGCGACCTCCACCGCGTCCCGCAGGGCGGTGCCGGCGGACGCGGTGCCGCCTGTCAACGGGTAGATGGCGGCGATCTTCACGCTATCTTCGGCGCGCACGCCAGGGGCGGACACGCCAAATGCGCATAGGGCTGCTATGCTGACCACGAGCCGCCGCTTGGTATTCATCCCGATGCTTCCCCCGGCGGGTCTCTGCCCGCCCGGGCCACTGTTTCACATAGGATGCAGCCCGGGCAAGCGGCGCTGGCAGCCAGCCGAAGGAGAACCCGTTGGACCCGACCATCACCCTGACGGACGTCGCCGACCCGGCGTTGCGGGACGCCATCTATGCGAACTTCCGCGCGCATTCGGACGCCAAGGGCCTGCCTGCGAACTTCCAGGACCTCACGCTGCGGGTCGAGCGGGACGGCGCCCTGCTCGGCGGCCTGATCGGGCGGACCGGCCGCGGCTGGCTGTTGGTCGAGCTGCTGGCGCTGCCGATGACGGAGCACGGCGCCGGTCTGGGAAGCCAGCTCATGGCGATGGCGGAGGCGGAGGCGATCCGTCGCGGCTGCATGGGCGCATACCTGTTCACCGTGCAGTTCCAAGCGCCGGGTTTCTACGAGAAGCTCGGCTACCGCGAGTTCGGCCGCCTGGTGCATGACAACCCGCTGCTCACCCGCATCTGGTTCAGCAAGCGCTTCGGCTGATGACCGTCCTCGGCGTCGATTTCGGCACGACCAACACGGTCGTGACCCGGCTACTGCCCGACGGCTCGGCCAGCACCGTGCGGCACCGCTTCGGTGCCGCGGAGCTGGACGTCGTGCGCACCCTGCTGTGCTTCTGGAACGAGGGTGTGGGCAACCAGCTCGCTGTCCACCATGCCGTCGGTCCCGCGGCGATCGAGGCCTATCTCGACGATCCGCTCGGCAGCCGGCTGATGATGTCGCTGAAAAGCTACTTGGCACAGCGCAGCTTCACCGAGACACGGGTGTTCGGCCGCAACTACGGGCTGGAGGATCTGATCGCGTTGTTCCTCGGCGCCGTTCTGCCGCCGGCCGGCCAGGGCGCGCTGCTGGTCGCCGGGCGGCCGGTGCGGTTTGCCGGCGACGCTCCGGACGATGATCTGGGTGAACAGCGGCTGCGCCGGTCCTATGCCGCAGCCGGATGGGATAATGTTCAAACCGCACTGGAGCCGGAGGCCGCAGGCTATCGTTTTGCCCGCAGCTTGCAGGCGCCAGCCACCGTGTTGATCGGCGATTTCGGCGGCGGGACGAGCGACTTCTCCGTGCTGCGATTCGAGCCTGGCAGCAACCGGCCGGTGCATCCGCTCGGCCATTCCGGCATCGGCATCGCAGGGGACACGTTCGACTACCGCATCATGGACAACGTCGTCTCGCCGCGCCTAGGCAAGGGCAGCACCTATCGCGTGTTTGGCAACGACCTGCCGGTGCCCGCCGAATACTATTCCAGCTTCGCCCGCTGGCACCGCCTGTCGCTGATGCGGGCGCCGCGCACGATGCGCGATATCGAGGCCGTGGCGCGCACGGCGGAGTTCCCGGAGCGGCTCCACGCCTTGCTCAGCCTGGTGCGCGACGAGCTGGGCTACGAACTATACCGCACGGTGTCGGGCGTGAAGGCGGAGCTATCGCGAGCGGACGCGGCACGCCTACGGTTCAAACATGCGGAGTTCGAGATCGACGAGACGATCACCCGCAGCGACTTCGAAGCGTGGATCGCCCCGGACGTGGCCCGCATCGAGCAAACCGTCGGCGCGGCACTCGCGGAAGCCGGGATCGCCGACAATGACGTCGATCGCGTGTTCCTCACCGGCGGCACGTCGCTGGTGCCGGCCGTCCGCCACCTATTCACAGCCCGTTTCGGCACCGATCGGGTGACTGGCGGCGGCGAATTCGTGTCCGTCGCCGAAGGGCTGGCATTGATCGGGCAGGACCGGGCGCTCTAGCCCGATCACGGGGCATGATTCCACGGCACAATCCTCGCAAGCCCGTTCGGGCATCGATGGAGCAGCGAACATGACGGAACTCTGGCGCCTATCAGCCGCCGGTATTGCGGCACAGGTCCGCCGGGGCGCGGTATCCGCCCGCGATGTGGCGATCGACGCGCTGGCGCGGCTGGATGCGGTCAACCCGGCGATCAACGCGGTGGTGGACAGCCGGCCCGAAACGACGTTTGCGCAGGCGGACGCCGTGGATGCGGCGGTGGCGCGTGGGGAGGATCCGGGCGTGCTGGCCGGCGTGCCGGTAACGGTGAAGGTCAATACGGATCAAATCGGTTTTGCGACAACGAATGGCGTGACGTCGCAGCGCGACCAGATCGCGAGCGCGAACAATCCCGTCGTGGACAACCTGCTGCGTGCGGGTGCGGTGATCATCGGGCGCACCAACACACCGGCGTTCAGCTATCGCTGGTTCACCAGCAACCTGCTGCACGGTGCCACGAAGAACCCCCGTGACCCGGCGCGCACGCCGGGTGGATCGTCCGGCGGGGCTGCCGCGAGTGTCGCCGCCGGCATCGGCGCGCTGGCGCAAGGGACGGACATCGCCGGGTCCGTCCGCTACCCCGCCTACGCGTGCGGCGTGCACGGCCTGCGCCCGACGCCTGGCCGAGTGGCCGCGTACAACCCGAGCCTCCCCGATCGCGGAATCGGCCCGCAGCTCACAGCCGTTTCGGGGCCGATCGCGCGCAACATCGGCGACCTGCGGCTCGGCTTGCAGGCGTTGTCGGCGCGGGATGCGCGCGACCCGTGGTGGAGCCCTGCGCCGCTCGAGGGACCGCCGCAGCCCAAGCGGGCGGTGATTTGTGTTCGACCGGATGGTTTGCAGACCACGCCCGAAGTCGCGGCGGCGCTACAGGACTCGGGCCGCAGGCTGGAAGCCGCGGGCTGGTTGGTGGAGGAGGTTGCGTCCGTGCCGCCGCTGCGCGAGGCGTCGGACTTGCAGACGCGGCTGTGGATGGGCGACGGCTACGACGCCCAGCTCGCGGCGGCGGAAAAGGAGGGCGACCCAGGCGCCCTGGCGGTGCTGCGCTTTCACGAAAAGACGGCACGCTCGATGAACATGGCGGCTTTCTCGCGCACGCTCGCCCGGCGCAACGGACTGGTGCGGCTCTGGCAGATGTTCCTCGACGAGACGCCTGTGGTGTTGCTGCCGGTTTCGGCCGAGTTGCCGTTCCCCGATGGCTTGGACTTGCAAGGCGACGATGCGTTCGCCCGCGTGTGGGAGGCGCAGATGGTTCAGATCGCCTTGCCCATCATCGGCATGCCGGGGCTGACGGTCTCGACCGGGATGGTGGGAACGGTGCCTGTCGGGGTGCAGGTGATCGCGGGGCGGTTCCGGGAGGATATGTGCCTGCTCGCAGGGGAGGCGATCGAGGCGGGCGGGACGCCGCCAGCGCCGATCGATCCGCGCTGAAAGCGTCCGGCTACCTCACGAGCGCCGGGTTCCAGATCGCCATGGGCAACCCGGTCGAGGTTTCCAGCCCGAGACGCTGGGACACCAGGCCCAGCGTTGCGCCGATCGTGCGGTCGTAGAGCGAGCCGAGCTTCAGATCGACGACGGGGATGTCCTCGCTGACGCCCTTCTCTTTGGCCAGCCAGGCGCGGGCTTCCGGCTCGCCGCCGATCTCGTCAACCAGGCCGAGGCCCAATGCCTGCTGTCCGCTGTAGGCGCGCCCGTCCGCCAACTCGCGGACCTTCGCCTCGTCCATGTGCCGTCCCTGCGCCACGAACGTGACGAACTGGCCGAACAGGTTGTTCACCAGCCCCTGCAGGTAGTCGCGTCCCGCCGGTGACAGCCCGTGCGTGAAGGATGGCTGATCCTTCAGCGGACCGGAAATGATCGCATCGGCCGACAGACCGAGCTTGTCTAGCAACCCGGCGGCGCTGCCCGTCTCCAGGATCACACCGATTGACCCGGTCAGCGTCGCATTGCTGGCGAAAATGCGCGCGGATGGCAGGCTGATCATGTATCCGGCCGAGGCTGCAGTGCCGCCCATGACGGTGACGACCGGCTTGACCGCGGCCACGCGGACCAGCGCGTCGTGCAGGTTCTCGCCGCCCGCAACGCTGCCGCCAGGACTATCGACGGCCAGAATGACGGCGGACACGCTGTCGTTCTTGCCAAGCTTGGCGATCGCTTCGGTCAGCTTGCGATTGTCGGTGATGATCCCGCTGACCGTCACCCGCTCAATATGCTTGCCGCCCGCCAGCACGGCCCGGCGCGCGCCGCCGGACGCGACGGCGATCATGCCGATGACCAGCAGGACGGCCAGGACCCGCCAAAAGACAAGGCGGCGCTTGAGGCGCCGCCTGTCCAAAAGGAGGTCCGCTTCCAGGCTTTCGCCCCGAGCGTCCGCCACCCGTTACTCGCCGGTCTGCTGGTTACGGCGACGGATCGCCGCACCCAGGATGTCACCCAGCGAGGCGCCGCTGTCGGAGGTGCCGAACTCGGCAACCGCCTGCTTGTCCTCTTCGATCTCGCGGCCCTTGATGGTGAGCGAGAGCTTGCGGGCGGCGCGGTCGATCGCCGTGATCTTGGCGTCCACCTTCTCGCCGACGGCGAAGCGGTCGGGCCGCTGGTCCTGCTTGTCGCGGGCCAGTTCGGCGCGGCGGATGAAGCCGGTGAGGACCTCGTCCACCTTGACCTCGATGCCGTTGGCCTGGATCGCGGTCACGACGCAGGTCACGACCTCGCCCTTCTTCACGCGGCTGAGCGTGTCGGCGGCCGGATCGTCTTCCATCTGCTTGATGCCGAGGGAAATACGCTCCTTCTCGACGTCCACGTCCAGGACCTTGGCCTTGACGATCTGGCCCTTCTCGAACTTGGCCATCGCCAGTTCGCCGGCTTCGTCCCACGAGATGTCGGACATGTGGACCATGCCGTCGATGTCGGCGGAGATGCCCACGAACAGGCCGAATTCCGTGATGTTGCGGATCTCGCCCTCGACGACGCTGCCCACCGGGTGCAGGTCGAGGAACTCTTCCCACGGATTGCGCTGAACCTGCTTGATGCCGAGCGAGATGCGGCGCTTCGAGCTGTCCACGTCCAGCACCATGACCTCGACCTCCTGGGAGGTGGAGACGATCTTGCCGGGGTGCACGTTCTTCTTGGTCCAGCTCATCTCGGACACGTGGACCAGGCCTTCGACGCCGGGTTCCAGTTCCACGAAGGCGCCGTAGTCGGTGATGTTGGTCACGCGGCCGGAATACTTCGCACCCGGCGGGTACTTGGCGGCCACACCCTCCCACGGGTCGATCTCGAGCTGCTTCATGCCGAGGCTGATGCGCTGGGTTTCCGCGTTGAAGCGGATAACCTGAACACGCACCTGCTGCCCGATCTGCAGCGCTTCGGACGGATGGTTGATGCGGCGCCATGCTACGTCGGTCACGTGAAGCAGGCCGTCCACGCCGCCGAGGTCCACGAAGGCGCCGTAATCGGTGATGTTCTTCACCACGCCGTCCAGGATCATGCCTTCCTTGAGGCCCTGGATCAGTTCCGACCGCTGCTCAGCCCGGGTCTCTTCCAGGACGGCGCGGCGGCTGACGACGATGTTGCCGCGGGCGCGGTCCATCTTGAGGATCTGGAACGGCTGCGGCGTGCCCATCAGCGGGCCGACGTCGCGCACCGGCCGGATATCGACCTGGCTGCCGGGCAGGAACGCCACGGCGCCGCCGAGATCGACGGTGAAGCCGCCCTTGACCCGGCCATAGATGGTGCCGTTGACGCGCTGCTGCGCTTCAAACGCCTTCTCGAGGTTGGTCCAGGCTTCCTCGCGCCGCGCCTTCTCGCGCGACAGCACGATGGAGCCGTCGCGATCCTCATAACGCTCAACGAAAAGTTCGATCAGGTCGCCTGGCTTGACCTCGGGCGCGGCGCCCGGCGGGCCGAATTCCTTGAGGGCAACGCGCCCCTCGCTCTTTAGGCCGACATCGACGATGGCGAATTCATCGGTGAGCCGGAGGACGCGGCCGGTGACGACGGACCCGTCAAAGCCGGTATCCCGACCAAGGGTCTCGTCCAGAAGGGAGGCGAAATCCTCGCCGCCGGGGTTGTGGGAGTTGGAGTAGTCGTAAGCAACGGCGCTGGATGCCATGAGTATCGGTGGTTCCTGTGGGGCGCGCTGGTTGGCGCGGCGGTTTGCGCATCCACTCCGGGATACGGCTAGCCCAATGCGTATGGGCCGGGTTTACGGGGATATCGCGGCGCAAAGACAACGTTCAGGGCCATGAAGTCAAGTCAAACTGCTGTTTTTCCGCAGCAGGCCACTTATGAGCGCCGCGCTTGCACGATCGCCATTGCAGTGGCGAACGCCTCATCCGGGCTCATTGCCGTGGTGTCCAGCTCGACGGAGCCTTCGGCAGGGCGCAGCGGCGCAGCGGCGCGGGCGCGGTCAAGGTCGTCCCGTAAGATCAGATCGGCTCGTACCATGTCGATCGTGTCGGCAGCGCCACGGGCTTGCAGTTCCCGCCAGCGGCGGCCAGCGCGTGCGTCCACGCTGGCGGTAACGAACAGCTTCACGTCGGCATCCGGGAAGATCACCGTGCCGATGTCACGCCCGTCCAGCACGGCGCCGCCTTTGATGGCAAAGCTGCGCTGAAACGCGAGCAACGCAGCGCGGACGCCAGGCACCGACGCGACCTGGCTTGCGGCCTGGTCAGCTTCCGGGCCGCGCAAATCGCTGCGGGCCAGGTCCGCGGGCTGCAACATCCGAGCTTGCTGTTCCGCCGCAGCCTGGTCCGCCGGGTCCTGCCCGGCGTCCAGCACGCGCCGGCCAACTGCCCGGTACAACAGGCCGGTGTCCAGATAGGGCAGCCCCAGTTCCTGGGCCAGCCGCCGTGCCAGCGTGCCTTTGCCCGCCGCGGCCGGGCCATCGATCGCGATGATCAAGCGATGTCCCCGCCCAGACCCCGCATGAGGGCGGCAAATCCAGGGAAGCTGGTTTCGATGAACGCCGCATCGTCCACCCCGACGGGGGCATCGGTCGCCAGGCCCATGACCAGCGCGCTCATGGCCAGCCGGTGGTCCATGTGCGTG
>CAZZVB010000147.1:0-11336 GCA_964657445.1 uncultured Burkholderiaceae bacterium | reverse complement strand
GCTGTTGGAGTTACCACAGCCGGGGCCGGCGCCGTCGCGGCAGGGGGCGTCGCGGCGGCCGGGGCTTCCGCCGCGGGCGCCGGGCCGGCCGGCGGCTGAACCGGAAGGGCAGGCGTGGTGCGCGTCGGCGGCACGTCGAGGATGGAACGGTTGTTGCCGACGGTGGTGCCGCGGTTCAGCAGCGCCAGCGCCATCGACAGCACGAAGAACACCGTCGCCAGGATCGCCGTGGTGCGGGTGAGCAGGTTGGCGGTGCCGCGGCCGGACATGAACGACCCCATGCCCTGCGATGTGCCGACCCCCAGACCACCCCCCTCGCTGCGTTGGATCAGCACGACGCCGATCAGCGCGAGCGTGACGAACAAATGGACAATCAGCAGCACGGTAATCATCGGAGGTCCTTAGGCGGCGGCGGGGTTCTACGGCGTTTGACGGCTGGCTGAAAGCCCAAGCTGCCGCAGCGCACGGATGCAATCAGCGTCCATGACTGCTAATTATCTCCAATGGGCAAGACCGATAGTATCCAGGTCCCGGTTTTCGAGGGTGAGGTGGCGGAGTACGAGCGCGACTTCTGCGCTTGGTCGATCGAGCAGGCCGCACGCCTGCGGCTGCTGCGCGTCCCCGGCGTGGACGTCGAGAACATCGCCGAGGAGATCGAGTCTTTGGCCCGCAAGGACCGGCAGGAACTGCTGAGCCGGCTGGAAATCCTGCTGGCCCATTTGCTCAAGTGCCGCTACCAGCCGGATTGGCAGACCAAGAGTTGGCTGCTGACGATACTGGAGCAGCGGAACCGGATCGTCGGGCTCTTGGAAGACAGCCCGAGCCTTCGGCCGGCTTTGCCTGCCTTGATGGTCAAGGCCTACAAACGCGCCGCTAAGTCCGCGAGCCTTGAGACAGGACTGGACATGATTGTCTTTCCTGGCACGTGCGAATGGACCATTGAGCAGACCCTCGACATAGATTTCTTGCCCGAGAGTCGCTAGCCCGGCCGAGCCGCCGCCGCGATCGCCAGGAAGTCCGCCGCAACCAGGCTCGCGCCGCCCACCAGCGCGCCACCGACGTCCGGCAGCGCCAGCAGCGATGCAGCGTTGGACGGCTTTACCGAGCCGCCATACAGGATGCGCAGCCCGGCTCCATGCGCCGGAAACTGCCGCACCAGTTCGCCGCGGATGAAGGCGTGCATCTCCTCCACGTCCGCCTCGGTCGCGCTCTTGCCGGAGCCGATCGCCCAGACCGGCTCGTAGGCCACGACGCCCTGGAACCCGTCCGGCAGGCTGCCGGCCAGTTGCCAGCCGACCACCTCCGTGTGCTTTCCCGCCGAGCGCTGGTCGTTGGTCTCACCGACGCAGACGATCGGCGCAAGGCCTGCGGCAACCGCCGCAAGCACCTTCTCCCGCACGCGCTCATCCGTCTCGGCGTGATCGGCGCGCCGCTCGGAATGCCCGAGGATGACCCAGCTTGCCCCGGCGTCGCGCAGCATCGTGGCGGAAATGTCTCCGGTATGGGCGCCGTTCGGGTCCTGGTGGCAATCCTGTCCGCCTACCGCGACAGGTGACCCGGCGAGTGCTGCCGCGACGGCGCAAAGCTGGGTCGCCGGCGGGCACACCAGCAGGTCGCACCCGGAGGAGCCGGCCTTCAGGGCCGACGCCAGCGCGGCCGCCTCGGCCGTGGTGCCGTTCATTTTCCAATTGCCGGCAATCAGTTGGCGCATCGTTCGATCTCCCCAGCCGCTCTAGCGGTCACTTCCAGGGCTGGCAATGCGGCAGTCGCGTCCGTATGGTGCGCCGCCCCGTGAGATGATCCGGGCACACGGTCATAGAGACGCCCCATGCTTGCCGCACTTCGCCGATTCGCCTCCACCTGGCCTGCCAAGGTGCTCTTCGTCGTCCTTGTCGGCTCGTTCGGCTTCTGGGGCGTGGCCGGGATGCTGGGCGGCAATTTCGGCGGCGGCGACCCGAATAGCGTCGCGACGGTCGGCGGCCAGAGGATCGACCCGCAAGACCTGCAGGACGTGTCCCGCCGCATGCTCGCGCAGGTGATGCGCCAAAGCGGCAGCACGGCCGCCCCCACGCCGGAAATGCGGCGGGACGTGGCGCAGCAGGCGCTGCAGCAATTGGTGATCCAGGCCGCGTTCGCCGCCGAAGCCGCCCGCCTGCACGTCGTGGTCACCGATGACATGATGCGCCGCGCCACCTTCGAGACGCGCGCCTTCCAGGGGCCGAACGGCCAGTTCGATCGCGCCACTTTCAACGCCGTGCTGCGCAACAACGGCTACACCGAGGCGCGCTACCTCAACTTGCTGCGCACCGACATCGCGCAGCGGCAGATCGCCGAGGCCGTCCGCGCCGGCGGAGCGTCGCCCGACCTGGTGAATAAGCTGGTGCTGACCTTCCAGGGCGAGACGCGCACCGCGGACCTCGTCACCCTGCCGTTCGCCGCAGCACCCGAACCCCCGGCCCCGACGGACGAGCAACTGGAGCGCCAGTACGACGACAACCTGAACGACTACCGCGCGCCGGAGTATCGCCGGGTCAAGATCGTGATCCTGTCGCCAGAGAGCGTCGCCAAGGACATCACCGTCAGCGACGCCGATGCGCGGGCCTGGTACGAGTCCCACAAAACCACCTACGGAAAGCCCGAAACGCGCACCGTCCAGGTGGTTGTGGCGCCGACCGAAGCGGCCGGCAAAACCATTGCGACCTCCTGGATCTCCGGCGCCGACTGGACCGCGATCCAGGCGGAGGCCACGAAGGCCGGGGCGTCCGCCGTCGAACTGCCCGACAGCACGCAGGCGGATTTCCCCTCGCCGGAACTGGCGGGCCCGGTTTTCGCGGCTGGTGCCGACACGGTCACCGGCCCGGTCCAGGGTGAGGGCGGCTGGACCGTGTTCCGCGTCACCAAGCTGCAATCTGCCACGGAGCAGCCGTTTGAGGCCGTGGAGGCCGATGCCAAAGCCAGGGCGGCGCTCGATCAGGCGGCCGACCAGGTGTATGACCGCGCAAACAAGGTGCAGGATATGCTCGCGGGCGGTGCGAAGCTCGACGAACTGCCGGCAGGGCTGGGCGCCGCCGCGGTCACCGGCACGCTGGATGCTCAAGGCAACACGCCCGACGGCACGCCCGCGCCGATTCCTGCGACGCCATCGCTGCGGCAGGCGATCATCACCAAGGCGTTTGCGCTCAGCCCGTCCGATCCTACGACCCTGCAGGATGGCCCCGACCACTCCTTCTACGCCGTGTCCGTCGATGGCATCACGCAGCCTGCGCAGCTCACGCTGGAGGAGGTTCATGACCGCGTGCGCGACGATTGGCTGAAAGCGGCGCGGCGTCATGAGCAGGAGCTGGTGGCGACCAAGCTGCTCACGGCCGTCGCCGGCGGCGCCAGCCTGAAGGACGCGGCTGCGGCCGCGTCCGTGCCGATGACGCGCAGCCCCGCGATCGGCCGCAGCCAGCCGCCGCCGGGCATCCCTGCGCAACTGGTCCAGCCTTTGTTCGCCACGGACATCGGCAAGCCGACGATGGTGGAATCGCCCACCGCCTTCACCGTGGCCGTTCCGGTCTCGGTCACCAAGCCTGACCCGGTGAAGGACATCGCTGCGCTGGATCGTGTGCGAACGCAGCTTGCCGGGTCGATGAGCGACGACCTCGAGATGACGTTCGCCGCCGGGCTGCGCGACCGCGAGAAGGTCGTGGTGAACCGGCAAATGTTCGACAGCATCGTCCAGTGACGCCGGAGTTCGCCGCGTCCTACGCCGCCGGGCAAGGGGCGATCGTCGCCGTCACCGATGTGGCCGACCTGGAAACGCCGGTCGCGGCCTTCCTGAAGTTGGCGCATGGCCAGCCCAACAGCTTCCTGCTGGAAAGCGTCGAGGGTGGGGCGAGCCGCGGCCGCTACTCTATTCTCGGCATGTCGCCGGACCTGATGTGGCGCTGCGTCGGCGGCCGGGCGGAGGTGAACCGCAACGTGCTGGCCGCACCGCACGCCTTCGTCGCCGACGAGCGTCCTCCGCTGGACAGCCTGCGCGCCATGATCGCCGAGTGCCGCATGGTGCTGCCGCCGGGCGTGCCGCCCATGTGCGGCGGGCTGTTCGGCTTTCTGGGCTACGACATGGTCCGCCTGATGGAGCGTCTGCCCGCCAAGAACGCCGACGTGCTCGGCTTGCCGGACGCGCTCATGCTGCGCCCGACGCTGTTCGCGGTGTTCGACACCGTGCGCGACGAACTCACGCTCGCCGTGCCCGTCAGGCCGGCCGCAGGCGTGTCTGCGCAACAGGCGTGGGACATGGCGCAGGGCCGCATCGCCGATGCCCAAGCCGCCTTGTCGCGCCCGTTGCCCCGCGCCGCGCCGCCCGTCGCCTTGCCGCCACCCGACCCGGTGCCGAACATGGACCGCGCCGCGTTCGAGGCGATGGTGACGACGATGAAGGAGTACATCGTCGCCGGCGACATCTTCCAGGCGGTGCCGTCGCAGCGCTTCTCTGCCCCGTTCGGGCTGCCGCCCTTCGCGCTCTACCGGGCGCTGCGGCGCATCAACCCGGCGCCGTTCCTGTTTTTCCTCGATTTCGGCGGCTTCGCCATCGTGGGCAGCAGTCCGGAAATCCTGGTCCGCCTGCGCGACAACACCGTCACCATCCGCCCGCTTGCAGGCACCCGACGCCGGGGCGCCACCACGGAGGAGGACGCGGCGCTGGAGGCCGAGCTGCTGGCCGACCCGAAGGAGCGTGCCGAGCACCTCATGCTGCTCGACCTTGGCCGCAACGATGTGGGCCGCGTGTCGGCGACAGGAACGGTGCGCGTCACGCAGAGCTTCGCGATCGAGCGGTTCAGCCACGTAATGCACATCTCCTCCAACGTGGAGGGCACGCTGGCCGAAGGTCTGGACGCCGTGGATGCACTGGTGGCCGGCTTCCCGGCCGGCACGTTGACCGGCGCGCCCAAGATCCGCGCGATGGAAATCATCGAGGAGTTGGAGCCGGTCCGCCGCGGCCTATACGGCGGCTGCATCGGCTACTTCGCCGCCGACGGCACCATGGACACCTGCATCGGTCTGCGGACCGCCGTGGTGAAAGACGGCACCATGCACGTGCAAGCCGGCGGCGGCGTGGTCGCGGACAGCACGCCGGAAGCCGAATACGAGGAGTCGCGGCAGAAGGCCCGCGCCCTGTTCCGCGCCGCCGAGGAAGCTGTCCGCTTCGCCGCCCGCTAGGCCCTCTTCTCCCTCTCCCTTGCGGGAGAGGGCGGGGTGAGCGGCCTACGGCACCGGCTTGGCGGCGCTGACGGCTGCCCTAGTTCCCCTTCGCCGCCGGATCGATCCAGCCGATGTGCCCATCGGTCCGCCGATAGACCACGTTCAGCTCGCCCGTCGTGCTGTTGTAGAACATCATCACCTGCTGGTCCGCGAGGTCCAGCCGCATCACCGCCTCGCTCACGCTGAGGCTCTCGATCGTCGTCGCCGTCTCGGCGATCACCGTGGCGAACGTCTCGCTATGGCCGTCGGCGGCAGCCTGCGCTGGCTCGTCCTCCTGCCGCAGGACGTATTGGCGGGCGGGCTGCGACTGCGCCCGGTTGGACAGATCTCGGGCATGCTCGTTGACCCGGCGGCGATAGCGCCGCAGCCGCTTGGCGATGTGTTCGGCGGCGTCGTCGAAGGCGCTGTTGGCGTCGGCAGCCTCACCTTCGCCGCGTAATGTCAGTCCCCGTCCGGCGTGCACGTTGATGTCGCAGGTGAAGAACGACCGGGCGCGGCTGAACGTGACGTTCGCCTCCAACGCACCGTCAAAATACTTCCCTGTGATCGTGTCCAGACCGTCCGCGACGCGCGTGCGAAGTGCGTCCGATAGGTCAACTTGCTTGCCGGAAACCGTGATCTGCATTGGATCGCCTCCGTTGTTGGCGGGGCGCTTGCTGCTCAAGCCGGCAGTGCTTTCTCCCGCTTTCGCTGCACCGAGCTGGGTATGCGCAGTGCATCCCGGTATTTGGCCACCGTTCGGCGAGCGATGTCCACGCCTTCCCGGCGCAAAGCAGCCACGATCGCATCGTCGGACAACACCTCGTCGGCCGTCTCGGCCCCCACCATGGCGCGGATGCGCTGGCGAACCGCCTCCGCGCTGTGGTTTTCCCCGCCGAACCCGGCGATCGCAGTGGTGAAGAAATATTTGAGCTCGAACGTCCCGCGGGGGGTCGCGATGTATTTGTTGGCGGTCACGCGGCTGACGGTGCTCTCGTGCATCTCCACCGCGTCGGCGATGTCGCGCAGGATCAGCGGCCGCAGATGCGCCACGCCGTGGCGGAAGAACCCGTCCTGCCGGCGCACGATCTCTGCCGAGACCTTCAGGATCGTCTGCGCCCGTTGCTGCAGCGACTTCACCAGCCAGTTGGCCGAGGACAGTTGCTCGCCCAGGAACAGCCGGTCCTCACGCTTGGCGTGGGTCATGACGCGCGCGTGGAAGCCTTGGTTGACCAGCACGCGCGGCATCGTTTCCGGGTTGAGCTCCAGCAGCCACTCGCTGCCATCGGCGTTCACCACCGGCGCCCGGCGCATCAGCACATCCGGCAGGATCGCCGTCGGCGGCACGCTGTCAAATGCCGCACCCGGCTTAGGGTCGAGCGTGCGGATCTCGGCGATCATGTCGGCCAGATCCTCGGCGTCCACATCGCACAGCTCCCGCAGCCGGCGCATGTCGCGCTGCGCCAGCAGGTCGAGATTGTCGAGCAGGGCCTGCATCGCCGGGTCGAGATGGTTGCGGTCAGCCAATTGGGCGGCCAGGCATTCCCGCAGGTCGCGTGCGAACAGGCCGGGCGGGTCGAAGCGCTGCATCCGGCTGCGAATTTCCTCCACCCGCACCGGCTCGATCCCCAGCGCATCGCCCAGAGCCGTGCTTTCCGTCTGAACGCGGCCCGCCGGGTCGAGGAGGGAGATGAGGTGCGCGCCCACCAGCCGGTCCACCGGGTCGGTGAAGTTGAGGCGCAACTGCTCGGCCAAATGCTCCCTCAGGCTGCGCGGCGATTCTGCCAGGTCATCCATGCCGCGGTCTTCGCCGTCGAAGGCGCGACCGCCGCCGCCATCGCGGCTGAAGGCAGCCGCGCTGTCGCCAAGGCTGCCGGCATCATAGCTGTTGGCGTGATCGGCCTCGACCACGTCCGGCAGTTTTTCCCGCCGCAGCAGATCGCTTGCGTCCAGCTCGTGCAAGTGTTCGACACGCTGGTCCGGTGCGGGTTGCTCGACCGCGATGTCCGACCGGTCATCACGCTCCAGCAGCGGATTGCGCTCGAGTTCTTCCTCGATATAGGCGGACACTTCGAGGTTGGAGAATTGCAGCAGCTTGATGGCCTGCCGCAGCTGCGGCGTCATCACGAGGGCTTGGGATTGCCTGAACTCGAGCCTTGGACCGATCGCCATACCTAAGACCCTACAAGCTGAACCTTTCTCCGAGGTAGACACGCCGCACGTCCTCGTGCTGCACGACCTCCTGCGGGCGCCCTTCCATCAGCAACTGGCCGTCATGCATGATGTACGCACGGTCGATAATCTCCAACGTCTCGCGGACGTTATGATCGGTAATCAGCACGCCGATCCCGCGATCCTTCAAATGCCCGACCAGGTCGCGGATTTCACCGACCGCGATCGGGTCGATGCCCGCGAGCGGTTCGTCCAGCAGGATGTAGCCGGGCTGCGTGGCCAGGGCGCGTGCGATCTCCACGCGGCGGCGTTCGCCGCCCGACAGCGCCAGTGCCGGCGTGCGCCGCAAATGCCCGATGCCGAACTCGGCCAGCAGCTCGGCCAGCATCTGCTCACGCTTGTCGCTATCGGTTTCCACCACTTCGAGCGCCGCCATGATGTTGCCCTCGACCGTCAGGCCGCGGAACACGCTGGCTTCCTGCGGCAGGTAGCCGATGCCTAACCGGGCGCGCCGGTACATCGGCAACCCCGTGATGTCGTGCCCATCCAGGCTGATCGACCCAGTGTCCGGGCGAACCAGCCCCACGATCATGTAGAACGTCGTGGTCTTGCCGGCGCCATTCGGCCCGAGCAGCCCCACGGCCTCACCCCGCCGCACGTTCACCGAAACGTTTCGCACGACCGGCCGCTTCTTGTAGGTCTTGCCTACGCCATTCGCCTGCAGTCCTCCGCCGCCGTCGATCACGCGCAATGGACCGCTCACTTTAATGCGCCTCCTGGTTTGGCTGGCTTCGCCGCCGCCGACGCGCCCGGCGTGTTGGTGGTAGCCTCGTTCGGGACGACCAGACCTTGGACCCGCTGGCCAGGCATGCGCACCATCGTGGACACGCCCGTGCGCAGGTTGATCAGCGCCTCGTCCCCGTTCAGCTCATTCAGTCCGCGCGTCATGCGCACGTTGCCGGCGAGGCGCGCGATGCCCGTGTCAGGAACATAGACGCCCTTGTCGGCGTGGATGATTTCCGTCGCCGTCAGCACCACCACGTGCCCGAACGCATCCACCCGCTGCAGCTTCCCGCCCTCGCTTGCCAGCGGATCGCTACCCGGCTTTGCCGCTTTCGCCGCAGCACCCTGATCGCCGGGTGCTGGCGCGGCCGGTTTGGCCGGCGCCGCGCCCGGCGGGGCGTTCGGATCGACGGTGTAGCCAACCAGGATATCGCCGGTCAGCCGGCGCCCGTCGCTGGTGTTGACCACGGCATTGCCGCGGCCGACCGACATGTGCTTCTGCGACCAGTATTCCATCGCGTCGCGGGCCGACATGGTTTGCTGCGGCGTAATGATACGCAGGTTCTTGCCCGTCATGATCAGCACCGCCTGATCGATGTCATAGACGGCGTGGTCGCCCCACGCCTGATCGGTCGGCGTGAAGATGTGGACGTTGCCGACAGCCTCCAGCCGATATACCTCATTGTCGCCGGTATCGCTGGACGTTGGGTCCGTGCCCGTTTGCTTGGCTTTCGCATCGGCGCTCGCAGCCGCAGGCGTGGCAACCGCAGGTGCCGCGCCGGGCGCCGCGGCCTTTTTGCGGTAGTGGGCGATCAGCTGGTCGGCGGTGACCGTCACGTCGCCGCGCACGGCCTTCGCGTCGCCCTTGGCGATGATGACCTGTTCGTTCTGCCGCCACTCCATCCCGTCACGCGACGTGACTTCGACCGGGCCGCCCTTGGTCATGTCGATGCCTTGGGCGCCGGCACGCACCGGCAAGGCCAAGGCGGCGACCCCAGCACAGATGATGAGGAAACGCCTCACTGATGGGTTCCATTCAGTAGCAGCCGCGACGGCCCGTCGAATTGGATGATGTCGCCCTTGTCCACCAGCGCGAACCCGTTTTTCGAATCGAGCGTGCCGAACGGGCCTTCCACATGCGTGGGCTTATCGCTCGACGCCGCACCCGCTTTCATATCCATTGAGGCCGTTGCGGTCCGAAGCGTCACTCCCGTATCGCGATACAACGTGACGTCTCCCGACATGTCCATCATGCCCGAATGCTGGAGATAAACGCCGTTCTCCGACTGCGCGTAGGTCCAGGAGCCGTTCTCGTTCACCACGTCGCCTTTCGGGTGCACCATGTCGATCCGCTCCGGCCCGATCTGCTGGGCCTCGTCCGCAGTGATCGTATAGGGGCGGCCTCGCGCGTCCACGCCGTGATAGCGGACGTTCAGCAGCTTGCCCGTCTTCAAATCGACCGACAGCTCGCCGTGGCGGAAGCCGAACTTGGCGGAGTCGAACTCACGCGCGAGCTGCGGCCAGAATGCCACGATGCTCAACAACAGGAGCGCGACAACCGGCAGCGCCCGCTTGGCAAGCGCCACATGGCGCCGGCGACTGAGCAGGCTTTTCGCGGTCGGCATCTCTCGGACGCGCGTGGCCGTCGCCAAGCGGTCTCGCCGGGGGGCGGGGAGGGGTGCGATCGTCACGCTATGCCTGCCCGCAGCAGATCATGGATGTGAAGGATGCCGATCGGCGCGCCGGAGGCGTCCACCACGAACAGGGCGGTGATCGGCCGGTCGCTGACGTTCATCACCCGCAGAGCCTCCACGGCCAGTGCATCCGCGGCAATGGTGCGCGGGCGCCCCGTCATCACGGCGCGGACCGGCTGCTGCAGCAGGTCCGGCCCCATCGCGCGGCGCAAATCGCCGTCGGTGATCACGCCGACCAACTGGCCGTGCTCCACGACGCCGACGCAGCCGAACCCCTTGCCTGTCATCAAAAGCAGGATGTCCGGCATGCGCGCATCCGGGCCGGCCAGCGGCACGGCGTCGCCGGCATGCATCAGGTCGCGCACCCGGCGCAATTGGGCGCCCAGGCGGCCGCCGGGATGGAACGCGCGGAACTCGGTCGCGGTGAAACCCCGGCGGTTCAGCAGAACGACGGCCAGCGCATCGCCGAGCGCCATCTGCATCGTCGTGCTGGTGGTCGGCGCCGCGGTGATCGTGCACGCCTCCGGCGCCTGGGGCAGCAGCAGCACTTCGTCCGCGGATTTCGCCAGCGTGGACTGCGCCCGTCCCGTCACCGCGATCAGCGGCATCCCGAACCGCCGGGCGTGCGCGACCAGGTCCGCCAGCTCCGTCGTCTCGCCGCTGTTGGAAAAGAGCACCACTGCATCGCCTGGCAGCACCATGCCGAGATCGCCATGCGAGGCTTCAGCAGGATGCACGAAAATCGCCGGGCTGCCGGTCGAGGCCAATGTCGCGGCGATCTTGCGCGCGACATGGCCCGATTTGCCCATGCCCGAAACGACGATGCGGCCTGCGCAGGCAGCCAGCAACGCCACGGCACGCTCGAAAGATTGATCGAGCGAAGCGGCCAGGGCACGAAGGCCGGCAGCCTCCACCGACAGGACGGATCGAGCGACCTCGAGGTCGGTGACAGCAGAAACGACGGCGCTCATGGCCTATGGTATGGCCAGACCGGGTGGCCCGGTCAATTGGCGGTTGCCGTTTCCGGCAATTTCGTACTCAATAATCGTGCCAGTAGATGGCCGCGTTAGTGCGAAAAGATGTCCGGCTCTTCATATCCAAGTGCGTCGAGCTTGGTCCGCGCAGGCAAGAAGTCGAAGCAAGCTTCGGCAAGAGCGAGCCGGTCTTCCCGCCGCAGCAATGCATCCAGCTTGGTCCAGAGAGCATGGAGATAGAGGACGTCCGACGCCGCATAGGCCAGCTGCTCCGGGCTTAGTTCGACCGCGCCCCAATCGGAGGTCTGTTGCTGCTTGCTGATCTCGACCCCGAGCAGTTCGCGGCATAGATCGCGCAGGCCATGCCGGTCGGTGAAGGTGCGCACCAGCTTGGCGGCAATCTTGGTGCAGCGCACCGGCCGGCACGGCACGCCGAGCGCGTGCTGCAGCAGGCCCACGTCGAAACGGGCGAAGTGCATCAGCTTGA
>CAZZVB010000146.1:0-11649 GCA_964657445.1 uncultured Burkholderiaceae bacterium | reverse complement strand
ATGACGAGACCATGAGCGTGATGTGGCCGGCATACGGGCAATGGGTCATCTTCGAACACTGCATGCCGTTCGACGTCTCCCGCGCCTATGACGAGGCAAACGGGCTGGATTACCCGCAAATCTGGACCGCGGACCGCGACATCGCGATGTGGCAGGCGCTGAAGGGCAAATACGCCGGGTCCGGCATCGTTCTTGCCTGACGTCGGCCATGCCAAACCGCTTCCATCTCGCCTGGTTCTGCAACTTCAGCGCGGGAGAGTGGAACCATCCCTACGCCCCACTCACCCCGCCCTGGGACGGCAAGTTCTACGTCGAGATGGCGCAAGCGATGGAGCGGGCGTGTTTCGACTACATCATGCTCGAAGACACGCTGATGGTGTCCGAGGCCTATCGCGGCACGGCGGAAGCGACCCTGAAGCACGCGCTACAGGCGCCCAAGCATGACCCGATGCCGCTCGCGGCCATGATCGCGTCCGGCACCACGCGCATGGGCGTGGTGGCGACCATGTCCACCATGGCCTACCCGCCCTTCATGCTGGCCCGGTTGGCCGCCACGCTCGACCACATCGCCGGCGGCCGCTTCGGATGGAACATCGTCACCTCGGGCGAGGACGCCGCGGCGCAGAATTTCGGCATGGACGAGTTGCCGCCGCGCGAACAGCGCTACGCCATGGCCGACGAGTATGTGGAGCTGGTGTGCCGGCTGTTCGACTCGTGGGCGCCGGATGCCGTGGTGATGGACCGGGCGACCGGCACCTTCGCGGACCATACCAAGGTCAAGCCGATCAACTTCGAGGGCAAGTTCTTCAAGTGCCGCGGCCCGCTCAACACCGTGCCATCGCCGCAGGGCCGGCCAACTTTCGTGCAGGCCGGCGGCTCGCCACGCGGACGGGAGTTCGCGGCGCGGACCGCGGACAGCATCATCGCGACGGCGAACGGCTACAGCGGCATGAAGGCCTATCGCGACGACGTGCGCGCTCGCGCTGCGGCGGCCGGCCGCAACCCAGACGACATCAAGGTGCTGTTCCTCATCTACCCGGTGATCGGCGAGACATCGGAGGATGCTTGGGCGAAATACCGCCGCATGGTGAACGGGCCGGCTTTCATCGAGGCAGCGCTCGCCGCGATCGGCACCGTGACCGATATCGACTTCTCCCAGTTCGATCTCGACGCCGAGCTGCCCCACCTGACCACCAACGGGGAGCAGGGTTCGCTCGACAAGTTCGCGCAATGGGGTAGCGGCAAGACACTCCGCCAGCTCGCGTCCGAGCGGTACGATGGCGGATTGCAGCTCATCGGAACGCCGGATGAGGTTGCGGACAAGATGGGCGAGGCCATGGAGGCGATCGGCGGCGATGGCTTCCTGGTCAGCACGCCGTTCCAGCGATCGAGCCGCCAACGCGTGGTGGAGATCACCGAGGGGCTGGTGCCGGCGCTGCAGCGCCGCGGTCTTGTCCGGACCCGCTACGAGGGGACGACGCTGAGGGAGGTTCTGCGGGAGTTCTGAGCTGGCTGGCGTGTAATGAGCGTGTTGGTCTCGTCCAAATGCGCCTGATACACGCGCCAGCGGCAGGCCGTTCCGCCGATCTCCCAGCTGAAACTGCAGTGCGTCGGCCATTGGGTCGCATGGTAATAAACCTCGCCCTGCCGCCAAACGCGCTTGACGCCGGTGACCAACGATGCCTTTCCGGTTGCATCCATCGTGGTCCGGGTCACGTTGGTTACGGTCAGCGAATAGTCGGTGGTGCTGTAGGTTTCGACAAAATCCTCGGCGTCGTGGCTTGCCTGAGATGCGGATGCTTCAACGGCAAAAGCAGCCTCGAAAGGCGTAGGTGGGCGGCGAGGTTTGATCAAAAAAAGCCTGCGGAAACCCGACAGCATCCATGCGGCCATGGACTGGCGAAGCCAGGAAGGCTTTGACACATGGCCAGCGATTGGCATTGAACGGATCCAAATCCATGGCCACACAAAGTGACCTACCGATTGAGTAATTCGTGTGACCTGCGTCACATCATGAATGCGTTCAGCGCCTTAGAGTGGCACGCGCCTTGCTGAGTTCAGTCGTGGTACTCGCGTGACATCGTTTGACCTTCTCTTTGGACCGGAGGGCTGGGCGCCGCTGCTGCTGCGGGGCACACTGGTCACGCTCGCCCTGGCGGTAGCCACGGTTCCCGTCGGCTTTGGCGCCGGCCTCGTGCTGGCAGTGATCCGCCAGTCGAACTCCCGCGTGCTGCGCATGGCCGGCGAAGCCTACACCACCTTCTTTCGCGGCATTCCCGATCTGCTCGCGCTGTTCATCGTGTATTTCGGCCTTCAGGCCTTGCTGACCCGGCTTGCCACGGCGTTCGGCATCCCCGGCCAAATCGACCTCAACGCATTTCTTGCCGGCGTGATCGCGCTGGGCGTCGTGGTGTCGGCCTACTCGAGTGAGGTTTGGATCGCTTCGCTCGGTGCAGTGCCGCCGGGCCAGGCGGAGGCGGCACGATCACTCGGGCTCAAGGGCCGTCAGGTGTTCCGGCTGATCACGCTACCGCAACTCGTTCGCGTGGCGCTCCCTGGCCTGGCCAACATCTGGACGATCCTGCTGAAGGATACGTCGCTGATCTCCACGCTGGCGGTCATGGATTTGCTGCGTGCCGCGTCCGAAGCGGCGAAGAACACGCACGAGCCGCTGTTCTTCTACAGCGCTGCAGGCGCGGTTTACCTGTTGATCAGCATCGGATCGATGGGTGGCCAGGCTTTGCTGGAGCGCCGGTTCGCCCGCGGTTATGCGGCGTGACCAGCTGGGGCGACTTCCTCTTCAACCTGCCACTCTTGCAGGAGCATGGCTGGCGCTTGCTCGCTGGCCTGCAGATCACGTTCGAGACGGTCGGCATCGCCTGCTCGATCGGCTTCGTGCTCGCCTGGCCGATCTGCCGGCTTCGCATGTCGCGCAACCCGCTGTTGTCGAGTCTGGCCATCGGCTACATCACCGTGTTCCGGGGCACCCCGCTGCTTTGCCAGCTTTACCTGGTGTACTACGGCGCCGGCGAGTTGCGCCCAACCCTGGCGTCGCTCGGGCTATGGAGCTTGTTCCGCGACGCATTCTTTTGCTGCATCTTCGCCTTCTCTCTCAATACCGCTGCATATCAAGCTGAAATCTTTCGCGGAGCCATCCAGTCCGTTCCAAAAGGCCAGACCGAGGCCGCCGTTGCGCTCGGCTTATCGAAATGGCAAACGCTCCGCTACGTCGTTTTCCCGCAAGCGTTCCTGGTCGCGTTGCGCCCGCTTGGGAACGAACTCATCGGCATGATCAAGGCCAGCGCTCTGGCTGCGATCGTGACGCTGCTGGACCTGATGGGCCAGACGCGCCTGGTGTTTGCCCGCACCTTCGACTTCTCGATCTATCTCTATGCAGCGCTGATCTATCTCGCGATGACCGAGACGATCAGGCGGGTCTGGCTGGTGATCGAGCGGCGAGCCTCCCGCCACTTGTTGGCGGCGCGCGAAGTCACGAAACCGTCTCCGGCGTTCAATCAAAGGCCGGCCCAGGCAATGCCGGAACAGTCTTTGGCCGAGGCGCGGTAAGCCCGGCTTAGATCGCTGGGTCGTGATGCGTCACGGCCGCTTAGACTCAATTTTCGCCATGATCCGGCCTCATATCGCATCTGACGATTTTGGAAGGGTGATCATGTCCATTCGAACGCTCATGCAGATCACTGCGGCTTCGGCCGTCATCGCCGGGATGGCGGTGCATCCCGCCCAGGCGCAACGCTATTTCGGCGGGGGCTACGGCGGGTACGGCTACCGCGGGGGCTTCGGATACGGGGGTTATCGCGGCTTCGGCCCGGCCTTCGGCTTCGGTTTCGGGGCCGGAGTGCTCGCCGGAGGCTATTACGGCGGCTACTATCCTCGCCCCTACTACTACGCACCACCAGTGGTTTATGCGCCGCCGCCGGTCTTCGTCGCTCCGCCGGTTCCATACGCGCCAGTGGCGTACGCAGCACCGCGCCCGGTGGTCCACCACACCAGGGTGGTGCGTCATGTCACCGCACCCGCTTGCGTGCCGCCGCCAAGGCCGCTGCACGACGTGCCGTCGCCAGAAACTCCGTAGATATAAGTTTTTGACATTCGTATCGTTTACGAATACATTTGCTTAAATTATTGACGACGACGGTCTAATGGGACTCGTGACCGAAAAAAGCGACCAACGTCTAAAGGCAATCTGGGGCGATCTGCTTCCAGGCGAATCGTCCCTGGAGCCGGATTTCTTCGAGGCCGGCGGTCACTCTCTCTTGGCAATCCGGTTGCTGTCCAGGGTCGAGCGGGAGTTCGGCAAGCGTCTGTCGCTTTCGGTGTTTTTCCAGGAGCCTACGCTGGCTGCCCTGTCGCGAGCCATTACGGCCGAGCCGCCCGCGCGCAATTTCCGGTTCGATCGCGTGGCGCGTCTCGGGCAGGGCGCTGAGAAGCCGGTTTTCGCGGTCGTGCACAGCAATGGGGCATTTCTCCCGTTGGGTCATGACGTTGGCGCGCAACATCCCTTCATTGCCTTGCAAGCCGCCGACCGGCGAACCGGCGCCCAACTGCCGGCAACGATCGAGGAGATAGCCGACGGTTACGTCCGGCAGCTGCGCCTGGCTGAGCCATCCGGCCCATACGTGCTGCTCGGCTGGTGCCTGGCTGGCAACATCGCCTACGAGGCCGCCCGGCAACTGCGAGCCTTGGGCGAAGAGGTTGTAGCCGTTGTCATGGTGGACACCTGGAACCCGGCCTATCTGGCGCGCATGGGGAAGCTGCGGCGGCAGGTCGCGGAGCGGTCCTACGGGTGGCAGATCATCGCCTTGGAATTCGGCAAGGTGTTGCGCCACGAACTGAGCTTCCATGACTTCATGCATCGCCGGCGCTCCGTACGCCGCCTGGTTCAGGCGCCCACCCCGTCCTCCGAACCGCTCGGCGCGGCTGCGGAGGCGTATCTGGCGGACCAAGCCTTTGACGCCGGGTTGCTGCGGCAGCTTCACGAGGCGGCGCAGCGTTACCAGCCGCGCCCGTATCATGGCACCGTGCTGCGCATCCGGTCCTCGGAGGAGCCGTGCGGGCTCGGGTTAGACCGGCGCTACGGCTGGGGTGAACTCGTCGGCTCCGGGCTGAGGCTCGTGACGGTGCCGGGCGATCACCTGACCATCTTCATGGAACCGTCGATCGGGGCCCTGACCCGTCATGTCCGTGAAGTTTCGGGCACGCCGCAGGCTTAGTCCTGCCTGCTGGTATCGTACGTCGCTCTAGGACGCTTCGCGGGCTAGGCCCGGCGTTGAGCTTTGCTTTACGCTGGCAGGGCTTCATACGAGCGTAACGGCTCGCCGGCGTATCGGAACCTATGCGATCCACCCACCCATCATGAGTGTCCACCGCTTTATCGATGCAGAACCGGAGCCACCGCGTGACGCGCCGGTCGCAGTCTGGCGGATGGCGTTGCCGGAAACTCCGCCCAATGCGTGGGGCTGGCGTGCCGGTGCTGCGGCGTTCGGCATCGCGCTCACGGCTGCGGCCGCAGGCTACGTATGGCAACTCGGCCCACCGGACACTGTCGTGCAGGCGCGGGTCCTCGCGGAGGGCGGGTCGGATGCGACAGGCCGGGCAGCACTGGCAGAAGCGGCGTTCCGGCTGCAATCCGCAATCGGCCAGCCCGCGATGCTCGAGGATGGCGGCGCTGCGCTGGTCATCACCGTGCGGGACCGCGAGGAGGACGCGGCCATGCAACGCATCCGGTCCATGGTGGACGCTGTACTGAACACGCCGGTCAGCCTGCCAGCTTTGCCGGCGGCGGCCACGCTGATCCCGCAGAACCCGCGCACCGCCTTGCTGGCGCGCCGGAGCCAGGCGATGCAGGCTGAGGCGGCCGTGGAGACGCATGCCGCGTCCGTTTCTGCCTCGCTGGCGTCGCTGTCGCGCGACATGGCGGGCGCGAGCCGCGTGGCGGCCGACCGCAGGCCCGGGCGGGAGACGTTGGACAAAGGCGCGGCGATGCTGGCCGATTTGCAACTGACGCGGCTGCAATTGCTGACGAAATACCAGGATGACTATCCCGCCGTGACTGCGGTGGAGGGACAGATCCGCACGTTGCGCGCGTTCCTGGCCGACGAGCAGCGCCGGGTCGATGCGCCGCCTGCGAGACCTGCCAATGATCCGGCAGACCTCATGCTGGCCGCCGAAAGGGACCGGCTGCGCGCCGAACAGGCCGAACTGGCCGACCGGCAGCGTGCGCTTGTGACCGAGGTAGAGACAATCGACCGTTCCTTGGCGAGCCTGCCCGCCAGCTCTGCGCCGCCGGCGCCCCCGGTTCAGCCCGACCCGCCGATGCTGGTGCAGGCTTCGACCGTGGCTCGCCCCGGTCCGGACGGCAGGGCCACGACGCTGGCGCTGATCGCCGGTGCTGGGATCGTGCTGTCGGCCTTGTTGGCGGCGCTTCCTTGGCATCGCCGCCGCCGGGCGCCGGCCTTGCTGCTGCATCCGCGGCAGCTTGCGGAGCTGGGCGCGATGACTCACGAGGGAATGGTGCTGCTCCCGCCACACTCAGCGCTGCCGTTGCATGTCGCGGGCGGACGGCGAGGGATGCCCGTTTAGCCTGGAAGCGCCCAAACGAACGTCAGCTCGTGTTTGTTGTGCAGCAGGTGCATCAAGCGTCCGCCTGGGATCGCCGCGAAGGCGTCGGTCGCGTCATGGTCCGTCTCGCCCTGCAGTTTCACCGTGCAGACGACGCGGCGCACCATCCCACTGGCAATCCACCGTTGCACAAGGGCGAGCAGCGGAGCCGGGTAGGCGATCACGTCGCTGAACAGCCAATCCGCGGGTATGGGCTCTATCGCGAAGGCGTTGCCTTCCTGCCAACGGACGCCGGGCATCGCGGAGATCGCCGGCTCCAGCGGCGAACGGTCGATCGCCAGCACCTCGGCGCCGAGCCGGGCGATCGCCCAGGTCCAGCCACCGGGCGATGCGCCGAGATCGACACAAGTCTCGCCCGGCACGGGCCAGACGCCGAGCCGCGTGCAGGCTTCCCAAAGCTTGAGGTAGGCACGGGAGGGCGGCCCTAAGCGGTCCTCCACGAACACCGGCTCGCCACCGGGAAAGGGGCTGGTCTTGGCGGGGCTCGCCAGTAGCCGGTCCGGGGCGAGCAGCGTCCAGGCGCCGAGATGGGACGCGGGGGGCGGTTGCGGAAAGACCAAGGGGCGGGCGCGTACCGGCGGAAGCCGCTCGGCGATCAGGGCAGACCGGCGATGGAGGTCGGCTGCGTAGCCCGCCCAGTTCCGCTGGATCGCCCGCAGCGCATCCGCCGCGGCCTTCACCGACGGTGCGGGCAACTCCACCGGATTGGTCCAGACGTCCAGCGCCCAGGCGCTCGCCCGCGGCGGGTCCGGCGACAGCGCAAGCCGGCCGTGCCAGGCGCTGACTGTGACACTGGCCCGGGCCAGTTCCTCGGCCAACTCCGCCTCGAACCCATCCGCCGCAAGATAGGCGCTCGCGATCATGCGCCGCTGCGAAGGGCGGAGGCGGCAAGCAGCAGCCAGCCGGCCATCAACAGAAATCCGCCGGTGGGTGCGACAGCGTTCAGCGACACCCCCGCCAGTCCGAACGAATACACTGCGGCGCAGAACAGGACGGTGCCGAGCGTGAACGCAGCGCCGGCCCAGTGCGCGAGTCCGCCGCGGCGCTGGGCCCAGACGCCACAGCCGACCAGCGCCAGCGAATGCCAGCCCTGCATCTGCACGCCGCTCTCCACCACGTGCAGCGCGGAGGGGGACAAGCCCGCGAGGGCATGGGCCGCAGCCGCCGCCATCGCCACTGCGCCCGCGCCGAACAGGCCGCCTAAACCGATCCATAGACGAAACACTGCCACTTCCTTTTTTCGTCGTTGTCCCGCATCGCATTTTGGCGCGATACGTTGGCCAACATGCCTCGCGGTGGAGACCTTTTCCCGGAAATCGGGCCGTTCGAGACGGGCTACATGCCCGTCTCAGGCGGCCACGTCATGTATTGGGAGCAGGTGGGCCATCCGCGAGGCCAGCCGGTGCTGTTCCTGCATGGCGGCCCCGGGGCCGGGGCCGGGGCCGTGCACCGCCGCTTCTTCGACCCGGCCTTCTGGCGCGTGGTGATCTTCGACCAGCGCGGCGCTGGCCGGTCCCGCCCGCTCGGCGGGTTGATGGCGAACACGACTCCCGATCTGGTGAAGGATATCGAGCAACTCCGCCGTCATTTGGGGCTGGAGCAATGGCTGCTGTTCGGCGGCTCCTGGGGTTCGACCCTGGCCCTCGCCTATGCACAGGCCCATCCGGACCGCGTGGCCGGGTTGGTGCTGCGCGGCGTGTTCCTCGGCCGCCGGGTCGAGGTGGACTGGTTCCTGCACGGCCTGGCGGCGATCTTCCCTGATGCGCACGCGCAGTTCGTCTCCTACCTGCCGGAAAACGAGCGCAGCGACATACTGGGCGCCTATTTGCGCCGGCTGAACCATCCCGACCCGGCGATCCACATGTCCGCCGCGCGTGCCTGGTCGGTCTATGAAGGCTCATGTTCGACCCTGCTGCCCAGCCCGGATACTGTGGCATCCTTCGCGCAGGACCGCACCGCGCTCGGCCTGGCGCGAATCGAGGCGCATTATTTCGCGCATGACCTGTTCCTGCCGGCAGAAGGACTGCTGGGGCACATGGAAAAGATCGGCCACTTGCCGGCCGAGATTGTGCAGGGGCGCTACGATATGGTTTGCCCGCCACGCACCGCGTTCGAGCTAGCCGCCGCCTGGCCGGCGGCGCGGCTCACCATCATCCCGGACGCGGGGCACTCCGCCCTGGAACCCGGGATAAGGCGTTCCTTGGTCGCTGCGGTGGAGCGTTTCCGCAAAGCCCGCTGAACAGCCCAGCCGCGTGAACGATTGCGCTGAAACAGCGTTGGGTGTGCTCAGGCTTTTGAGGAGCACGCCATTGTCCATCCGTACCGCACGCTGGGTTTTCTTAGCCGCCATGCTGCCCGTCGCCGCTTGCAGCAGCAACACGCCGCCTGTCGCTGCCGCCCCGCCCGCACCGCCGCCGCTGGCCGCGGCCGACCAGATGTTCATCAACACCGCGGCTGCCAGCGACGCTGGTGAGGTCCAGGCCGGGCAGCTTGCCCAGACCAAGGGGCATAGCCCGCGTGTGAAGAAGTTTGCGACCGACATGGTGACGGCGCACACGCAGACGACGCAGCAGTTGATGCAGATTGCCCAGACCAAGGGTGTCACGCCCGATGCGACGCCGCCGCAGATGGTGACGGACGCCATGACCAAGCTGAATGCCGATAGCCCGCGCGCCTTCGACCGCGACTATCTGCGCCAGCAAGTCATGTCGCACCAGGCCGCCGTGAAGGCGTTCCAGGACGAGATCGCCAACGGCCAGGATGCGGATCTCAAGCAGTTCGCCACCAGCACGCTGCCGACGATCCAGCAGCACCTCGCTATGGCTCGCCGCTTGTCCGGCGCGCGCGCCTAACCGACGGCCCAAGACGATTTGCATGGACGGGGGGTGGGAGCGATCCTGCCCCCCGTTCGCATGTGAAGGACGTGACGATGAAAGTCGGCTTGATCGGTCTTGGCTCGATGGGGATGGGGGCGGCGCTCAGCCTCTGCCGGGTGGGCCTCGAGGTCATCGGCTGCGAAACGCGGGCGCATGTCTGGCCGGAGCTGGAAGGGGCCGGCGGCCGTTGCGTTGCGACCCCGGCCGAATTGGGATCGTGTGATGCCGCCGTGGTGTTCGTCGTCAACGCGGCGCAGGCCGAAGCCGTGATGTTCGGCCCGTCGGGCTGCCTGGATGTTCTCGCCCCCGGCGCTGTCGTGCTGTGCTGCGTCACCCTCGCGCCGGAGGTTGCGCGAAAGTTTGCCGAACGGGTGGAAGCGACCGGGCGACTGTATCTGGACGCGCCCGTGTCGGGTGGCGCCGTTGCCGCGCGCGAGGGCCGCATGTCCGTCATGGCCGCCGGGTCGGAAGCCGCGTTCGCCGCGGCTCAGCCTGTGCTGGACGCCGTGGCTGCCAAGGTGTGGCGTCTTGGCGACGCGCCCGGCGTCGGCAGCACCGTCAAGATGGTAAATCAGTTGCTGGCGGGTGTGCACATCGCGACGGCCGCGGAAGCCATGGCGCTCGGCATTCGGGCCGGGGCGGATCCGCAGACACTGTTCGACGTGATCAGCAATTCGGCCGGCAGTTCCTGGATGTGGCAGAACCGCATGCCGCACGTGCTGGCGGGCGACGACACGCCGCTGTCCGCGGTCAACATTTTTGTCAAGGATTTGGGCATCGTGCTCGACCAGGCGCGGGCGCTGACCTTTCCGCTGCCGATGGCGTCCGCGGCACACCAGCTCTTCCTGGCCGCCGCCGCCGCGGGGCATGGCGGCCGTGACGACGCGTTCGTCATTCGCGTGTGGGAGGCGCTGACGGGGATCGACCTGCCGAAATCCGCCTCGGACTTGGAGTGAGGCCCATGCCAACGTTCCGCAACAGCCTCGCGGGCACGAGCCCCCCTTCGGAGGCCAGCCCGGCGCAACAGGCACTATGGTGGGCAGCGAAGGGAGAGTGGGACAAAGCCCACGCATTGTCGCAAGACCACGAAGGTGATCCAGCGGCTGACTGGGTCCACGCCCATCTCCACCGCGTGGAGGGCGACGACGCGAACGCCGCCTATTGGTATCGCCGCGCCGGGCAGCCGATCGCCCAGGTTTCGTTAGACGACGAGTGGGATGCGATCGCGGCGAGCTTAGCGGCCACGTAGCCACTCATGTTGAATACGGCATGACCGTCATGGCACCGGCAACGGTTACCAGGCAATCATGTCTAAACCGTCCCGCTGAGCCAACTTGCCCATAACGACGGCCGGTTGGTGCTGAACGCGCAGGCGAGCACGATGGCCGCGCGCTAAGTCCGGGGAGCTTCTTCCTCTCCCGCTGAGGGAGGCGAGCTTTATCGGTTGGCGAGCGCTTTCTCGACCCCGGCAGCCAGCGCGAACAGGGCGGTATCCGCCATCGCCTGACCCATCAGCATCACCCCCGCCGGCGGCTCACCTGCTCGATGGCAGGGCAGGCTGATAGCGCAACGGTCGAGGAAGTTGCCGATCGCCGTGTTGCGCAACATCAGCGCGTTGACCCGCAGATAGGCCGCGTCATCCGCCTCAAGCTCGGCGATCGGCGCGGGAACGGCCGGCACGCTCGGCATGATGACCGCATCATAGGCCGCGGTCGCGTCCGCCATCTCGGCACCGATCGAGCGGCGCGCGGCCATCGAGTCCAGGTAGTCTGCGGCGGAGGCCGTGCTGCCGCCCTCAATGCGGGCCCGCACCCGCGGGTCGTAGCGGTTCGCGCCGTCTGCCAGCACGGGGCGGTGCCACGCATAGGCCTCGCAGGCCGCGATGCTGGCGCGGGCCGTAGCAGCGCCGATCCGGCCGAGTGCTGCGAAATGCACGGTCTCGATCACCGCGCCTGCCTGCGAGAGCGTCGTCAGCGCACGGTCGAACGCGGCGGCGGTTGGGGCGTCCATCCCGTCCGTCACGATACTGTCGGGCAGCGCCAGCCGCACGCCGCTCAGCGGTTGGATGCGAGGGACGCCCGGCGTCTCCCCCGCCAGCACCGCGTCCACGATGGCGCAGCACGCAACGCTGTTG
>CAZZVB010000145.1:0-11782 GCA_964657445.1 uncultured Burkholderiaceae bacterium | reverse complement strand
ACCAGCGCGGCGATGCCCTGGCCGACCCCGATGCACATGGTGGCGATGGCGAGCTTCTGGCCGCGCTGTTCCAGGGCGCTGACCGCCGTCATCGCCAGGCGGGCGCCGGACATGCCGAGGGGGTGGCCGAGCGCGATGGCGCCGCCGTGCGGATTCACCATCTCCGTATCATCGGCCAGGCCGAGCTGGCGCATCACCGCCAGGCCCTGGGCGGCAAAGGCTTCGTTCAGTTCGATCAGGTCGATGTCGGCCATCTTCAGCCCGAGCCGGGCGAGCAGTTTCTGCGTCGCCGGAGCGGGGCCCATGCCCATGATGCGGGGCGGCACGCCGGCGGTGGCCATGGCGACGACGCGGGCGCGGGGGGTCAGGCCGTGCTTCGCCGCGGCAGCCTCGCTGGCGATGATCAAGGCGGCCGCGCCATCGTTCACGCCGCTGGCGTTGCCGGCGGTGACGGTGCCGCCTTCCTTGCGGAACCCGGCCTTCAGCTTGGCCAGCGCCTCCAGGCTGGTTTCGCGCGGATGCTCGTCGCGGTCCACCACCGTCTCGCCCTTGCGGGACTTGATGGTGACGGGGGTGATCTCCCGAGCGAAGAAGCCGGAGGCCTGGGCCGCGGCGCAGCGCTGCTGGCTGCGCAAGGCGAACAGATCCTGGTCGGCGCGGCTGATCTGGTACTCCTCGGCCACGTTCTCCGCCGTCTCCGGCATGCTATCGACGCCGTATTGCGCCTTCAGCAGCGGGTTGACGAAGCGCCAGCCGATCGTGGTGTCGTAGATCTCCGCAGTGCGGCTGAACGCCTCGGTGGCCTTGCCCTGCACGAACGGGGCGCGGGTCATGCTCTCCACCCCGCCCGCGATCACCAGGTCCGCATCGCCGGCGCGGATGGCGCGCGCCGCCGTGCCCACGGCGTCCAACCCTGACCCGCAGAGCCGGTTGATGGTGGCGGCGGGGATGCTGGTGGGCAGCCCGGCCAGCAGCAGCGCCATGCGGCCGACATTGCGGTTATCCTCCCCTGCCTGGTTGGCGCAGCCGTAATACAGGTCGTCCACCGAATCCCAATCGACGCCCGGGTTACGCTCCTTCAGGACGCGCAGCGGGATGGCGCCGAGGTCGTCGGTGCGGACGTCCTTCAACGCGCCGGCATAGCGGCCGATCGGGGTGCGGACGAAGTCGCAGATGTAGGCCTCGGGCATGGCGGCGGTCCCTTATTGCGGGCGGCGATTGACACGGGCCCGGTTGCGCCGCGACTCTCCCCCCAACCGGGAGAAGGTTCAAGCCATGGCCAGTGACGGCGAACTGGTCGCCGAGCAAGCCGCCGCCGCCATGTGGGCCGCCGATGCGGCCAGCCAGGGACTGGGGATGGTGATCGAGGATATCGGGCCGGGCCAGGCGCGGCTGTCCATGCCGGTGGCGGCGCACATGCTGAACGGCCACGGCGCCTGCCATGGCGGCTTCATCTTCGCACTGGCGGACTCCGCCTTCGCCTTCGCCTGCAACAGCCGGGGCGAAGCGGCGGTCGCGCAGACCTGCACCATCACCTACCTGCGCCCGGTGCGCGCCGGGGACCGCCTGGTCGCCACCGCGCGCGAACTGGCGCTGGCCGGACGGTCCGGCCTGTATGACGTGCAGGTGGCGAACGAGGCGGGCGTGGTGGCCGAGTTCCGCGGCCAGTCCAGGGTGGTGCCGCGATGAGTTTTCTGCACCCGATCGAAAGCGCCACCCGCGACGAATTGGTGGCGTTGCAGACGCAGCGGCTGGCCGCGACCTTGCACCAGGTCTATGCGGCCGTGCCCCACTACCGCCGGGCGTTCGATGCGGCGGGGGTGCATCCGGACGATTTCCGCGAGCTGGCTGACCTGCGGCGCTTCCCGTTCACGGTGAAGACCGATCTGCGCGACAACTACCCATTCGGCCTGCTCGCTGTCCCGCGGGAGCAATTGGCGCGCATCCACGGCTCCTCCGGAACGACGGGCAAGCCGATCGTGGTGGGCTACACCGCCGCCGACCTCGATATGTGGGCGGGGGTGGTAGCGCGCTCGCTCTACGCCGCCGGGGCGCGGCCCGGCATGATGATGCACAACGCCTATGGCTACGGGCTGTTCACCGGGGGCTTGGGCATCCACGCCGGGGCGGAGCGGCTGGGCTGCAGCGTAGTGCCCATGTCCGGCGGCATGACGGAACGGCAGGTGCAGCTCATCACCGACTTCCGGCCCGAGATCATCACCGTGACGCCCTCCTACATGCTGGCTCTGCTGGACGAGTTCGCCCGCCAGGGGATCGACCCGCGCAGCAGCTCGCTCAAGGTCGGCATCTTCGGGGCCGAACCGTGGACCAACGCGATGCGGGCGGAGATCGAGGGCGCGTTCGGGCTGGACGCGGTGGACATCTATGGCCTGTCCGAAGTCATCGGACCCGGCGTGGCGCAGGAGTGCGTCGAGACCAAGGACGGCCTGCACATCTGGGAGGATCATTTCTATCCCGAGGTGATCGACCCGCTGACAGGTGAGGTGCTGCCCGATGGGGAGCAGGGGGAGCTGGTGTTCACGTCGCTGACCAAACAGGCCGCCCCGATCGTGCGCTACCGCACCCGCGACCTGACGCGCCTGCTGCCAGGCACCGCGCGCCCGGCGTTCCGGCGGATGGAGAAGGTGACGGGGCGGTCCGACGACATGATCATCCTGCGCGGCGTGAACGTGTTCCCGACGCAGATCGAGGAAGTGCTGCTGGCGTCCGATTGGTGCGCCGGGCATTTCCAGATCGAGTTGCTGCGCGAGGGACGGATGGATTCGATGGTGGTGCACGCCGAGGCCCGCGCGTCCGCCTGGGACGGCGCCGGCTTGCTGGACGCCGCCGGGCAGGTGGCGCACCACATCAAGAGCACGGTCGGCGTTACCGCGCAGGTGATTGCGGAACCGCCGGGGACGCTGGAGCGGTCAGTCGGGAAGGTAAAGCGGGTGGTGGACCGGCGGCCAAAAACGTAGGACGGACGCAGCCGTTCTGCGCGCTGGGCGGTTCGTTACAAAGTCCACTTGTAGCCGGAGTTGCCCGGCTTGGCATTGTCGTTCTTGACGCCATAGGCGACGACTTTGAGGTCTATGCCGTCCCAATCGAAGGCAACCGCATCGTCGTCCCCGACATGATCGTGACCTTGCGCCTTGATTGCGGTGACGGCCTTGTGGCCGAGATAGCCCGGACCCTTGCTGAGGATTGTCTTGAGCTTGCTCTGGACCCCTGAGTCCTTGCATGCCTTTTCGACCTTGGCGTTGAGGTATTTGATGACCGGTTTGGCCGCGACCGCGACGGCGACTTTGGCCGCTGGCTTTACCGCCGCCAGCAGTTTCTCAGCCGTTGGAACGGCGGTCTTCAACTCTCCGGCGAGCGCGAACAGATCGGTGACCGGAGACTCATCGACCTTCAGGTCTGCGAGCTTGCCCTCCCATGTCTCGTGCAACCGCTTGAGGCCCACGGTCGCGCGATCGTCCGGGTTGCTCTCCGTTGCACTGTCATATGCGGCTTTGATCTTCCCAGCGAGAGCTACGACTTTGTCTTTTTGCTCTTTTGTGACGGTGGCATGTTCGCTCATCTCGTGTTGATCCCGAGTTAATCCGACACCAAAATAACGCTTAGCCGTATCGGGTTGTCAAGGTAAATGGCCTGGCCGGCGCAACGAACTTCCGCTGCTGACGCGCGGGCGCGCTGGTCGCCGGCTTAGGGCACGCCAAAGGGAGAATGCTCCCGCAAGGGGGACGCGCACCGCGAGGATCCGGGACGGATCGACGTCAAGCCGCTACTGCGCCGCGATCGCCGCCCGGAACTCATCGAGTTGTTCAAGCGTCGCGATCGCCGCTTTACGGTCCGCAGCGGCTAGACCTAGGATGACGGCCTCGAGACAGACCAGCGTAGCCCCGTGAAGCGCCACGCGTTCGGCGCGTCCTCGCCGTGCAGGCAGGACCACGGTGGCAAGGCGCGCGAGCTTCCTGTCCAGGCTGTCCGTCACCAGCACCAGCGGCAGGCCGAGCCGCCGCGACACGGCGAAAACGGCACTCACCTCGCGATAGGCTTTGCCGTAGGCCAGCACAATGAGCGCGTCGCCGGGACGAAGTTCCAGCAGTTGATCGGCCAGCATCCCGCCGGTCATGTTGAGCACGCCGCTCCGCCGTCCCGATCGCGTGAGAAGGAGTGCGCCGTACGTTGCGAGCGCAGCGGAGGGGCCGATCCCGAAGACAATGATCCGCTCGGCAGGATGCAACACGCCGATCGCCTCGGTGATCACGGCCTGCGAGGCTTGGGAGCGCATGGCTTCGAAGGCTTCGGCATGTGCCTCCAGCACCAGACTGACGGCCCGGGAGGTGTCTTCACCTACGTCGTCGAGTGTCCGGCGCATCGCGTCCGCCGGCGTGGAAGGCCGCTCGATGGCACTGACGAGAGCCTGCTTTAGCTCCCCAAGGCCCGCGAAACCGAGCGCCTGCACGGCCCGGATGACTGTCGCGTCCGAGGTCTGCGTTTTGGCGGCTAGCTCCATGGCCGAACTCGCCAGTGCCGCCGCCCGGTTCTGGTCGATAAAGCGGACGACCCGCCGGCCTGCAGGGGCCAGCGCCGGGCCGAATGTCGCAAGACGGGTTGTGAATACGTCCATTCCCGCTCCCATGGTCATAGCGCTACCACCAGCCCTCCATCACTCTGTAGTGAATACCATAACATATCGCTTTTAGGTAGTAAGCACTACTGGCGGAGCTCGACCGGGTGAATCAAGGTGGGTAGTTGCTGCATGTCTGTGGTTTGGGCACTCGCCCCGCGCCGATACGTCTCCGTAAACAAGACGGCTTGTAGAAACAATCTCGTAATGACGTCATGGATGAAGTAGAGTGTGAAGCTGTTGGCGCTTTCCCTCGTCGTTCTCGGCTTGGTCGCGGCTGCTCCGTCATTGGCCGAAGCGCCTTACATGCTCGCCAAAACGGTGCCACTCGGCGCGCCGGATCGCTGGGACTATGTCGTGTTCGATCCGGGCAGCGGCCGTGTTTATGTCGCGCATGGCGATCAGGTCGCTGTGGTGGACGGCCGCTCCGGCGCGATCATTGGTACCGTGAAGGGTGTCGCCGGCGGTGCGCATGGCACGGCGATCTCTGCAGCGACAGGGCAAGGCTTCACCGCCGATGGCCAAAGCGGATTAGCCCTGGCCTTTGATCTCCTGACCCTGGACGTCATCAAGCGAATCCCGGCCGACAAGGATGCCGATGCTGCCGTCCTTGATAAAGCGACTGGCCATGTCTTCGTGATCGAGGGTGATCCAGGCGCGATCACCGTCATCGACACCAAAACCGATGCCGCTATCGCGACGATCAAAGTCGGCGAGAAGATGGAGTATGCCGCCGCAGATGACGGCGGAAGCGTTTACGTGGCTGGTGAGGAAAACAGCGACCTCATCAAAATCGATGCCCGCACCAACGCAGTGGTCGCGCGCTGGCCGGCTCCGGACTGCAAAAATCCTCATGGGCTCGCGCTCGATCGTGTGGAGCGACGGCTTTTCATGAGCTGTGTCAACAGCACGATGATGGTGGTGGATGCCGGCACGGGCCGGATCGTTGCCAAGCTGCCCATCGGCAAAGGCAGTGACGCCGTCGCCTGGGACCCTACCCGCAAGCGGGTCTTCAGCTCCAATGGCGCCGACGGAACTATCACGGCATACCAGCAGACCTCAGCCGATACTTACCGGCCGCTCGAGCCTATCGCGACAGGCGTCAGCGGGCGAACCATGGCGGTCGATCCCGTGTCCGGCAGATTGTTCGTTGCGGCCGCTGACACTGATCCCAGCCCGCAGCCGGGCGGCCGGCCGCGTCCGCGCCCCGGAACGCTGAAACTCATGTTCCTCGATCCCGTGAAGTAAACGGTGCGAAGAAATCACCCGGAGACGCAGCGATGATACTCACCCAGAATGGCCGCGACGCCTTGAGCAAGGTGCCGGAGATCACGCTGATCTTCTGGATTATAAAGATCGCCGCAACCACCCTCGGCGAGACGGGCGGCGACACCGTCACCATGACGATGGGCCTCGGGTATCTCGTCGGCACGCTCATCTTCGCCGTGGCGCTGATCCTGTTCGTCTGGGCGCAGATCGCCGTCAAGCGGTTCCATCCTTTCCTCTACTGGGCAACGATCGTCGCCTCGACCACAGCCGGCACGACGATGGCGGACTTTGCCGATCGTTCGCTTGGCATCGGCTACACGGGCGGCTCGCTCTTGCTGCTGGTCTGCGTTGTCGCGTCGCTGGGCCTTTGGTATCGCACGCTCGGCTCGGTCGCGGTCGATGCCATTCGAACTCCGAAGGCTGAAATCTTCTATTGGATCACGATCACCTTTTCGCAGACGCTCGGGACGGCGCTCGGTGACTGGATCGCAGACTCCGGGCTCGGCTATGAAGGCGGCGCGCTTGTTTTCGGAGCAGGATTGCTTGTGCTCGTCGCGGCATACTACCGGACGAACGTCTCGCGGGTCCTGCTGTTTTGGGCAGCCTTCATCCTGACGCGGCCACTCGGCGCCACCGTCGGCGACTTTCTCGATAAGCCAGTCGCGCAGGGTGGCCTGGACGTGAGCCGTCCGATCGCGTCAGCCGTCCTCGCGGCGTTCATCATCGCGTGCCTGGCGCTGCTCCCTCAACGGGCGGGCGGGCACCCGGGATCGGACGCGCGATAAGCCGGCCATCGCGCGGTGCACGACGTCGTCTGCGTTCAACGCCTTAGGCTTATCGTTAGCGTACTGCACTGGCCGGAGCCGGCTTGTCGCAGACGGGCGGCGCAGGCCCGGCATGTCCGGGCGGGAAGACCGGCGCCGGCTCGCCAGCCACACAGCCGGCCAGGGAACAGCCGGGGCGTCCGGCGATGGCGGACCCGGCTTCCTCGGGTCCATTGTCAACGACATGGATGCCGGTGGCCGCTTTGTTGACCAGGCGAGGCGCGAACAGAACACGGTTGTTCGCCGCCTCCACGTCGGCCGCAGCAACCATGGCCGTGAGCATGAGGTTGCAGTTGCTGGTCGCGTCCGCTGTGGTGTTGCCAACGATATGCACGTCCTGCGTCGGCTGGTCGGCCGAGCTGTTGCCGTGGATGAAGATGTCGGGAAAGCTCTCCCACACCAGGTTGTTGCGTATGTCCACGCCGCCCATTCCGTTGTCCCAATAGACGCCGGCATAAGGCGAGAGTTTAGCCTGTCCCGCGGGTGGGTGCGTGTTTGCAGGCGCAACGTTGGCATGTATCCAGTTATCGTGGATGCGAGATCCTGTCGTGACGTTTCGGCAGCAGGCATAGATCGCTCCGCCGTCGGTTCGCAGCCACATGGCGCCGAACAAATTGTTCGACGCGAGTTCCATATTGCGTACCGTGGAGGGCCGCAACGTTGGATCGCCGCGCGAATTGGCCGAAATCGCGATATCGGCGCCCCCTGAGCGGTAGATCGTGGTGTGGGTGACGCGCGGCTCGGTGACGTCGCTGTCGCGGTCGCCGATGTAGATGCCGGCTGCGCCGTCGCCGAAGGTGTCCACGTCGTGGATCAGCACGTTATCCACGCGCGCGCCGGCCCCGTGCAGGGTCACGCCGTTCTGTGTGGTGAAGGCTATGGTGCTGTCGGTCAGCGTCTCGTCCTGGCCGTCCAGCAGGATGCCGAAGTTGAACAGGTCTCCGTTCACCGCAGGCGAGAGCGCATGCGGCCGCTGCGTGGCACTGAGGTGAAGCGCGGTGATCGCCTCCAGCCGGTTGTGACGGCTGGCCTTGTCCATCACAACGCCGCCGCCCACCAGCGTCAGATGGCGGATGACGATGCCAGCGCGCCCGGACAGATCGATTGTGGCCGGGCGTTGCTTCACGCGCACGGCCCGCTGGTTGGGATCGACGCCCGGCGGTGGCTTCCAACTGAGCACCTGGGTGGCCGCGTCATACGCCCAGGTGTCGGCGGTGAGGAGTTCGGGCGCCCCTACGACATAATACAGGCCGCCCGGCCTAGCGAAGTTCGATTCAAAGGCGCCGAGCGGGATGTAGGCGACCCGGCCCCCTGGTGCGGCCGTCACCGCGCCCTCGTATTCCGCAAACGGCCCGGAGCCCGACCAGATGTGGATGGTTGCGCGCTGTGCCGGACTGGAGAAGGCCGGCAGTGCCGGGTCGGCAATTACGCCCTCCGGCGTGGCCTGGCCGTTTCTGAGGTCAGGCGTGGGGACGGAGGCGATCGTGGCCCAGTGCGGCTTGAGCGGATCGTTGCTCGCGGCCGGCCACTGCGCCTGTGGGATTTCCCGGCCACCATCGAACACCGCGTCGCCGGGCCAGGACTGGCCCGCATGCGACACTGGGATTGCGTGGCTGAGCGCGACGGCGGTCGTGAACACGCCGCCGCGTTGCGCCGTCCAGCCGCTGACCGGGTCGGCGGTGGTGATCACCGCCGTTTCGTTCGGCACGCCCTCAAAGATGACGCCGTCATGCGGCGGCGTGAGCATCTCGCCATAAGTGCCGCCATGGATGAGGCAACGCGCACCAGCCTGGGCGATCGTGGCACATCGGCCGACCGTCTTGAAGGGGTGGGCAGACGATCCATCGCCGGCGTCGGACCCGCGCGCAGCGTCCACCATCAGCGTCGGTGATTGCGCGAGCGCTACGGTCGCCCCACCCCCCGCGAGCAGGAGGATCAGGGCGCCATGTCTGGCGAACCGGGCGGTTCGCGCCGCGAACGTCGCCACCCGGCTAGCCCTCGGCGGGCTCGCACGGCGCGACGAACGCCATCGACCGGGAAAAGCCATCATTTCTGGCTGAATGCCGTGAGTTCGCGGACGCGGGTCTCCGTCCGCTCGACCATGCAATTCAGATAGGAAGGCGCGGCCATCGAACCTGCATCGACACCCGTGTAGACACGGCAATCCTGCTCGCGGAACAGCAGCCAGGTCCGTTCAGCCACGCGCAGCTTGTCCTGCTGATCGGCAGGAAGGCTGGGCAGGGCCGCCTGATAGGCGGCGTTCACCCGGCGGTTGGCATCTGCCAAACCAGCCTTTGCGCAATCCTCCATGGCGACCGTCGTGTTGGCCTTGTTCGAACAGGCCGTGAAGGTGGGATTGGGTCCCGGCGTGACCGGCTCCGCTGCGACGGGCGCGATACCGCCGCAAGCGGCCGCTAGGACCACGATCGCTTTCATCATTCGTAAAACTCCAAGCTTGCTCACGAAGATCGCAGGCAGCCGCCCGGTGAGGCGCAACTGCTAGATCGCGGCTGCTTCGTCCGCCGCAGCGAAGCAATAGCCCAGCGTCCGAGCGGCTTCCTGGGCCTGCGATGACCCGTGGGTCTCAAGACCTTGCGCGCCATCGTCGCCTAAGGGGTGGGCGATCTCGCGCAACGCGGCTGCTTCGCGCTCCGTCACGACGCGCAACAAAGTCGCCGATTGGCCAGAGGAATTCCGCAGCGCGAGTGGGTCACCGCCCGGTACTTTGACGATACCCGGCGCCGTGATGGTCTCCCAATGACCAAGGCCCGCGGCATACAGATCGATCGAACCGTCAAGCAGGGTGAAGGCGAGGGGGGCCGGCTCGCTGTGCAGCGGGATCGTCACGCCCGGCGGAATGGTTTGGCGGAGCAGGCAGGGGGCGCCAGGTCCGCTGCGCGCATCCTGCATTTCGAGCCAAGCGCCCAAGACGCTACGAGGCGCATCGAAAGATCGCATGACGGCGCGCGCCGAAGCGATGCGGCTCTCGGCAAGCGCCGACTCGTCAAGGAACTTAATGCCCGCCCGGATGGCAGCTTGGGACGGATCAGACAGAGGTTGCGCGGTGCTGCCGCGTTGTTGGCCGGCCTCCCGCACGAAGGTGTCGAAGCCGGCAGGGGTGCAGAACAGGTGATAGCGGCAGGGCGCCCCTGAGCGGTTGCTCAGACGGTGCGCGACGTTCCGCGGCAGTGTTGCCACGTCGCCAGCCGTAAGGTCGATGGTTTGTCCGCCGACTTCGACATGAAGCACGCCCTCGATCATGGCGACCGTCTCGTCCTCGCGCGTGTGAAGATGCGGGGGCGTCGAAGCGCCTGGCGGTTTTTCGACGCGAAGCAATGCCCATTCGCCGCCGGTTGCCTCGCCGCCGATGAGGATGTCTGTGGCGGTGCCGAAAAACACGTAACGGTTCGCGCGCCGCACGGGTGAGGCAAGTGCTTCGAGGTCCGGCAACAACTCGACACTTTCCTGTTCGTTCGGATCTGTGCGGCTGATTACTGCCGTCGCAGGATGTATGCGGCTCGGGTTATACGGCAGATGCGGGACGTCGGCGGGGATGTAGAAGAAGGCGCCCTCCGGGACGACGCTGTGCTGCTGGAGGTTTGGTCCATGCCAGACCGCCGATGTTCCCTTCAGGCCGAAGATCGCCGTCTCATGGGAGCGATGACGGTGCGCTTTGGCCCTCGCGCCAGGCGGGATCGTCAAGAGCTGCATGTGGATACCCGACGCGCCGGCCGTCTCTGCGGAGATGCCGACCTCATAGTCGAAGCCCTGCTTGCCGCTGGAGTCGACGACTTTTGTCACCAACCGGCCGGCCGCCATGTTGCTCAAGGAATCGTTCATGATCGGGTCCTTTCGTCTCATGCCTTGGTGCAAGTCGCAGATTATTAGGTTTGGACGGTTGCGGAAGTTCGCCCGCTCAATGTCGTGCAGAGCGGTGCGGCGCATCGGCTGCGATCCGTCGCCCGCCCACCCCGCCGGTATTGGCTATGCGCGCAGCAGCCCAGTCGCGGGCGGCGCTACGGTGCTGTCGGGGAAGATCGATCCCATCGCGCTGGCCGGTACGCCCAGATGGGCAATTAGCAGGCCCTTGGCCAAGGAGCGCAGGTCTGCGGTGGGCTGCAGGTCGCGGTTCTCGAAGAGGTTGCCGCCGGCGAGGCCGGGCCAATTGGCGAGCACCCGGCCGCCCGCCACCTTGCCGCCTGCAATGAAGGCGACGGTCCCGGTGCCGTGATCGGTGCCGCCGGTGCCGTTGACCCGGGCGGTGCGGCCGAATTCGGTCATGACCAGGACCGTGGTCTTGGCCCAGGCGTCGCCCAGACCGTCCTTCAATGCGGCCAGGCCGGCGTCCAGCTCGGCCAGGGGGGCGTTCAGACGGCGCATCTGGTCGGCGTGCGTGTCCCAGCCGCCCAGCTCCAGCGCGGCGACGCGCGGGCCGGTGGGGGTTGCGAGCAGGTGGCCGGCGGCGCCGGCCAGGGCGCGGAAGGCGTACATGTTCTTGGCCTGCTCCGTCCCGGCGAGCGCTGCGGCGGCCTGGCCGCGGTCGCGCAGGCCTTCGCGGATCGCCGGGCCGGTCACCGGATCGTTGGCGTTGAGCATGGCGATGCGGGCGTAGAGGTCCGGGTCCGGCTCGTGCAGGGCGCCCAAGGGAGCGTAAGCGCCGATGGCGGCGGGGCCGCGCATCAGCAAGGGCGTGGTCAGGCCGACGGCGACCGCCGCCTCCGGCCCAGCGGGCTTGGGCATCGCCATCACGGCGCGGTTCAGCCAGCCGCTGGTCATGCGCTGGTCGGCGCCGCTTTCCATGTAGTCCTGCGCCTCGAAATGGCTGCGGCTGCGGTAGTGCCCGGCGACCGCGTGCACCGGCAGCAGGTCTCCAGCGCGGTACATCGCGGCCATCTGCGGCATCGCCGGGTGCAGGCCGTAGAAGCCGCCGAGGTCCTGCATGCCGCCATCCGCGCCTATCGCGGCAGGGATCAGCTGCGGCCGCAACTGCGCGAGCGCCGGGTCACCGTAGGGCACCACGGCGGCCATGCCGTCGAGCGCGCCGCGCAGGATGACG
>CAZZVB010000144.1:0-12022 GCA_964657445.1 uncultured Burkholderiaceae bacterium | reverse complement strand
TCCAATACCTCGAGGATCTGGCAGCGGCGGCGGCGGCGGCGATCCCGGCGTGCCAAGGCATCGGCGACCTGCGAAAGGTGATCCATTCCGAGGCGCGCCGGCTGGTTCCGAAGGAACTGTCGCTGCGGGCGGCCTAAGCGGTCGCTATGACGGCCGCCGTTTTGCACGCAAGCTGGTTCGATCGCCTGACCGCGGTGCGGGACCGGCTGCTGACCAGCCCGGGCTTCCGCCGATGGGCGGCAGCGTTCCCGGCGACGCGGCCCGTGGCGCGGCGGCGGGCGCAGGCGCTGTTCGATATCAGCGCCGGGTTCGTCTATTCGCAGGTGCTGAATGCCTGCGTGGAACTGGACGTGTTCGCCAGCTTGGCCGGCGGGCCCAAGACCACGGCGGCGCTGGCGCTGCGTTGCAACCTGGCGGCAGACCCCATGGGGCGGCTGCTGGACGCCGCGTGCGGGTTGCGGCTGCTGTCGCGGCGGGCAGGTGGGCGCTACGGGCTCGGGCCGCTCGGGGCGGCCATGGTCAACAACCCGGCCGTGACCAACATGGTCAGCCACAACGCGCTGCTCTACGCCGATCTGCGTGACCCGGTGGCGCTGCTGCGCGGCCAGGTGGGCCAGACCGCACTGTCGCAATACTGGCCATATGCCGCGGGGCAGGAGGTCGGGGCCGGCGCGGCAGTCCCATACAGCGCCCTGATGGCCGCATCGCAGACGATGATCGCGCAGGAGGTGCTGGGCGCCTACGATTTGCGCCGGCATCGCTGCTTGATGGATGTCGGTGGCGGCTCCGGCGCGTTCATCGCCGCCGCGCTGAAGCAGGCCCCGGGTTTGCGCGCGATCCTGTTCGACCTGCCGGCCGTCGCCAGCCAGGCGGCGGAGCGGTTCCGCGGCGATAGCCGGGTCCAAGCCATCGGCGGCAGCTTCTACGAGGGCGGGCTGCCGCAGGGCGCCGACATCGCGTCCCTGGTGCGGGTGCTGCACGACCACGACGACGACAAAGCCCGGCACTTGCTGTCTGCGGTGCATGACGCGCTGCCCTCCGGCGGAACGCTGCTGCTTGCGGAGCCGATGGCAGAGACTCCCGGGGCGGAGACGGTCGGCAGCTATTTCCTGTTCTACTTGCTCGCCATGGGCAGCGGCCGTCCACGAACCGCGGTGGAGCTGACGGCGATGCTGCGTGACGCCGGATTCGCATCCGTCCGCGCTGCCAAAACCAGCACGCCGATGGTCGCCCAGGTGCTTCTTGCGACGAAACTGTAAGTTTACATTGACACTTCTGCACGTCAGGGTAGCCTTACATCAGAAGAAATCATTGGGCACAGGAGGCGTCCGTCGATGAACACAATGGCCGTTGTCCTTTCCGAGCCTGAAAACCTGGCGGTGCGCAGCATTGCCCTGACGGCGCCGACCGAAGCGGATGTCGTGGTCGGCATCGAGTTCAGCGGGATCAGCACGGGCACCGAGCGGTTGCTCTGGTCGGGCAAGATGCCGGCCTTTCCGGGCATGGGGTATCCGCTGGTTCCCGGTTACGAGTCGGTCGGCCGGGTGATTACGGCGGGCAGCGACTCGGGGCATACGGCCGGCAGCCGCGTCTTCGTTCCCGGGGCGAGTTGCTTCGGTGAAATCCGCGGCCTGTTCGGCGGGGCGGCCGCCCGCGTCGTCGTGCCGGGCAAGCGCGTGTTGGCGGTCGATGAGGACATGGGCGAGCAGGGGGTATTGCTGGCGCTCGCCGCCACCGCCCAGCACGCGGTCGTCATGGGTCGTGCGCCGCCGGACCTGATCGTCGGCCATGGCGTCGTCGGTCGGTTGATCGCGCGGCTGGCGGTGATCGCCGGCGGCTCGCCCGTGGTGTGGGAAACCAACCCGGTGCGCAGCGGCGGCGCCGAGGGCTACGAGGTGCGGAACCCGGCGGACGACGCCGGCACACGCTACCACACCATCTGCGACGCCAGCGGCGACGCCGGATTGCTCGATACGCTGGTGCAGCGCCTGATGCCCGGCGGCGAGATCGTGCTCGCCGGGTTCTATAACGAGCGGCTGTCGTTTTCCTTCCCGCCCGCCTTCATGCGGGAAGCCAGCTTCAAGATCGCGGCGCAATGGGCGCCCGCGGACCTCGCGGCCGTCCGCGCCTACGTGGTGTCCGGCCAGCTTTCCCTGAATGGCCTGATCACGCATCGCAGCGACGCGATGGACGCTCCGGCGGCGTACCGCACGGCGTTCGAAGATGCCACCTGCCTCAAAATGGTCCTGGATTGGAGACATTGCGCATGAACGCGATCGTTAACGTCGATAAGCTGCGCGAAGAAGCTGCGATCGAACCGGATGCGCCCTCCACTGCACCGGTGACCAAGCAGACGCAGATCATCGCGATCTACGGCAAGGGCGGCAGCGGTAAGAGCTTCGCGCTCGCCAACCTGTCCTACATGATGGCGCAGCAGGGCAAGAAGGTGCTGCTCATCGGCTGCGACCCCAAGAGCGACACGACGTCGCTGCTGTTCGGCGGACGCAGCTGCCCCACCATCATTGAGACGTCGTCGAAGAAGAAGCTTGCCGGCGAGAAAGTCTCAATCGGCGACGTCTGCTTCAAGCGCGACGGCGTGTTCGCGATGGAGTTAGGCGGACCCGAAGTCGGCCGCGGATGCGGCGGGCGCGGCATCATCCATGGCTTCGAGCTGCTGGAGAAGCTGGGCTTCCACGAATGGGGCTTCGACTACGTGCTGCTCGACTTCCTGGGTGACGTGGTGTGCGGCGGTTTCGGCCTGCCGATCGCGCGCGACATGTGCCAGAAGGTGATCGTCGTCGGCTCCAACGATTTGCAATCGCTGTATGTCGCGAACAACGTCTGCTCGGCGGTGGATTACTTCCGCAAGCTTGGTGGCAATGTCGGCGTGGCCGGCATGGTCATCAACAAGGATGACGGTACCGGGGAGGCGCACGCCTTCGCCGCCGCCGCCGGCATCCCCGTGCTGGCCGCGATCCCGGCCGACGAGGACATTCGGCGCAAATCGGCCAATTACGAGATCATCGGCCGGCCCGGCGGCCAGTGGGCGTCGATCTTCGAGGGCCTGGCGCAGCAGGTTGCCGAAGCGCCGCCAGTGCGCCCGACGCCGCTGACCCATGAAAACCTGCTCGGGCTGTTCAAGGGCGATGCGGTCGGGCGGGACGTGGTGCTCGAACCGGCGAGCATGGAGGACATGTGCGCCGCGACGGTGCTGAACAAGCCCTCGCTCGAAGTGATCTACGAGGGCGCCTAGATGGACGGCAGCATCATGCCGGCCGGCGCTCCCCAAGGTGGAGGCGGTTGCCACGGCGGCGAGAGCACGCTGCAGACGGCGGCGCGCGCTGCCGGCAAGAGCGTCCAGCTCGACCAGTTGATGGCGGATTATCCGAAGGGGCCGCACGACCAGCCGCAATCCATGTGCCCGGCCTTCGGCGCCCTGCGCGTGGGGCTGCGGATGCGGCGGACAGCGACGATCCTGTCCGGCTCGGCTTGCTGCGTGTATGGCCTGACCTTCACGTCCCACTTCTATGGGGCGCGGCGGACGGTGGGCTACGTGCCGTTCAACAGCGAATCGCTGGTGCGTGGCCAGTTGTTCGAGGACATCCGCAATGCGGTGTTCGAGACGGCGAAGCCCGAGTTGTACGACGCCGTGGTGATCATCAACCTCTGTGTGCCGACCGCGTCCGGCGTGCCGCTGGATTTGCTGCCGCGTGAGATCGATGGCGTGCGTATCATTGGCATCGACGTGCCGGGTTTCGGCGTGCCCACGCATGCCGAGGCGAAGGACGTGCTGGCCGGCGCGATGCTGAAATACGCCCGGCTTGAGGCGGAAAGCGGCCCGGTCGCGCGCCCGCGCCAAGGTCCGGCCACGATGCCGACCGTCAGTGTGATCGGCGAGCTGTTCCCCGGCGACCCGCCGGGCATCGGCGCGATGCTGGCGCCGATGGGCCTAGCCTTGGCGCCGCAAGTGCCGTCCCGTGAATGGCGCGACCTGTATGCCGCGCTGGATTGCGCGGTCGTGGGCGCGGTGCATCCGTTCTACACCGCGACGGTGCGGGAATTCCGTGCCGCCGGTCGGCCGGTGGTCGGCTCCGGCCCTGTCGGCGTCGAAGGAACGGCGGCTTGGCTGGACGCGATTGGGGCTGCGGCGAACGTGCCCGCGGCGCAGATCGACGCGACCAAGCAGAAGTTCTTGCCGGCGATCAAGGGTGCGCTTGCGGCCAACCCGATCAACGCCCGCGTCACCGTGTCCGGCTACGAAGGCTCGGAATTGCTGGTGGCGCGGCTGCTGGTCGAAGCGGGGGCGGAGGTGCCGTATGTCGGCACAGCGTGCCCGCGCACGGAATGGAGCGATGCGGACCGCGATTGGCTCGAGGCGCACGGCACCCACGTGCAATACCGCGCCTCGCTGGAGCAGGACGTCGCGGCCATGCTGGACGTGAAGCCGGACCTCGCGGTCGGCACCACGCCTCTGGTGCAAAAGGCGAAGGAGCTGGGAATCCCGGCGCTGTATTTCACCAACATGGTGTCGGCGCGCCCGCTGTTCGGGCCGGCCGGAGCTGGGTCGCTGGCGGCCATCGTCAACGCTCAAACCAAAGGTGCCGCGCGGTTCAACCGGATGGTGTCGTTCTTTGACGGCGTCGGCACCGGCGAGGTCACCGGCTACGGCTGGAAGGGTGCGCCTAAGCTCTACCCGGCGGCCAAGGCGCAGGCGCGCAAGGCGCGTGAAGCCCGCGAAGCCGCCACCGCGGCCATAGGAACCTAGGCGATGCTGGTTCAGGACCATGACCGGGCAGGCGGCTACTGGGGCGCCGTGTATGCCTTCACCGCCATCCGCGGCCTGCGCGTGGTGATCGACGGCCCCGTCGGCTGCGAAAACCTGCCGGTAACCTCGGTGCTGCACTACACGGACGCCCTGCCGCCGCACGAGCTGCCGGTCGTGGTGACCGGGCTCGCGGAGGAGGAGCTGTCCAGCCTCGGCACCGAGGGCGCGATGCGCCGGGCGAACGGCACGCAGGACCCTGACGTTCCCGCAGTGGTCGTCACGGGAAGCATTGCCGAGATGATCGGCGGCGGCGTGACCCCTGAAGGCTCGGGCCTGCTGCGCTTCATCCCGCGCACCATCGACGAGGACCAGTGGCAGTGCGCCGACCGCGCGATCTACTGGCTGTGGTCGGAGTTCGGAGCCAAGAAGGGCAAGCCTAAGCCGCGTGTCCGCAAGGAAGGCGCCAAGCCGCGCGTCAACATCATCGGCCCGATCTACGGCACCTTCAACATGCCGTCCGACGTGGCGGAAATCCGCCGGCTGGTGGAAGGCATCGGCTGCGAGATCAATCTCACCTTCCCGCTCGGCTCCCACATCGCCGATGTGCCGTTGCTGCCGAATGCCGACGTCAACATTTGCATGTATCGGGAGTTCGGCCGCCAGCTCTGCGAGGAATTGGACCGGCCCTACCTGCAGGCGCCGATCGGGTTGTTCGCGACCACCAACTTCCTGCGCGCGCTGGGCGAGCTGACCGGACTGGATCCGGAGCCGTTCATCGAGGCGGAGAAGCACAGCACGATCAAGCCGCTCTGGGATTTGTGGCGCAGCGTGACGCAGGACTTCTTTGCCACCGCATCCTTCGCGGTGGTAGCGACGGAGACCTATGCGCGCGGCATCCGGCAGTTCCTGGAAGACGAGATGGGCATTCCCTGCACCTTCTCGTTCGGCCGCCAGCCCGGCGTGAAGCCGGACAACCAGGCGGTGCGCGAGGCGCTGCGGACCAAGCCGCCGTTTATCCTGTATGGCTCATTCAACGAGCGGATGTATGCCGCCGAGCTGGGAACGCGGGCGATGTTCATCCCCGCCTCGTTCCCGGGCGCCATCATCCGCCGCCACACGGGCACGCCGTTCATGGGGTATGGCGGCGCCGCCTACCTGGTGCAGGAATTCTGCAACGCCCTGTTCGATGCGCTGTTCCACATCCTCCCGCTCGGGACGGAGATGGACAAGGTCGATCCGACGCCCGTGCGCGCGTGGGAGAACATCTCCTGGGACGACGATGCGGTCGAGCTGCTGGACCGGTACGTCGAAAGCGAGCCGTTCCTGGTCCGCATCTCGGCCGCCAAGCGGCTGCGCGACCAGGTGGAGCAGGATGCACGCTCGGCTCGGGAGGGCCGCGTGACGGTGGAACGGGTGGCGGGCTCCCTGGGCGAGCAAGCGCTCAGCCGGGTGAACGCGTGATGTTACAGGCTTATGGCGTCCCTAAGTGGTTGATGCCGACCTCTTGCACCGGCGGGTTCCCGCCGGGGCAATCCCCGCCGCGCGGGACATGCGCGGTAGCCGGCCAGCAGGCCAGTGATAGGAGGATAGCCGCATGGCTATGATCGACGACAAAACAGTCTCTATGTCGGGACTGACGGAGCCGGAGGCCAAGGAGTTCCACAAGATCTTCATGTCCAGTTTCATTGCATTCACGGTTGTGGCCATCGTGGCGCACTTCCTGGTTTGGCAGTGGCGCCCGTGGCTGCCCGGACCGAAAGGCTATTCGACGTCGATGATCGACGGCGCCAGCCTTGCTCTGCACCACCTCACGACGCTTCTGACGTAAGGGACCCACGCCATGTTTCGCGTCTGGTTGCTGTTCGACCCGCGCAGGGTGCTCGTTGCACTCTCGATCTTCCTGTTCGTGCTGGCTCTGCTGATCCACTTCATCCTGCTCAGCACGGATCGTTTCAACTGGCTTGAGGGTCCGCACACCGGCGGCGCCTTGTCGCAAAACTCGGCAATGCCGCCCACGGTACCCGCTAAGTAGCCTGCTGATCCGGCTGCGGGCGCCGCTCGCGGCCGGATCGAACGCCTAGAGAAGGAGAGGAACGCCCTATGGCGATGCTGAGCTTCGAAAAGAAATACCGGGTTCGCGGCGGCACGCTAGTGGGCGGCGACCTGTTCGATTTCTGGGTTGGACCGTTCTACGTCGGCTTCTTCGGCGTGACATCGGCCTTCTTTGCCATTCTCGGAACGCTGTTGATCATCTGGGGAGCGGCGATCGGGCCGACCTGGAATCCATGGCGGATCAATATCGCACCGCCGGACATCAGCTACGGCCTGGCCCTGGCGCCGATGCGCGAAGGCGGCTTGTGGCAGGTCATCACCATCTGCGCGATCGGAGCCTTCTGCTCCTGGGCGCTGCGGCAGGTGGAGATCGCCCGCAAGCTCGGCATGGGGCTGCATATCCCGTTTGCGTTCAGCGTCGCGATCTTCGCGTACGTCGCACTCGTGGTGATCCGCCCGGTGCTGATGGGCGCGTGGGGCTATGGATTTCCCTACGGCATCCTCAGCCACCTCGATTGGGTGTCCAACACCGGGTACCAATACCTGCACTTCCACTACAACCCGGCGCATATGCTGGCGGTCACGTTCTTCTTCACGAACTGCCTGGCCTTGTCGCTGCACGCCTCGCTGGTGCTGTCCGCGGTGAACCCCGGCAAAGGGCAGATGGTGAAATCGTCCGAGCATGAGGACACCTTCTTCCGCGACACCATCGGCTGGTCGATCGGCACGCTCGGCATCCACCGGCTCGGGCTGTTCCTGGCGCTGTCGGCTGGGTTCTGGAGTGCGATCTGCATCATCATCAGCGGACCGTTCTGGACCAGGGGTTGGCCGGAATGGTGGGGCTGGTGGCTCAATCTGCCGATTTGGGGGCACTGAAACATGGCCGAATACCAGAACATCTTCACTCGCGTTCAGGTCCGCGGCCCGGTCTATGCCGGCGTCCCGGCGCTCGGGCCAGGGTGGAAGCGCTCCGGCGTGCCGCGCTACCTCCATCTGTTCGGCATCTTCGGCAACGCCCAGGTCGGCCCGATCTATCTCGGCGCCACCGGCGTCGCGGCGCTGATCTGCGGCTTCATCGCGTTCGAGATCATCGGCCTCAATATGTGGGCGTCGGTGAACTGGGACCCGGTGCAGTTCCTGCGCCAGCTTCCCTGGCTTGCGCTGGAACCTCCGGCGCCGGGTAACGGGCTGCGGCTGCCGCCGTTGAACCAGGGCGGCTGGTGGCTGATGGCGGGCTTCTTCCTCACCGCCTCGATCCTGCTGTGGTGGACAAAGATCTACCGCCGCGCCGTCGCGCTGGGGCTGGGCACGCACACGGCCTGGGCATTTGCCGCGGCCATCTGGCTGTATCTGGTGCTGGGCTTCATCCGCCCGCTGCTGATGGGAAGCTGGGGTGAGGCGGTTCCGTTCGGCATCTTCCCGCACCTGGACTGGACGGCGGCGTTCTCGTTGCGTTACGGCAACTTATTCTACAACCCGTTCCACATGCTCTCGATCGTGTTCCTGTATGGTTCGGCGCTGTTGTTTGCCATGCATGGCGGCACCATCCTGGCTGTCAGCCGCTTCGGCGGGGAGCGTGAGGTCGAGCAGATCGTCGATCGCGGCACCGCGGCCGAGCGGGCGGGCATCTTCTGGCGCTGGACGATGGGGTTCAATGCAAGCTTCGAATCCTTCCATCGCTGGGCCTGGTGGTTTGCCGTATTGTGCCCACTTACGGGCGGAATAGGTATTCTGCTGACGGGGACGGTCGTCGATAACTGGTATCTCTGGGGCGTGAAGCACGGTATCGCCGCGCCATACCCGCAGATGTTCGGCCCGATGGTGGACCCGCTGACCCTGCCAGGAGCGCCGCGATGAACCTCCTTCGCATCTTTGCCGTGATCGGCGTCGTTGCCGCGATCGGGTTGCTGTTCACCTTCGAACGGCCAGGCGCCATCACCGTGCAGCGCGGCTATCGCGGCACGGCGATGCAGCAGATCTACGAGCCGTCCAAGCTCGCGCAGGACGTCGCTCTGAACCAGATCCCGCCGTCCTTGCCGCAACTCCCGCCGGTGGGTCCGAAGGCTGGCGTCACCTACAAGAACGTGCAGGTGCTGGGCGACATCACCGTCGGCCAGTTCACCCGCACGATGGCCTCGCTCACCACCTGGGTGGCGCCGCAGCAGGGCTGCGTCTATTGCCACAACCTGGCGAACATGGCGTCCGACGAGAAATACACCAAGGTCGTCGCCCGCCGCATGATCCAGATGACGCAACACATCAACGAGGACTGGCAGACCCACGTCGTCGCGACGGGCGTCACCTGCTACACCTGCCACCGCGGCAACAACATCCCCGTCAACATCTGGTTCGACCAGGTGCCGGTCCGGCCGCAGGGCGTGGCCGAGTCGGACATGGGGGTGAACGGCGCCAATAAGGCCATCGGCTACGCGTCCCTGCCGAACGACGCGTTCCAGCCTTTCCTGGAAGACGCGAAAAACATCCGGGTCAACGCCACCCAGGCGCTGCCGGGGACGGACCGGCAGTCGATCAAGAACGCCGAATGGACCTATGCGCTGATGATGCACTTCTCCACCGCGTTGGGGGTGAACTGCACCTATTGCCACAACTCACGGGCCTTCGCCGATTGGAGCCAGAGCACGCCGCAACGTACGACCGCCTGGTATGGCATCCGGATGGTCCGCGACGTGAACGACAACTACATGGACCCGCTGCACTCCGTGTTCCCGCCCTATCGGCTGGGGGTGTCGGGGGACACCGCCAAGGTGAACTGCACCACCTGCCACCAGGGCGCGTTCAAACCGCTCCTCGGGGTCAGCATGGCGCAGAGCTACCCGGAGCTGGGCGGGCAACCGCCGCCGAAAGTCACTCAATAGCCTGGCTGTAGGACGCAAAGCGGGTTGCCAAAACCCGCTTTGCCCTACATCACTCTCCGGCTAGACGTGCTCCCGGCGGTCGGGTGCGCGTCGAAGCTGCAGGGTGCCGACATGGATAGTTTAGAGATCAACAAAGCGGCTGCCGCGGTTCTGGTGGCAGGCATCGCGTTTCTGGGGTCGGGGTTGCTGGGCGACGCCCTCGTGCATCCCGTAAAGCTTTCGAAACCCGCTATCGAGATCAAGGCTGAGACCGCGCCCGTCGCGGGTGCACCGGCCGAGCAGGCTGATCCGCCGGTTGCCCTTCTGCTGGCGTCGGCCGATCCGGGCCGCGGCCAGGCCGATACGGTCAAGCAGGGCTGCGTTGCCTGCCATAGCTTCAATGAAGGCGGAAAGGCCGGCGTCGGGCCCAATCTCTACGGCATCGTCGGCGGCCCGCATGCCCATATGGTCGGCTATGAGTATTCCGCTGCCCTGAAGGGCAAGCAGGGTCCGTGGACCTATGACGAGCTTTACGAATGGCTGAAAAACCCGCGCGCTTACGCGCCGGGCACCAAGATGAGCTATGCCGGATGGAAGGACGCCAAGGGCCGCGCCGACATCATCGACTATCTCCGCACCCTGTCCGCCACTCCGGAAGCGTTGCCGCCGGTCCCTGCCCAGGCTGCGCAGAAGGCGTCGACCGACGCTCCCGCTGCCGCTGGCGCGGCTCCTGCGGGCGATCCGCCAATCGCCACCTTGCTGGCATCCGCCGATGTCGCGGCCGGGCAGAAGCAGACCATGACATCCGGCTGCATCGCCTGTCATAGCTTCAACGAGGGCGGCAAGGCCGGGCTTGGCCCCAACCTGTACGGTGTCGTTGGCGGCCCGCACGCGCACATGGAAGGCTACGCTTACTCCGCGGCGCTGAAGGCCAAGGAAGGTCCGTGGACGTATGACGAGCTGAACGAGTGGCTGAAGAAGCCATCCGCCTATGCGCCGGGCACGAAGATGAGCTTTGCCGGGCTGCCCAGCCCGCAAGCCCGGGCGAACGTGATCGCCTACTTGCGCTCGCTCTCCGCCAACCCGGTCCCGCTGCCGGCGGCTGACGCGAAGTAGCAACGCCTTCCCCCTCTCCCTTTGGGAGAGGGCCGCGGTGAGGGGCGACGCCGCGTATCAGCCGGTCTTGGCGGCAAGTCCCTCATCAAACCCTTTTCCAGCAGGAGAGGGCTTGTTACCCGCGAGAAGTTAGGCGTCCCGCGTAGCCTTGACCGCTTTCGACAGCACAGTCGCGTCCGCATAAGGCAGCGGCAAATACGTCGCCCCCATCTCAGCGGCCAAATCCCGCCCCTGCGGCTGCGGAACCGGCGAGGTGTCGATCAGCATGCAGGCAAAACCGCCTGAGCGCAGCGTGCGCGCAGCCTGCTTCGCATCTTCGCCGGCTTTCGCGCGGCCGGGTGAACCGTCCTTGCCGATATTGGCGCGCCCATCCGTCAGCATGACGATGAACGGCGTCTGCCCCTTGCGCCGCACGTGATCGGCCAGCTCCGACGCCTGGTCGATGGCGTTTGCGATCGGCGTGCCCCCGCCACCTGCCAGACCCGCCAGGCTGCGTTTGGCGCGCACCAGCGAACTCGTCGGCGGCAGCAGCAGCGTGGCGGACTGGCCGCGAAACGCCATCAGCGCCACCTGGTCGCGGCGCACGTAGCAATCCGCCAGCAGCAGCTCGACCGCGCCCTTGGCCTCACCGAGCCGGTTCAGCGCCGAGGATCCGGATGCATCCACCACGAAGATGACGGTGCTCTGCGTGCGCTCTTCGAACCGCGTGATGCGGAAGTCCTCGGGGTGCACCAGCACCTTCGCCGTCGCGTGCGGCGCGGCGCGGCGGCGCATGGCCTGCCAAGGGGCGGCGCAGCGCAGCGTCTCCAGCACGTTCAGCCGCGCACCTGCGACCAGCTTGCCGCGCTGCGTGCCGATCGGCCGGCCGCGCTTCTGCGATTGCCTCGCGCCGCCGACCCGGCCTGCCTCCGCATCGGCCCGCTTTGCGGGCGCGGCCGACGACTGCAGCGCTGCGAGCAGGCCGGCCGGGATGGCAGCCTTCGCGGCCGCGAGCACGACGTCGTCCAGCATTCCCTCGGGCGGCCGGTCGTCAGCATCCGACTGGTCATCCGGCCCGCCATCGTCGTCGGGCTGGTCTTGGTCCGGCTCGTCCTGCTGGCTGTCCTCGTCAGACGGCGGGGGCGACGGCTGCGGCAGTTGCGTCGCGCGCGGCCCCAGCACCAGGCGGGCCGCGATCATCACATCCGCCTCGGTCACGCCCGTCCGGCCTTCCAGCGCCGCGGCGGCGCGGGCG
>CAZZVB010000143.1:0-12074 GCA_964657445.1 uncultured Burkholderiaceae bacterium | reverse complement strand
CACGGTCAAACGGAGTTTCCACGCGGCATGAACGCTGCCGCGATGTTGAAGTCGGCGTTGAGACATCGATGACCGCATGCACAGCCACCTCGGCCGAGCACTCCCTCAGCCGCCTGCGCCCGGCTAGCCGACCGGGTATGCGACGCGAGGCAGCGTAGCACGTGGCTGCAGAAAACGCTCCATGCGCCCAAGCTCGGCGTCGAGCGCGCGGCGGAACTGCAGGCTTTTCGGCGCGCGCCCAGCGTAGCCCGTCACGACATCCAACGCACCCGACGCGAGCCGGACGTTGGCCCAGCCGATCACGTCGCAACCCCATAGCAGCGGCATTGCGTAGTAGCCGAAGCGCCGCTGCGGCGGGGGCGTGTACGCCTCGAAACGGTATTCCCAGCCCCACAGATGCTCGAAGCGGCGGCGATCCCAGACAATAGGGTCGAACGGCGCCAGCAAGCGGACGTCGCCCGGGGATGGCGGGTCCTGCAAGATACGATCGGCGAGTGGCCAAAGGTATGTCTCGCCCTCGATCGTCTCCTGCTGCAACGCGCCGTCTTGGATCGCGCTGGCGAGTACGGGCGCCAGCTTGCCCAGACCGGGATTGCGCCGGGCCATCAGGGCCAGGGCGCCGCGCAGACTGGCTGGCGAAACGGGCGCCAGGATACGCGCCACCAGCAGGACCAATCGGCGCGCACGCTCCTGCGGGTCACCGGCCGGTTCAATCTCTGTGGCCGCCTGATAAACCCGGATGCCGCCGCGCCGGTGGACGACGCGCAGCAACCCGTAATGATGCAGGCTGTGCAAGACGCGGGTCGTGGCCTTGGAAAAGCCGCCCCAGTTGTTTTCGGCCCGGTCGCGGCCGAATCGCTCGACTAGGTCGGCAGGGTGAGTGATCCCATTCGACCGCACGAACGCTAGCACATCAGCCGCCAGCCCGGCGGGCTCGTGCCGCCCGGCGGCGCTTTCCGGATCAAGGCGCGGGTGGAACAGCCGAGCGGTTTCGGCCGGCATGAAGCCGTAGGCGTAAAGGAAGTCCTCCTCCAGCGTGAGCCCGTTGAAGCTGCGTTCCAGATCCCCGGCGCGATAGCCGGCGACCCGGTGCCGCAAAATAAGATCCTGCGCCCGGGCTGGCGAACGGATTGGGTCCGCCTGCACGAACCCCAGCCGGTGGACAGCGCCACTCAGGGTCGTCGCCGGAAACAGCGTCGCCGCACGTGCGTGGCGCCGCAGCCGTTGCAGGGCAGGGCTCGGCTTTATCGCGGTCATTGCTCCGGCTTCATGCGGATTTAGCGGACGCCCGAGGAGTTTATCAAAAGAGGTACGACTGTGTGCCTGGAGGACCGCCGTGGCGATCAAGCAGGCATTTGACACCCTTGTTCTCGATGTGTCGGAAGATGCTTACAAGGGCAACGCCCAATACGTGGTGTTCGTGGACGGCGTTCAGGCAGGTGGCCGCCGGACCGCCACGGCCAGCCACGCTGCCGGCGCCGACAATGCAGTGACGATCACCGGGAGCTTCGGGGCGGGACTGCACACTGTCTCGGTCGAGTTCCTGAATGACCTGTATGGCGGGAGCAGCACCGCCGACCGCAATCTCTACCTGGACGGGATCACCTATAACGGCGTGACGCAGCCGGTGAACGCCGCACTGATGACGACCGGGGCGACGAGCAAGACCGTCGTGGGTGGCCAGGCGCGCGATACGCTGGTGCTGAACGTCAGCGACACCTACTACCAGGGTGATGCCCAATTCACCGTGAAGGTGGACGGCAAACAGGTCGGCGGCACGTACACCGCGAGTGGGAACCACTACGCAGGCCAGAGTTCGGACGTCACCCTGATGGGAAATTGGGGTTCCGGACCACACACGGTGGTCGCGACGTTCACCAATGATCTCAGCGGACCGGCCGGTGACCGCAACCTGTACATTAACTCGGCGACGTATGACGGCATCCTGACGGCCGTCGGCGCGTCGCTGTTCTCGACGGGCGACAAGGCGAATTTCACGGTGGGCGCACCCGTCACCACGCCAGCACCGGCTGCGCCAGTAACGCCAGCATCGCCGGCCAGCGCCCTTGTCCTCAACGTTGCGGAGGATGCCTACCAGGGAAATGCCCAGTTCACCGTCACCGTCGATGGCAAGCAGGCCGGCGGCGTGTACACGGCCACTGCGGCGCACCAGGGGCAACTGAGTTCGGACATCACGATACCCGGGTCCTGGACTGCGGGCACCCACGATGTCGGTGTCACCTTCGTCAACGATGCCAACGGGCCTGCGGGTGACCGGAACCTGTACGTCAATTATGCCTCGTTCGGTGGCAACTTAACGTCCGTGAACGCCAACCTGTTCTCGACCGGCGATACGGCTCGTTTCAGCGTTTCCACGCCCACACATACGCTCAATCCCGGATTGCAACTGCTCGGCGTGAACCTGTCAGGTGCTGAGTTCGGCACTAGCTTAGGCCCGGCCTACGCTACGAACCCAAAGACCGGAACGGACGGCACGGACTACACCTTCCCCACCCATGCCGAGATCGACGCCTATGCGTCCGAGGGACTGAACATCATCCGGCTGCCGCTGGAGTGGGAGCGGCTGCAGCCGGTGCAGAACGGCCCGCTGGATGCCACATACCTCGGGCAAATCGAAAATCTCGTCAGCTATGCCGCAAGCAAGGGCGTGGATGTCGATCTGGACATCCATAACTACGGTTACGGCTATGGGAACCTGGTCGGTAGCGCCGGCACACCAGACAGTTCCTTCGCGAATCTCTGGTCCCAGATCGCGACGCACTTCGTGGGACAGTCCAACGTGCTATTCGGCCTGATGAACGAGCCGAGCGTTCAGACACCCGCGCAGTGGCTGCAAGCCGTCAATCCGGCAATTGCCGCCATCCGGGCGGCGGGTGCCACGCAGGAGATCCTGGTTCCAGGAACCTTCCATGAAAATGGCGCATCCTACGTCAGCCAAGGCAATGCGAGCGTTTTTGCCGGCAACGTTGTCGATCCCGGCCATAACATGGCATTCGAAATCCATCAGTATAACGACGCCGATCAAAGCGGCGGCGATACCAGCGTCGTGTCGCCCACCATCGGCGCCGACCGCCTCGTTGCCGTGACCGCTTGGGCCGAGCAGACCGGCAACCGGCTGTTCCTCGGTGAGTTCGGCGCCGGGTCCGACCCGGCGAGCCTGCTGGCGATGAAGAACCAATTGGCCTTCATCCAGGCGCACTCCGACGTATGGCAAGGCGGCACGGAGTGGGGCGGCGGCCCCTGGTGGCCGCAAGGCTACGGCTTCTCGACAGAGCCGGTGAACGGCGCCGCATCGCCGCAGGTCAGCGTCTTGCAACAGTTCGTGCCCCACGCCGCCTAGTCGAGAAACTCACCAGCGGCCGTATAGCGTCTCGCCACCGCGCAACCTACATGTCCGGCATGAGCGCGGCACTGCAGGACTTCATCGATCACCACCAGCGGCTATTCGTGCTGACCGGGGCGGGATGCAGCACGAACTCCGGCATTCCCGACTACCGGGACGCCGATGGCCAGTGGAAGCGGCCGCAGCCCGTCACCTTCCAGGCCTTCACCGGAAGCGAGGACACACGCAAGCGCTACTGGGCGCGCAGCCTGATCGGCTGGCAGGCGTTCGGGAAGGCCAAGCCCAACCGGAGCCATCACGCGCTCGCCCGGCTGGAAGCCATGGGCAAATGTGAGCTGCTGCTGACGCAGAACGTGGACCGGCTGCACCAGGCAGCCGGAAGCCAGCGGGTGATCGACCTTCACGGCCGGCTCGACACCGTCCGCTGCATGGGCTGCGGCGAGACCATCGCGCGACGCGACCTGCAGGGCGAGCTGGTGCGGCTTAACCCGGATTGGTCAGGGTTGAGCGCCACGGAAGCGCCGGATGGCGATGCTGACCTCGAGGGAGCGGATTTCCGGTCCTTCGTCGTGCCCCCGTGCCGGGCCTGCGGCGGCGTGCTCAAGCCCGACGTGGTGTTCTTTGGCGAGAACGTAGCGAAAAGCTGGGTGGAGGCCGCCTACCAGGCGTTGGAGCAGTCCGACGCGATGCTGGTCGTCGGGTCATCCCTCATGGTGTATTCCGGTTTCCGCTTCGTCCAGTCGGCAGCCAAGGCCGGCAAGCCAGTCGCCGCGATCAATCTCGGGCGCACCCGGGCTGACGAGTTGCTGGCGTTGAAGGTGGAGCAGCCTTGCGCGGATGCGTTGGCGTTTTTGCTTTCATAGAGCCGCTCCCGTAGCCGGCCGTCCCGACGTTAAGCCCAAGTGGACATCGTTGATGCCGACCAAGCCAAGCCATCAGCCGACGTGGCAATGCGCAAGCGCCCTCTGCTGATCACCCTCGTCGGCCTCGGCTGCATCCTGCTAGCCGGCACTACCTGGCTTGGCGTTCAAATGGGTCCGCTCGGCGCGCTGTCGCTGCCGCCTCCACTATCGGGCCTTATCAGTTCAGAGGCGTCTGCCTGCATATTGTTGGTCTCGGTGGACACACCGTCGGCAGACCTGGCTGCCATTGCAAAAGCGCTTCAATCCTACACGACAGACAATAAATTCAAGTTGGATCATGCAAACGCCCATGCATCGTTGGGCGCCTCCGGCAGCTTGAGTTATGAAGGTCCAGGCACGTTGACGCTGTTGGCATCAACCTATTCGGGCCAGGTCACAATTCAGATATTCCGAAGAGCGCTCGATCACGCGAACTACACGCAACAGATCAGGGCGGCCATCACCGCGTTCGAAGGCGCAGGTCTAAGACAAATGGATTGCGAATAAGCCATCGTGACGGGGTGTGGCACGATATCCCATTGCACGGCAAACCACGCCGCCGCCAGCCGTCGCGAAGATATCGGTGGGCTGCGGCATCAGGGCTGCCCCTGCCCTGGGGCGAGCCGCACGAAGGCGCCGATCAGCGGCGGCATCTCCTCGGCGGGAACGGGAAGTTTGCTGGCCGGGATCGTCAACCCGTCGATAAATTGCCCAGCCTCAGTATAAACGGACAGCTCGAGCGCATTGCCGGCGATCTCGGGATGGCACACCACGTCCTCTCCCGGCGCCTTGCTGCGGCAGGCCGCGACGAACTCCCGGATCTCGTCGAGGCCGCTCGTCTGCTCGCCAGCCTCGGCGAGGAAGTCTGCGATCTCGTTCGCAACCTGGGACATGGCTACCAGCCCCAAGGGAACGCAGCCCTGCCCCTGCTGGAAAACGCTGCCGCGCCACTGATCGAACACTGCGGATCGGCGGGCCTCCTCCGGAGTCTCGGCCTCGTCATCCGGCTCGTCCGGCAGGCCGCCGGCCGCCGCGATCTGATCCCAGACCGGGATCGCCCAATCGAGACGAAGGCCGAGCAGCACACCGAAGCCACGCCGGGTCAGTTCGTCCGTGTCGCCCGGCGGCAGGTCACGCGGCGGCCTGCCATCCACCAGATCGAGCAGGACCCGGCGGACGGCGGCAAACGACAATTCGGCCAGCGCGTCCGGCGAGCGCCAGCCTGGAAGCAGGCGAACTTCCTCGCTCCCCGCGAGCGCGCCGGACTGAATGAACCCTTCCCCCAGTTCCTCTCCGTCCGGCAGATCGCCGGCGGGTAACGCCACGGGCAAAGCGACCAGTTCGGCCCAGCCGGATGGGCCGATTGCCGCGCCCTCGGCTGCGACCAGAAACACCCAGTTCAGGTCATCGCCGGCTTCATCGCCCTCGCTCTCCGTCAGCTTGCGGACGGCCAGGTCAAGCACGTCGGTTCGCCCGGCGGAGAGCAGCGCCTGCACCAGGGCATCGAATGCGCCGTCATCCTCGTCGCCGTAGGCGTCCAGTAGCTGGTCCGCGACCGGTCCTGGCGCCTTGCTGAACTGCGCAGGCGGGGATGGCGGCGCCATGTCGATCCCCAGCAGCGCCAGTGCCTCTGCGCCGCGGAGCAGGCGGGTGCGATCAATCCAGCCGAGGCGGTTTTCGTGCGTGTCGTCGTGGGCGGACATATAGCGCCGGAACGCGGCCCGGTCGGCACGCTGCACCAGCACTTCGACGCCGGCGTCCAGCATCTCCGCCGCAACGGCGCGGTTCACAGCCTGCACTTGCTGCAGCTCGGTTTGACCCGGCCGCAGCGTGTCCAGCGTATCCGCGTCAGGGTAATGGGTGATCAGCACGACGCCGAGGTCGGGCGCCACGTCCCGGGCGAGGCTGACGGCCTGGCGAACGGTCTCGGTCGATTGGGGCACGGACTCATCCTGCAGCGGCGGCGACTATGCTGCAGGACATCGCTGCCCCGCAACGCGCTACTTGGCGCCGGTGATCAACCCCTTGATGCGATGGCCGAGCGCCTCGATCGCGAACGGCTTTGTCAGCACCTGCATGCCGGGCGGAAGGTGGCCGTGGCTGAGAACGGCGTTCTCGGCGAACCCGGTGATGAACAGCACCTTCAGGCCAGGTCGCGTGACACGGGCGGCGTCAGCCATCTGGCGGCCGTTCATTCCGCCCGGCAGGCCGACATCGGTGACCAGCAGATCGACCCGCCTGTTGGATTGCAGCATTTGCAGCCCCGACGCGCCATCGACAGCCTCAATGGCAGTGTAGCCCAGTTCCTCCAGCACTTCGGTCACCAGCATGCGCACGGTCGGCTCGTCGTCCACGATCAGGACCGTCTCGCCGCGTTCGGCCCGTGGCGCGTCTGCCGTTTCGACCGGAGACTGCGTGTCGGGAGCCGGCCCTTGATGGCGGGGCAGATAGATGCAGACCATCGTCCCCTGGCCAGGTTCGGAGTAGATGCGGGCTTGCCCGTTGGATTGCCGGGCGAAGCCGTACACCATGGACAGCCCTAACCCGGTGCCTTGACCGATCGGCTTCGTGGTGAAGAACGGATCGAACGCCCTTGCCACCACGTCCGGCGGCATCCCGCTGCCGTTGTCGCTCACGCAGAGCGAGACGTATTGACCCGGCGGCAAGTCACGCTCCTTGGCGCTGCGCTCGTCCAGCCAGCGGTTGGCTGTCTCAATGGTAAGCTGACCGCCGCCGGGCATGGCGTCGCGCGCGTTGATACAGAGGTTCAGCAGCGCGTTTTCCAGCTGTCCCGGATCGACCTGCGTGACCCACAGTCCGCCTGCCGCCACTGTCTCCAGCGTAATGGCTGGTCCGATGGTGCGCCGGATTAGCTCCTCCATACCGGCGGCCAGACGGTTCAGGTCGGTGGGCTTGGGCTCCAGCGCCTGCTGCCGCGAGAAGGCGAGCAGCCGCTGGGTTAGCGCGCCCGCCCGCTTGGCGGCGCCCTGTGCCGCGGCCGCATAGCGATTGAGTTCGCCGGTCCGGCCTTGCGCCACCCTGGCACTCAGAAGTTCGAGGCTGCCGACAATGCCGGTGAGCAGGTTGTTGAAGTCATGCGCCAGGCCGCCGGTGAGCTGGCCCACCGCCTCCATCTTCTGGCTTTGGCGGAGTGCCGCTTCGGCTTGCATCAGCTCCGCCGTGCGCGCGGAAACCTGCGCCTCCAGCGATGCTGTCAGTGCGCGCAGGTCTTTTTCGGCCCGGCGGCGTTCGATCGCGACTCGCGTCCGCTCCGCGGTTCCGCGCAGGAAGACGAGTTCTTCGTCCGGCCATTCGCGCGGCATGGCATGGTTCAGATAGAGGAGGGCGACGAGGCCGCCTTGCTCCGTGACCGGCATGTTGACCACGGCGCGCGCGCTGATCGCTTCCAGGGCGCTGGCTGTGGATGCGGTGCGCGGATCGAGCCGCGCATCGGCGAATACGACGGTCTCGCCGCGCTTGAGGTCCTCGATGTAGGAGCCGTAGTCGCGAAAGTGCAAGACGCCGGCCAGGCTGCTGATGCCGGGTGCGTTCCAATCGCGCTCGATCGTAATCGTTTCGGCGATATGATCGATCGTGCCGTATCCGGCGCGGCTGACGTTTAGAGTGCGGCCGATGATCTCGGCGGCGGCGAATGACATCGTCGCCGGGTCATCCATATCGCGCAGCCGGTCATCCACTTCCAACTGCGCCAGCCGTAGCGCAGCTGCCCGTTCAAGGGCCCTGCCCTTCTCGTGTTGCTGGGTCCGGTCCCTGACGACCTTCAGGAAGCCCAGGTGGTCCCCGCCCTCGCCCCGCAACGGCATCATCGAGCCGCTGCCCCAGAACCGCGAGCCGTCGCTTCGTAGATGCCAGCGCTCGTCGGCGGCTTGACCTTGGTCCATGGCCGTTTTCGCTTCGGTGACAGGCTCGCCGCGCGCCAGGTCCTCGGGGATGAAGATGCGATCGACCGACTGGCCAAGCATTTCGCCGCGCTGCCAGCCAAACATGCGCTCAGCGCCGGTGTTCCATTCGGTGACCCGGCGCTCGATGTCGGTCGCGATCACCGCAAACGCCACCAGGCTGTCCAACAGTGCCGCCAGGCGCTGCTCCCGCAGCGATGGGCTCTGGCCCTGCTGGCCGGGGCCGCTCACGAAGGCGTCGGTCATCGCTGGGCCATCATACTGAATGCGCCGGCTGTTCAATGGAGTAGGTTTTCAGCACAACGGGGCGAAGGAAGGATGGTTTGCCTAGGCGGCGAGGGCGAGCGCGATTCCTTGCCGCAGTGCTTCCAGTAGCAGGCGCCCGACAGGTCGTCGGCGATGATCGCGGCTCGCGCGTGCTACCCGGCAAGACCGAAGCGGGCCCGCCAGCCTAGCCCCTCAGCCGTTCCGGCCGCTGGGATGTACTCGCAGCCGACCCAGCCGTCATAGCCAAGCCGGTCGATCTCGCGGAACAGGAAGTCCCAGTTCAGTTCGCCCGTCCCCGGCTCATGCCGGCCCGGTGAGTCGGCGACCTGGATGTGGCCGATGATGGGCATCAACTCGCGCATGCGCCGGGTCACGCTGCCTTGCTCGACCTGGCAGTGATAGATGTCGAATTGCAGGCCGGCCTTGTCCCGCCCGATCGCTTCGATGATCGCCGCCCCTTCCTCCTGCGTGCGCAGCAGGTAGTTGGGAATGTCCGTATTATTGATCGGCTCCAGCATGAGCCGCACTCCGGCTGCTTGGGCGAGTTCGGCGGCCCAGAACACGTTGGCCAGGTAGGTCGCCCAGCCGCGGTCCCGAGTGACACCGGACGGCAGGATGCCCGATTGCAGATGCAGCAGCGTGCAGCCGAGGCCGGTGGCGTAGTCGAGCGCTTTGCTCAGGTCATCGCGAAATCTGTCCCGGCGGTCTGGCAGGCACGCCAGCCCGGCGTGTTCGCCGCGCGCCTTGTCGCCGACGGGGGTGTTGATCAGGATCATCCGAAGTCCGCAGTCGCGCAGCTTGGCTTGCAGCGCGGCGACAGGTTGCTCGTATGGCGTGGCCAGTTCGACGGCTGTGAAGCCGGCCCGCGCCGCGGCATCGAACCGCTCCAACAGCGTGTGCTCCGTGAACAGCCATTTCAGGTTCGCGGTCAGCTTCGGCATCGAAACCCCTCCAGTCAGCCGCGGACCGGGTCCAGCCGCGTGGCTTGGTAAGCGGCGAAGGATGCGTCGGACGTCAGGTGGGCGATGAAGCGTGCCGCGAGGTCGGCGTTTGGCGACGCGGTCATGACGGCGGCGGCGAAGGTGGTGACTTTCTGCACCTCGTCCGGCAGCGGCCCCACGATCTCGATGCCTGGCACGGCAACGAGTTCGCTCAGTTGCTGGATGGCGATATCCGCCTCCCCGGTGACCAGCTTTTCAGCGGTGAAGCCGGAGGGGATGATGACGGCCTTTGCGTTGACCGCATCCGCGATGCCGATCCGCTCAATCATCGGGGCGAAGTGCACACCGCTCTGCCCGCCGCGGGTATAGCAGACGGCGCGCGCCCCGGTCATTGCGCGCTTGAACGCGTCGAGGGTGGCGATGTCCGGATGCGGCGCGCCCGCAGCCACGGCCACGCCGATGCTGGAGCGCAGGATGTCGCGTTTCGTGCGGGCGTCCACCTTGCCCTGGGTGGCCAGCTCATCGACCGATTCGGAGAGGATGAGTACGGCGTCCGCGGTGTCCCCTGCCGCCAGTTGGGACATGATGACAGTAGTCGGCGCCCAAACAATTTGCAGCACGGCGCCGGACTTCGCTTCGAAGGCCGGCACCACGGAAGCGTCGAACGCGCCCTTAACCACCAGGGCACATTTCAGCGTGAGGGTGCGGCCAGCCGCGTCGGTCATCCTTGGTCTCCTGCTTCCCTGCCAGGCATTGCGCTCAAACCGCTTGCGGGAACGGCTGCCGCGCGTTCACTTCGGCAACGCTAGCGGCGGCGCGACGCCGTGGATGCGGCCATGATGGGACGGATCGCAGCCACACGCGATAGCCCGCACGAAACAGGGAGAGTATGGTGAACGAGACGGCACTGCGCGACGAGATGACGCGGCTGGCACGCTCCCTATTCGAACGCGGCTACTCGGTGGGCTCGGCCGGCAACATCAGCGCCCGGCTCGACGACGGCTGGCTGATCACGCCGACCAATAGCTGCCTCGGCACGCTCGACCCGGCGCGGATCAGCAAGCTGGATGAAGCCGGCAACCATGTCGCGGGCGACAAGCCGTCGAAGGAGGTGTTCCTGCACCGCGCCTTCTACGACACGCGGCCGGGCACCGGCGCCGTGGTGCATTTGCACTCGACTTACGCGACCGCGCTGTCGTGCCTCGCCGACCTGGACCCGCAGGACTGCATCCCGCCGCTCACCCCCTACGTCGTGATGCGGGTCGGGCGGGTGAGGCTGGTGCCGTATTTCCGTCCGGGCGATCCGTCCGGAGGGGCGCTGATCACGGCGCTGGGCGGGCGTTACAGCGCCGTGCTGCTGGCCAACCATGGCCCGGTGGTCAGCGGGAAGGTGCTGACGGCGACCGTTTACGCCGCCGAGGAACTGGAGGAGACGGCCAAGCTGCTGGTCATCTTGCGCGGAGCCACCGTGCGAATGCTAACAGCCGCGAACGTCGCCGAGCTGACGTAGGACGGGCGAAGCGCGACCCATCACCGGACTGCCCATGATGGGTCGCGCTTTGCTTGCCCATCCTACGCGCTGAAAATCCGGCCAAGCGTGTCATGGTCGGTGATCCACACGAACGCCTCGTGCTGCCGGAGCAACTCCAAAGACCGCTTGAACTCGATCGCACCCATCGGGCGGCCATAGACGTGGGCGTGCGCCGTGACATCGAGGCATGCAGGGCGGCCACCCAACCCCGGCCACCCCTCGAGGATGCGGCCCAGGGTCCGGCTGAACGCTTCCGGCTCGTTGCCGTACCGTACGGACAGCGGCATGTCGTTCACCTCCATGGTGAAGGGCACTGCCGTGATCGGGCCGGAGGGCGTCTGCACCATGCGGGGAAGATCCTCGTCGAAATAGTCCGCGTGCCAGCCCAGCCCCGCCTTCGCCAGCAGCGCGGTGGTACGTTCGCTCGGCGTGCAGCGCGGGCTGAGCCAGCCGCGCGGGCGCATGCCGCTGGCCGCCTCCAGGGCTTGCAGGCAGCGCTGCATATCCCGCTCCTCGTCCTCGGCTGATTGCGTGGCGGGGATGATCTCCTGCCCCCAACCATGTGCGGCAATGGCGTGGCCGGCGCCGGTGATCGCCTGCATCAGCGGCTGGTAGCGGTCGGCCAGGATGCCGCTGACGTAGAACACGGCTTTCACCCCGGCGGCGTCCAGCACATCCAGCAGACGCCAAGCGCCTTCCTTTGCGCCATACTCCGCCCAGGACCGCCCTTGCAGGTCGAGCGTCCCGGCCTTGAGCACGTTGCCCATCGGGCCCACGCCGGGTGCGGCGTTGTCGCTCCAGCCCTCCAGCATGACGCTGACGGACACGGCGAGGCTGCGCCCCCGCGGCCATTCCGGCGGCAGCGGACGCGCGGCGGGACGCGGGATCATGCCAGGTCCCGCATGACGCGGATCAGGTCGGATTTGCCCTCGAAGCCGATACCGGGCAGCTCCGGCATGGTGATGTGACTGTCTTGCACGCGCACTCCATCCGGAAAGCCGCCATAAGGCTGGAACAGGTCGGGGTAGCTCTCATTGCCGCCTAGCCCCAACCCGGCGGCGATGTTGAGCGACATCTGGTGGCCGCCATGCGGGATGCAGCGGCTGGGCGACCACCCGGCGACCTTCAGGGCCGCCAGGGTGCGCTGGT
>CAZZVB010000142.1:0-12094 GCA_964657445.1 uncultured Burkholderiaceae bacterium | reverse complement strand
CAGCACGGGCGCAAGGGCGGCGGCGGTCGCGTCCACGCCGGTGATGTCGCAAACTAGGGACTCGCCACCGATTGCCTCGGCAAGTGCGTGTGCGGCGGCCGGGTTGGAGTAGCCGTGGACGATGACGTGCAAGCCGTCCGCAGCCAGCCGGCGGCAAATCGCCTCCCCGATCGGCGAAGCGCCGCCGGTGACCAGGGCGCGCTTCACGGCGGGCCTAGGATGATGGTGGCCCGGCCGGCCAGCAGGGTGCGGCCATCCTCGCCACGCAAGGCGATCTGGTAGATCAGCCCGGTGTCGCCCGCATGCTCGCAGCGGGCTTCCGCCAGCAGCGCGCCGAGCGCCGGGTCATCGATCGGGTCCGCCGCCAGGCTCTGCATGCGGAGCGACGCCAGATAGCCCGGCGGCTGAACGCCCCCGCCACGCAGCGCGCCATGCACCGCGGCCGCCTGCAACACGTATTCGATGCCACACACCGCAGCCAGCCGGCCGTTGCGGCGCAGCGGGTTGTCGGCCCGCAGATGGGACGTCGCGCGGCAGACGATGGCCTCGTCCGACCACGTCACCACGCTGTCCAGCAGGCACATCGCGCCCTGATGCGGGATCAAGGCTGCAATATCAACGCTCAATCGGTGACGGACACGGCCAGTCGGCCATCCAGCAGGCCGACGTCGAACACGTGCGAACCGCCGCGCGCCAGGCACTCCAGCAGGCGCAGACTGCGCGCCGCCGGGTTGCTCGCGGCGAGCGGTCGCAGGTTGGGGGCCAGCGGGGCGTGATCCTGCGCTGCCTCCGCCTCCCACCGCAGGGCCACGCGCGCACCCGGCCCGTCCGGGTTCAGGACGAGCGCCATGCCGAACACGTTTGCCGTTGGGCGGATGGCGTCCAGCGGCGCAGGCAGGGGCGAGTCGTACACGCACAGCAGCACCGGCTCGCCCTCCACCTCGCACTCGGCCACTGCCTTCATCAGCGAGGCCGCGAACGTCCAGTCATGGCACCCGAGGCAAGTGGCAGGCCGCATCGACCCGGCGCCGATCGACCAATATCCCGCCGCGGCATTGTGCACCGAATTATGGAACTGCGTTGGCGACACCATCCCGTCCGGCCGCGACAGTTCCTCCAGGATCGCGCAGACCGTTGCCCCGTCACCGTTGCCGCTGCCGAACACCGTGCGCAGCGATCCGGCCGTCAACCCGCGTGCCGCCTCCGCCGCCACCGTCAACGCAAGCCGCACCGTGACGCCGGTGCGCCGCCGCTCCGTAGCCGGCAGCAGGGCGGGCGGCCCGAGCACGACCTCACCATCCTGCCAGGCAGCCTGTCCGGCCAGCACAGCCCGGCTCGCTTCCCATCCCGGCAGACCCGGCCCGAGCAGGCCGAAACCGGCGACGCTGACCATCAGGCGGCCCCGAACAGCAGGCTGCAGTTGATGCCGCCAAAGCCGAACGAGTTGGCCATCGCCACGCGCACCGGCCGCTGCTCGGTGACCGGCAGCACGCGCGCCTCAAACGCCGGGTCAGCTTCGGCCATGCCAATGCAGCCGGGCATGAAGCCGTGCTCCATCATCAGCCAGGCCGTCATCGCGCCCAGGATGCCCGACGCGCCGAGCGTGTGCCCGGCGCCGCCTTTTCCGGAGGCGCAGGCCTGGCCCGGTCCAAACACTGCGGTGACCGCGGCATCCTCCATCGCGTCGTTCGCCTTTGTGCCCGTGCCATGCAGGCTGACGAAATCCACCTCGGCTGGATCCATTCCGGCGCCTCGCAAAGCGCCCCGCATCGCACCGGCCGCGCCCGCACCCTCCGGATGCGGCGACGACATGTGGTAGCCGTCCGAGGTCGCCGCCGCGCCCAGCAGCCGCACCGGGCCGTCGCCGTGTTCGAGCAGCGCATACCCGGCGGCTTCGCCGATGGAGATGCCGGTGCGCGCCGCGTCGCACGGGCGGCACGGCACTGGGGAGATCAGGCCCAGCGCGCCGAAGCCGCGCAAGGTCAGCCGGCACAGCGTGTCCACCCCGCCGACCACCGCGGCATCGCAGAACCCGGCGGCCATTAAATGCCGCGCCTCGATGAACGTCTTGGCCGAGGACGCGCACGCCGTGGACACCACCAAGGCCGGCCCGCGCAACCCCAGCGCCGAGCGAAGATAGCGCGCGGAGGAGAACATGTCGTGCGTCTGGCTGTAGTGGAACCCGGCCGGCAAAGCGCCATCCGGTCCGCGATCCCGATAGGCGTCCTCGCAGGACAGCACGCCCGATGTGCTGGTGCCGAGCACCACGGCGATCCGGTCCGCCCCGTAGCGCTGCGCCGCCGCGGCCACCTTGGCATCGAAGCCGTCGGTTTGCAGCGCCATGTCCGCCAGGCGGTTGTTGCGGCAATCGTATTCGGACAGCGATGCGGGCAGCCGGTGCTCCTCGATGCCGGCCACCCGGCCGATCCAGCCGGCGCCTTCGTCGAAATCGTTCGGCCGCAATGCGCTGCGCCCGGACCGCAGCGCCTCATGCATGGCGCCGGCGCCTTGGCCCATCGCACTGATGGCGGTGGCGGCAGTGAGGGCGAGGGACCTACTGGGCATCAGGAATCGGGCGTGATCCGACAAACAGGAATGTGAGGGACATGGCGGATGCCGCGCCGATTGCAACGGTCAAACCGATCGCGGACAGCACGGGCGTGCGGCAGACCGCGAGTAGCCCGAAGGTCAGCAAAGTCATAAGGTTGCAGGTGACCAGCGTGCGCAGCGTGCGGGCACGCTCCTCCGCGTCCAGTTGGCGGCGGGCGTAGAATAGCGCGTAGTCGAGCCCGACTCCGATGGTGAATTGCAGCGCAACCACGTGCAACAGTGACAGACGCACGCCGGCCAGGGTCAGCAGCGCCACCGTCACCAGCACCGTGGCCGCCAGCGCCAGCACGATTCGCAGCACCATAAGCGGCTGTCGCAGCCCCGCCAGCATGACCAGGATTGCCGCCACCGCCCCGGCCAGCAGCCAGTCGATCGCCCGCCCGGCAGCGCCGGACACCAGCGCATTTGTTTCCGCATGCGTGTCCACGAACATCGCACCGTCGCTCGCCAACGCCTTGACTGCGGCCGCGTCGGCCACCCCGGAGAACGTTATCGGGCCGTACCAAACCCCATCGTGCGCGAACAATTCTGCCCGCAGCCGAGCCTGGATCGCGGGCGCGTCCAGGCTGTCGAGCGTCACCGGCGGCGCGGTCTTGGCCGCCGCCACCGCCTGCTCGAACGGCGCGAACGCCCCGGGGCTGAACGGCAGGCCCTGTCCCGCCTCCTGCAATCGCGCCTGCAAGACCGCCGGGCTGGGCAGGGCGGCCTGCCGTTTGGCCTGCGTCGCCGCCGAGGGCAGCAGCAGCGCCGCCGCTTCGACCGCCTTCACCTTGCCCTCGGCTTCGAGTCGCTGGATCGCCGGCAGCAGCGCCTCCTGCTTCGTGAGCACGGCGTCCGCCGACGGCGCTTGCACCACTACGGCATCGCCAAGGTCCGGTGCGCCCACTTCGCCTCGTAACTCCTCATCGAGCGCCAACAGGGCGCGCGGAACCGGACTGAGGTTGGCGATGTCACCTTCCCAAGCCGGCCCCCCAACCACGAGCAGATACACCGCTGCGGCGGCAACCGGCAGCAGACCCCAGAGCCGCCACGTGCGAACTGTCTCGATGCGCAGCAAATGCCCCGGATTGCCAGCCCACACCGGCGCCAGCTTCGCCGCCACGATCAGCGGCGGCAGCACCGCCCAGGTCAGCGCTGCGGCGGTCAGCACCCCCGCCACCGCAAACAGCCCGAGCTGCGCGATCCCGGGAAACCCGGCGAAGATCATCCCGGTCAGCCCCAGTGCCGCGCAGGCGACCGCCAGCGCGAAGGCGCGCCCGATCCGCCGCAGCGTGCCGGCTGCCGGCTCCCCCACCTTACGGTGGCCGATGAACAGCACCGGGTAGTCCACGGTCACACCCAGCATGGTCATCCCGAACCCCAGCGCCACCCCGTGCACGAAGCCGAACACCGCCTGCACCGCCAACGCCGCCACCGCCACGCTGACCACCACCGGCGTCGCCACTGCCGCCAGCACGGTCAGCGAGCGGAAGCGCCAATACAGCAGCCCCACCACGAGCACGCTGGACACGATCGACAGCAGTTGAACGTCCGACCGGATCGCCGCCGCAGTCTGCCGCGCGAACACCGCCGGGCCGGATTGAAGCAGCACCGCCGGGCCGGGGTTGCTAGCGGCGAAGGCCCGTTGCACCGCTGCGTCGGCTGCCTCCTGCGCGCCGATATCCATTCCGTCGCCCCGTGTCTGCACCACAAGCAGCGCCCGGACCCGGTCGGCCGCAAACCACACGCCGTTCACCGTCCGCACCTTCGCCGCCCCGATCCATGCCCCGGCCATGGCCGGGAACGCGCCCGTCGGGTCTGGTAGGCCGAACTGCACCGCAACCGGCGACGCCGAGGATTGCAACGCCTTCAGCAGCGATTGCAGATCGGCCCGCAACGCCTCCGTGGTGAACGCCTCCGCTGTCACCGCCGGGGACAGCAGATACCGGTCCGAAAACAATCGTTGCGCATCGCTGCCCAGCGACGCCTGCTGGCCATTGCTGACCAGGCTGAACAGCCCCGTCGCGTTCAGTTCGCCCGCCAACGCCCCGCTGATACGCGCCAGCTCCACCGGCGGCGCGTTCTCGATACCCATCAGGATCAACCGGGACGCTGCGCCGGACTGCAACTGCTGCAGCATGAACCGGCTGGCCGGAGTGCGGCCCTGCGGAAGGAACGCCACCATGTCCGTCCGCACGTCCACGACGCGGAACACCAGCGTGGTGAATGCCGCCGCCAGCAGCAGGGCGGCCATCAACGGCCAGCGGCGCTGGTCAGCCAACGGGCGAGATCGTCAGCGTGTCCGTATCGCCATCCGGAGCGGTCGTCTCAATCGTGCGCAACTGGGCCCCGCCGGTCAGGCGCACGTCCTTCACCAGCTTTGCCACCCCTGGGTCGCGCGGCTGCAACTCGATCGACCAGTCTGACGCGCTGCCCGTGAGCGACACCACATACAGCCGCTGCAACATCGCCAGGTCGCCCGACACGGCCCCGCGGATCGTGTTCACCAGCGCCGCCAGTTCCGGCTGGCTGCCGAGTTCGACGACGCGGGGCGCATCGCTCCCGGCGGCGTCGATCACCAGTCGGTCGCCGTCGATCACCAGCTTTTCTGGCGTGGGCGCCGTGGTGATCTTCTCCAGATGATCCGGCTTGCGGTAGATCAACTGGCCCTCGCTGCGTACCGGCGTCGTCAGCGCGGCCAGCTTCTTTTCCTCCACGAAATCGGCGCGGCCCTGCGGCGCCCGCGCCAGCCGCGCCATCACCTCAGCCAGGGGCGGCCCGGCTGGCTGGGCTTGCGCCAGGCACGGGAACGTCGCCAGCAGCAGCGCCGCCATCCGGCGCATGCTGCCAAAACGGGAAGAAATTGAACCAGTTATACGGATGGGCACGGCATCCCTCCTCGAGCCACCGGGCATAACGCGTCGCTGCTCCCGTGAGGTCCTGCAGCCGTGACGCCCGCCGCAGAACGAGCCGGTCGCTGAACGGCGCGAACTCGACCCGGTAGCGCCTTGGCCCGATCCGCACGCCGCGGAAGGTGAGCACGGGCACGTCCAGCCCGGCCGCCAGGATGAACGGCCCGGTCGGGAACGCCGCTGGCTGGCCGAAGAACGGAGCCATGATAGTGCGTGCGCCGGCAGGCGCCCGGTCCGCCAGGATGCCCACCAGCGCGCCCGCTGCCACCGCTTCGCGCACCCGCAGCATGGACTGGACGTCGCCGATCGGGATTACGTCCGACGCCAGCGACGGGTCCATGCGCATGACCTGCTTGCTGAACGGCCCGGCATTGCCGGTGTGCAGCAGCATCTTGACGGGCACCGGGCACTGCGCCGCCAGCCCGCGCAGCACCGCGAAGCTGCCGAGGTGGCCGCCCAGCAGCACGCCCCCTCTGCCTGCCATCGCCAGCGCCTCCACATGGTCCAGACCTTGCGTCTCGATCGCGATGCGCCCCGGCGCCACCAGCAGCAGCACGCGATCGAGGATCGACTCCGCGAACACATGGATGTGCCAGAAGATATCGAGAAGGCTGGCGGGCCGCGCTAGCGCTATGCCCAGGTACTCTCGCGACGCCGCCCGCGCGCCGGCGGAGCGCAGGAAGAACCAGGCCGAGATGCCCGGCAGGACGATCCGCTCCGCAAACCATGGCACGCGCCGCATCAGCCACAGCATCAGCCGCACCAGCCACGCGGCGCCGCGCTCCGGGCTGCGCGACCACTCGGTCACGGCGTGACGGCGGCGGTGCCATGCAGCACAGTCCGGCCATCCGCCGTGCAAGTGAAGGCGACCTGACCCGGCGTGCGGCCCGGGCTGCTCGCCAGTTCCACGACCTGGTCAGGCAGCACGGGGGCGGTGAACTTCGCGGTCAGCAGCACCGCACCCGGCGCGAGGCACGCCAGCACTTCGTCCAGCAGCACGACCCCGGGCACCACCGGGTGCCCGGGAAAATGGCCGGGCAGGGAAGGGTGGTCCGCAGCGATGCAGAACCGCCCGGCGGCTGGCGTCACGATGCCAGCGCCTGCAATGCGCCAAGCGGCAACTTGCCAAGCTCGTTGCGAGGCAGGCGATCGACCTGCACGATCCGCCGAGGCAGGAACGCCGGATCGATGCGTCCGCGCAGCCCGGCCAGGATGGTGTCGTTCGTCTGGCCCGGCGCCACCACCACCGCGATCATGCGCGCGCCGGCGTGATGCTCGCCAGGGGCCGGGGGCAGGAACACGCCGTCCACGACCCCGTCCACCGCAGCCAAGGCCCGGTTCAAGTTGGCGAGTGACGCGCGGCGGCCGCCGAGCTTCACCACGTCCGAGCGGCGGCCGAGCATACGGAACCGCCCATCCGGCAGCAGTTCCAGTGCGTCGTCCAGCGTCGTGCCGGTGACGCCGGGTGCGCACACCGTGATGGCGTCTGCGCCGGCCTGCAGCATCACCTGCCGATAGGGCGTCCAGAGATCGCCCTCCGTGGTGCGGCGTGATGCGATCGATCCGACTTCGGTCGCGCCGAAGATCTCCGACACCACCGTGCCCCATTGCTGCTCCGCCTTCGCGGCCATCGCCGTGTCGAGCGGCGCAGTGGCCGAGATCACCCGCGCCACCCGCGCCATCGACACGGTCCCGAGCAGCGCACGCAACTGCATCGGCGTGGTCACCAGCACGCGCGGCGCGGCTGCCTCGGCGAAGGCTGCCAGGATATCGGCCGGGTAAAACGCCGGTCCGCACCACGAACACGCCGGCGCATGCAGTGGCAGCAATACCGTCGCCTCGAACCCATACATATGCTGCGGCGGCACGGTGCCGACTAGGCTCACCGGCTCGGCGGCGGACAGGCCGAATGCGATGGCGGCGTCCCGGCTGCGCTCCACAAGGGCGCGCCAGGTTTTGCTATGCCCGGCCGGCGACCCGGTGCTGCCGGACGTGAATACGATCGCCGCGACAAGGTCCGCGGCCAAGTCAGGGATACTTGCGACGTCCTCCCCAGGTGGGGGGACAACGACGCCCCCGGCAAGCGCGTCACCGCTATCGGTCAGCACATACGCGCCCGGAAAGCGCCCGGCCATCGCGCGCAAGCCATCCGGCGAACGGTCGCTCACCAGCAAATTTGTCTGCCCGCGCAACAGGCATGCGGCAAACCCGACCGTGAACGCGTAGCGCCCGGCGCAAAGGTTTATCGCGAAGCGAGACTCCGGCAGCATCCCCGCCAGCCGCAACGCGTCCGCGGCGAACCCACCCGCCGTAACGCTTCGCCCCGGCAGCCGGAACACCGGCGCGTTCGCCGGCCGGTCTGTAAGCGGGATCATTGCTGTTGCTTCTCCGTCGCCCACCCGCGGGAGAGGGAGCAGAGAGCGGCCACGTGCGATATCGCTTGAACTACGCCTGTCACCGGCTACTTCGTTCGATGAAGCTCTATATGCCGGGCCAGGCTGCGCAGACTGGCAAACATGGCGCGGTCGTGCTCATGGTCCGATTTCAGCTCCACGCCGTAATCCCTGGAGATTGCCAATGCCAGCTCCAGCGCATCGATCGAATCGAGACCCAGGCCATCCCCGAACAGCGGCGCTTCGGGCACAATCTCGGACGCCTGAATCTCGAGGTGCAGCACGCGGACCAGAAGCGCCGCAAGTTCACACTCGAACGGCGTTTCCTGCATGTCGCCGATCACGCCGATCGGGGCACCCGTGAAAACCGTTCCCGTCTCGTCCTTAGTGATCATTGCGCCCCCTGCGGTACATAAATCTAAAACCATAAAAACACCCACGAGTGCCAATGAGAATTGATCATAGGCTAGAGGTTGCATAGCGCATTGCGGCGTTTGCGCGGCGGATTAGGCGTTGCAGCTTGCTGCGTCCTCGTTCTGGCGCCCTTCCTCGCTCACAGCGCGATCGCGACGGGGCGGTTCGCGTCACTCGCGGTGGCGGCCGCCGTCGTGCAGGCTGCTGGCATAGCCACCCTGGCCCTACGGACGGCGATGGGACCGGCCAAGATCCTCGGCCTGATCGCCGCCGGGCTGCTGTTGGTGCGGCTGGCGGCGCAGGTGCTGTCCGGTGGGCCGCAAACGCCGGCGCTGATCGCAACCTCGGGCGCATCCCATGCCATTCTCTATGGCGGTTTGCTGATCCTGTTCGCCACAAGTCTGCGGCGGGGCGGGGTGGACCTGGTGACCGGCATGGCGATGCGGTTCGACGACGCGCGCACGCCGGAAAAGCGGCGCTACACGCGCCGGGTCACCTGGGCCTGGTGCGGCTTCTTCGCCGCCCAGCTCGCCATGTCGATGGTGTTGCTGGCGGCCGCGCCCCATTGGGTCTGGTCGCTGTTCGTGAACGTGCTGGACGCCCCTCTGGTGGTGGTGATGTTCAGCGCCGAATACCTGGTCCGGCGCCTGCGCTTTCGCCGGGAGCCCCATGTCACCCCGCTGCAGATATGGCGCAGCTACACGGGCCGCGCCGATGTCCGGGCCGGCTAGCCGGGTGCCGAAACGCTGGCGTCCTACCTTGGCGGTGCAGCTCTCGGCCGGACTGCATGGTGCAGCGGCCTGTGCGCTCGCCTTCAACCCCGGCTGGTGGCCCATGCTCGCGGCAACGGTGGCCGGCAACCACCTGGTGCTCGGTGCGGCCGGCATGTGGCCGCGCAGCCAGATGATTGGCCGCACCCTGCACCGCCTCCCCAAGGCGTCCTCCGCCGTCGCACTCACCTTCGATGACGGGCCAGACCCGGCGGTCACCCCCGCCGTGCTCGATATGCTGGCCGCGGCGGGCGCCCGGGCCAGCTTCTTCTGCATCGGCGAACGGGCCGCGGCAGAGCCTGGCTTGCTGCGCCGCATGGTCGCGGCCGGGCACAGCGTCGAAAACCACACGATGACGCATCCCGCCGCCTTCGCGGCGTTGCCGCCGCGCCGGCTGCGGCAAGAGGTCGAGGGCGCCCAGGCCACCATCGCCGGCATCACGGGCCGCGCGCCGCACTGGTTCCGCTCGCCCATGGGGTTGCGCAGCCCGCTGCTCGACCCGGTGCTGACCCGCGCCGGCTTGCACCAGGCCGCCTGGTCGCGCCGCGGCTACGACACGCGCTGCGACACGGCGGACCGGGTGCTGTCCCGCCTGACAACAAGGCTGGCGCCTGGCGACATCCTGTTATTGCACGACGGCAACGCGGCCCTGCGGCAGGAGAGGGCGGTGGTATTGGATGTCCTGGGACGCTTGCTGCGCGTGCTGGCGGAGAACGGCCTGGCCGCGGTGCCTATGCCCGCTTCGCCGTCAGGCGCCGAATGGCCAGCACCGGCAGCCGCACCAGAAAGCCGAGCATCAGCCTGACATGCATGCCCGTTAGCAGCAGATTGTCCCGGCCATACCGAAAATGCGACACGCCGCCCTGGCCGGTGGTCAGGTAGCGCACCGGTGACGGCAGGTTCACCGGCGCAACGCCGGCCCAGCATAGCCGCACCACCGCCTCCGGATCGAAGTCGAACCGCCGCATCCAGCGTGTGCGCCGCATGACCGCGAGCAGCGGCTGGATGGGATAGACCCGGAAGCCGAACAGCGAGTCGCCCACCCCGGCCCACAGCGTCTCCAGCCCCGCCCACCAGTTCGAAATCCGCCGCCCGCCCACCCGCAACGCCGGTGCGTCGGGCCCGAACTGCGGCACGCCGAGGATCATGGCACCGGGTGCGGCGCGCGAGGCGGCGATGAAGGCCGGGATCATGTTGGCCGGGTGCTGGCCGTCCGCGTCCATCGTCAGGGCGTGGGTGTACCCGGCGGCCGCTGCCGCCCGCAAACCGTGCAGCACCGCCGCGCCTTTACCGCTGTTCACCGGCAGCGTCAGCACCCGCAACCCGTCATCCCGCGGCAGTGACGCAAGTGCCGCGGCCGAGCCGTCCGTGCTGCCGTCCAACACCACCCAGACCGGCGAGAACACCGCGCGCGCCGCCTGCACCGTCTCCAGCAGGATGGGCCCGGTGTTGAACGAGGGAATCAGGACGAGGTGCTTCACCGGCCCAGTTCGGCCGCGAAATATTGATGCAGCTGGTCGCAGAACGGCTTGACCGGACCTTCCACCACGAACCGGCGGCCCAGCCGCGCGCGGTAGATGATGGGGAAATCCGGGCGTTTGAAGAAGCCCCAGCCCTTGCGCAGGTAGGGCGGGCAGGCGTGCAGCAGCACCGTCTGCACCGGGGCGCCGGCACGCTGCGCGATCAGGGCAAAGCCGGCCCGGAACGGCCCCGGTTCGCTGCCAACGGTGCGCGTGCCCTCGGGGAAAATCAGCAACTGGCCGCCACGCCGAACGGCATCCGCCGCAACTGCGACCAGCCGATGCGCCGTGTCATTGCGGATATAGCCCGCCAGGCGCGCGCCCGCGCCCAGGGCCGGATTATCCCACAGCGACGCCTTGGTGATGCAGGTGACGTGGGCCAGCCTGCCGGTGACCAGCAAAACATCGATCAGCGTCGGATGATTCGCCACGACGACGATCCCGGTTTCATCCCGCAGGGCATCCAATTCGCTCAGGTCGAAGCGCGCAAGGCCCATTGCTTGCATCAGGCCCAGCAAGGTTCGGAATCCCTGCATGATCATATACTGGCCGATCCGCACCGAAAGCCGGCGTGGCAACACCCAGTACATGATGGTGGCCGGTATGTTCCAGCCCAGGAATACCAGCCCGAAGGTGGCGAGCACGAAATAGAAGGCGAAGGTCTGATAAGCCCATTTCATCGGTGCGTCATAAGCGAGAGAAAGATGGCGTCACCACGCAGGAACATCGCCGCCGCAGACTAACAGCCGGGCCGGGCATTGCCCATCCCGGCTGGTTTAGGTGAAACCGAAGCACGCAGGGAGTGTGGAATTCATGCTGGATGCAACCGATAGGGTCGTCATGGTGTCCGGTGCGGCACGAGGCATCGGCCGCGCCGTCGTCGAGCGCCTGCTGGACGATGGCTTTCTGGTGTCGGCCGGGGTGCGGTCCTCCAACCTGGTGCCCTCCGACCGGCTGATGGTGCATCGCTACGACGCCGAAAGCCTCGAGAGCGCCGAGGCGTGGCGGGACGCGACCTTGGCGCGGTTCGGCTCGCTGCACGGTCTGGTCAATGCGGCGGGTGTTTCGCTGCCCGGCGCCACGCTGCTCGATGCGGACGAAACCGCGTTCGATGCGATGTGGCTGATAAACGTGAAGGCGCCCATGCGGCTGATCCGCCTTATGCTGCCGGCCCTGCGCAAGGGGGGCGACGGCAGGGTGGTCAACGTCGCCTCGCTGTCGGGCAAGCGGGTGGCCAACGCCAATATCGGCTACGCGATGAGCAAGTTCGCGCTGACCGCGCTGACCCACGCAGTGCGGCGCGAGGCTTGGGACGACGGCGTGCGCGCGACCTCCGTCTGTCCCGGTTTCGTCGCGACCGACATGACCATGAATGCCACTGCCGTCCCGCGTGACAAGATGTCCAGCGCCGCCGACATCGCCGCGCTCATCGCCATGGCGCTGCGCCTACCCGGCACCGCCAACGTCGCAGAAGTGCTGGTCAATTGCCGGATGGA
>CAZZVB010000141.1:6509-12158 GCA_964657445.1 uncultured Burkholderiaceae bacterium | reverse complement strand
CACCTGAGCCTTCAATTGTCCGCCCATGTTGATCGGCACCACGACCGGCCACTCAAGACCTTTGGATGCGTGCATGGTCACCAGGGAGACGGATTGCTGTTCCGTGTCGGGCCGGCCCTCCATCGAGCGCTGGGCGTCCTTCCACTGCGCGGTGACTGCCTGCGCGAAGGCTTGCAGTCCGCTGATGTCGTAAGGCCGGGCGGCCTCCAGGAACTGGTCGATGTTGGCCAGCGCGCGTTCCGCCGTGCGGTCCTGCCGGCGGCGCAGCAGCGGACGGACCTGCAGTTCCTCCACCGCCTGGCATAGCAGCACGAAGGGGGTCGTGCCGTCGGCGCCTCTCGCCAGGGTTTGCAGGATGTCCAGGGTTTCGCGCAGCAGGGCATCGCGCACATCCACGATCGGCGTCCACAACCAAAGGCGCCCGGGACGGCCGTCCTCGGAGGCTGGCAAGCCGTCCACTGCATCCAGCAGCGACTCCTCGGTCAGGCCGATCAGCGGGCCGCGCAGCAGCGCGCCCAGGGCCAGCGTATCGCGCGCGTCGGCCAGGGTGCGGGTCAGCGCGATCAGGTCCTGCACCTCCTGCCGGCGGAAGAAGCCCTTGCCGGCCTGGGTGGAGACGGCGATTCCGGCGGCTTCCAGCGCCCGTTCGTAGCGCCACAGCTCGGTGCCGCTTGGGGCAAGAAGGGCGATGTCGTCCGGCTGGCAGGGGCGGGGGCCGTCCTTGCCGCGCACGGGCAGCGCGCCGATCACGCGGGCGCAGAACGCGGCGACGGCGTCCGCCTCGGCGTCACGGATCGCGTCTGACCCGGCCCCGGTGATCTCGACGGGCAGGGTGGCGATGGCGGTGTGCCCGTCCGGAGCGACCACGGTCGTGAACAGCGGTTCGAAGCCGGGTTGCTTGTGGGCTTTCAGCGGCGTCTCGAACCGCTCGTTCACCCATTCCAGGATGCGGCCGTAGGACCGGAAGTTCTGGCCGATGACCACGCGAGCGTCGGCATCCCTGGCGGTCAGCCGGTCGCGCACCGTGACGTAGCTGGCCACGTCGGCGCCGCGGAAGCGGTAGATCGCCTGCTTGGGATCGCCTACCAGGAACAGCGAGCCGGGGCGCAACGTCCACTCCGTCCAGGCCGTCGCCGGGTCGGGGGAGGCAGCGCACAGGCGCCACAGGATCTCGCTTTGCAGCCGGTCGGTGTCCTGGAACTCGTCCACCAGCACGGCGGTGTAACGGGCGCCCAGGGCGGCGCGCACGATGGGGTCCCTCGCCAACAGGTCGCGGGTTTTCAGCATCAGGTCGTCAAAGTCGATCAGCGCCGCTTCGCGTTTGGCGGTGTCGAAGCGGGAGAGAACGGCTCGCAATTCTCCCGCAAGACGGTGCAGCACGCGCCCCGCGGCGTAGGCGTGCGCGGCCTCGTGCGCCGCCTTGCAGGCTTCGTAGCAGGCAGCCGCGTCTTCGTTCAGCCGCTCGGCCGTTACCTGAGACCGGTTGGCCCTCACGGCGGCGCGCCACTTGGTCAGCTTTTGATAGGCGCGCCAGCCGCCATCGGCCTTGGAGCAGCAGGCCGGCGCAGGGTGGCGCATGACGTGCAGCAGCATGTCCGCTTCCGGCACGCCGCCACCGGGCGCTGCGCGCATCAGCGCGTCCAGCTCGTCGGCAATCTGCGCCGTTTCTTCCTCGCGGCAGCCCGCACCTGCCACGAAGGCGCGCAGTTCCACTGCGGCGGCCCTCAGCGGCTGCAAGGGATCGGCCTGCACTGCCACGTCCGGCACGGGGGCGCCGCGATGGTGGGCCATCCAGCGCAGCAGGTCGCGCACCAACGCCCCGGTCCGGCCGGAATCGTCCGCGAACAGCGTCACCAGCAGGTCATCCGGCTGGCGCGGCCCGGACAGGCGCGCGCGGAGCCAGTCCTCCAGCACATCCGCCAGCATGGCCTCCGCATCGGCGCGGTCCATCACCATGGCGCCCGGGTCCATGCCGGCCTCCACCGGGTAGGGCCGTAGCAGGCGCTGGCAGAAGCCATGGATGGTTGTGCACAGCAACTCGTCCAGGCTGTCGCGCGCCCGGCGCAAGGTCGCACGCTGCCGCGGGTCGGGCCCCGCTGGAAAGGCCGCGCGCAGATCCGGGCGCACGACGCCGTCCGCCAACTCGGTTACGAACTCCACCACGCGCTGGCGCAACTCACCGGCGGCAAGTTCGGTGAAGGTGATGGCCGCGATCTCCCGCGTCGGCCGCCCGGCCGCCAGCAGCGCCGCCACGCGGCCCGCCAGCACGGAGGTTTTGCCCGACCCGGCGCCTGCCTCCACCAGCAACGTGCGGTCCAGCGCAGTGAGCGCGGTGATGCGCGCGGCGGTGTCGGCTGCCAATAAGGCTTCGGTCATCATGCTTCCTCCCAGATGGCAGCCACATCGCCGAGCCGCTTGCGGGCGGCCTCCCGCTTGCGCTCGGTCAGCGCGCCCGGGCTGGCGGGCAGCGCAAAGGCCATGTCGTCGTAGGAGCCGCCTGTGTCCGGGCCGAACAGCGCGTTGCCGTCGCGCATGCTACGTTCGGCGTGCAGCAGCGCCGCCGTCAGCGTCGTCAAGGCGGCCTTGGTGTCCGCGAGCGGGTGATATGCACCGTCGCCTTTTGGAAACAGCAGCGCCGCTTCCACCTTCACCTTCGGGCCGAGCAGCGCCTGTACCACGTAGGCATACAGGCAGCGCTGTAACTCGCCGCCACCGTTCAGCACGCCGGGGTCTTTCGGCTTGCCGGTCTTGTAGTCCACCATCCGAGCCGTGCGCCCATCGCCCGATAGGTCCAGGCGGTCGATCCGGCCTTGGATGCGCAACGCCGTGCCGGGGATGGTCACGGGCTGCATGGTGTCCCATGGGCTACCGGCATGGGCTTCCGCCATGCCGCCGAACGCGACCTCGGCGTAGCTGCGCCCGCCCGGCAGCGGCGGCAACGGCCAGGACAGGGCGGTGGCGGCCATCGCCTCCGCCCGGTCGAGCGTCAGTGCCCAGAGGATGGCGGGGGGTACGGCGGCCTCCGCCTCCCACTTCGCGGCGACGGAGATACGGGCGGCAGCAACCGCAGCAGTGATTGCGCCCGGGCCAGCCACGGCCAGCCCGCCCGCCGCCTGGATCGCTGGCAGGGCCGCGTCCAGCAGCGCGTGCACAAGGCTGCCGAACTGCAGCGCATCCAGCTCCAAAGCTTCCACCCCGGCATCCGGCTCGCGCCAGTCGAGGGCGTAGTGCCAGGTAAAGCCGAGCGGGTTACGCAGCAGCGAACGCAGCGAGGTGGCCGAGTGCACCCGGCCCAACGCGCGGGCGAGCACGGGGTGGCCGGGCCGGACTGCGCCGTCATGGGCTGTCACCGCCGGGGTGTTCCAGTCCTGCCAGCAGGCAGCGGCGGAGGCGGAGCGAGGCGTGCTGGCGAACTCGCCGGGCCGGGCCATCATACGGTCCTGCTCGCTCATCGCGTGCTCGGGGATCCGAGCGCGGCGCATGCGGTCCGGCGCCGGTTCGGCCGGCATCAGCGGCGACAGGCCGAGCAGGCGGCCGGTGGCGTCTCGGCGACTGGCGCAGCACACAAGCTCCGCCGCGGTCGTACCCCGGATCGCGCAAAACGCTAACCGATCGGCTTGGGTCAGCGGCAGCGGGTCCAACCGGCTGGCGGCAATGATATGATCGGGCAGCAACGGATCCTCGGCGGCGCTGCGCGGCCAGGTGCGGGCGTTCAGGCCCAGCAGCCAGACATACGGGCGGGGGCAGCAGGCCAGGGTGGCCGCGTGCATCCAGCCGAGGGACGTCGCCGCCTCGTTTGTGTCCGGCAGGCGGAGTGCACCGAGGCTGGCCTCGAGCGCCGTGGCCGGGGCGCGGAGCAGGGCGCGGCGCCACAGCAGCCGGGCCGTCCCGCGCAGGAAGATCTCACCCGCCTCCGCGGCCTTGGCGGTGCCCTCGGCGATCAGGTCGATCGCGGGCAGCAGGATTGCCGCTATGTCGGTCGGCATGTCGGCGAGTTGCCGCCAACGCTCGGGCGAAGAGAGCGGGGCTGCACGGGGCAGATACCGTAGCCAATCGTCCGGCATGCGGCCGAATGGGGTATCATCCGCATGCGCCAGCCGGGCCAGGCGGCGCACCCGGTCCTGCGACAGGCCGTGCAGCAAGACATTGGCCAGGGCGGCGGCGGCCTGCCCGTCGCGCGTAGTCAGGGCGCGGCGGCCATGGGCGAAGTGAATGTCGAGGCTGGCCTCCGCGCCCATCGCCAGCACTAGGTCGTCATACTCGCCCGGCGAGGCCGCCGCGAAGGCAATCTGCCCCGCCTGCACGTTGCCGGTCGCGAGCAGCCCGCGTGCCCAGCGCATCGCCTCGATCACCTCATGCCTGGCGGTCGCACAGGTGACGGCACGGACTTGGGGTGCGGTGACCTCCTCGTGCGTTTCGTCCTTGCACGGCGCGATCCACCACGCGGGCGTGACATGGGCGCCGCTTCGCCAGAACAGCTCGCGCGGCCGGTGCAGCAGCATCAACAACACCCGCCAGCAGGGCGCGACATCTATCAGGTAGTCCAGCTCGATCGGCCCAAGCACCGCGGGTGCGTGCGGCAGCCGCAGCACGGCCTGGCGAGCCAGATCACCGGGTCGCAGCATGCCATTAGGGAGGCGGTCTAACACCGCCCGTTCCAGCTTTGCGATCGTCGTCAGACGCGCAACGCCGGGCTGTCCGGCCGCCTCCTTCGCCAGGTCGATATCGGCCAGCCATGCCTTGTTCAGCGTAGCAGCGAGTGCGCCAGGCAACCCGGGAAGGCCGGCGATTGCCTGCAAGTCGCCCAATTCCGCCACTGGCGTTGCCCGAATTGCCTCGTCCGCGGCGCGGGCGAGCGTGTCGCCATCCACTGAGCGCAGGAACCCGCCGGCGAGGCGTTGCGCCACCTGCTCGATCGTGCGGATTTCCAACCCGTGCTGCCCTTTGCGGGCCGCCTCGAGCCGCCGGGCGGACGCGGCAGTGCCGCCGGCGACGATGAGGGTGCGTTTCATGCGGTTTCTCCGGGTGTGCAGGCGTGGTGGTCAGCGGCCTTGCGCGCCCAATCGGCCAATTGCGTGCGAAGCCAGTCGGGTTCGAGCACCTCCACCTTGTCCTCCCAGGTGACCAGATGTTGGCACATCTCGAGCGACCCCCCGGCGGTGAACCTCACCAGATGCCTTCCGTCTGCCAGGCGCTCCATCGTTTGCGTCGGGTGGAAATGGAACGCGGCAGCTTCCGTCGCGGCGGAAGCGCTGAACCGCAGGCATACGGCGAACGGCTCCTCCTGCCACACCCCGAAGGAGCGCTGGGTGTAAGCCTGCAAGCTGAACGCCGGGTCCCGCACAAAGGCGTCCTGCAGCACGGCATGCTCATGCACCCGGTCGAGGCGGAACACGCTGGCGCCTTGTTTGGCGCCGGTGATCTGGGCCACCAAATAAGGACGTTGGCCGTGCAGCAGGCCGAGCGGTTCCACGACGTGCTCGCGCGCCGTTGCCGGGTCGGCCCCGTATCGCAGGCGCATGCAGTGCGAGGCGAGCATGGCGTGTCGGATCGCCGCCAGCAAAGCCGCCTCGACCACAGGGCGAGGACCGGGCCGGATTGCGGTACCCTCCGATTGCATGAGCGCCTCTACGTCTGGCTCGGCCCGAC
>CAZZVB010000141.1:1949-6409 GCA_964657445.1 uncultured Burkholderiaceae bacterium | reverse complement strand
CGAACGGCGACCGCGACCGTCTCGCGCCGCTTCCACCTTCGTCCTGCGTGATGGATCGCTCCTCGCAGCATTCGATTGTGACTTGCGGTGTCCTGGTGTGTGCCGCAATTGCGGGCTCGTTACTTCAGTGCGTCGTTGAAGCGCTCCAGCCAAAGGGTATTTGCTGCAGCGACGACGGCAAAATCTCCATCGTGACCCGGTCCAAACAGCAGGCGGGCACCCTCAGGCAGCGTTCGGCCGCGCCAGTCCAAGCCACCGCGAAGTGCCGCAATGATGGGGGCCGGGTCGGCGGCCGGGTCAAAGACCAGTGCCGACTGCACGGCGAACGTCCAGCCGCATTCGAACAGGGCTTTGACCTGGTCGGCATTGGACACGACCGCGATACCAAATAGATACTCTCCCAAATCGAAAAAGCTCAGGAGCCGGTGCAGAACCGAACGGCCTGGTGCCGGATCGAAGGCATCGGCACCTTTCAGCGGTTCGTCATACCTGAAGGCGACCCGGCCACAGGCAGCGAGGGCCAGGCTGAGGGCGGTCACGACGTCCGGCAGGATCGCATCCTCACCGTCGCCAGGCGGCAACGGCCAATCCAGCGTGGCGCACACCGTGTCCTGCGGTTGCAGCCGCGCGGCTTCAACGCCGTATCCCCGCGCGAGACCCTGGGTCATGTTGATGCCTGCACTCATGAGCCGCAACCGATCCCTTCCCACACGACGGCGCCGAGACCGCCCGCCGCCTTGCCGCCCCCGGCTCGACGACACACCCGCAGCCTAGGCGATCAGCGGGACCGTTCTAGGTAAGCAACCCTCCTGCGGTTTTGACATTACGGTCGAGTTAGGTCCGGAGGCTGGTTTGCATCGACGAACCCTATTGAGAAGCGCTGCTGCGCTACCGCTGGTTGGCGCGCCCATGCTAGCCCATGCCGCCGGCCCGGCTGGAAGCCCCTTCGATTCAAATACGGTTCGGGGCCTCGCACAGGCGTTGGCGAGCAAGCCGTTCCAGGCACAGGAAACGGCGTTGCCGGCCTTCTTGAACGATCTCAGCTACGACCAGTACCGCGATCTGCGTTTCAACAAGGCGAAAGCCTTGTGGCGGGACAGCAAGCTGCCGTGGCAGATCGAGTTCTTCCACCGCGGATCGATCTACAAGGGCCGGGTGGACGTGAACGAGGTGGTGGACGGCCGGTCCACGCCCATCCTGTATAGCCCGGACCAGTTCAGTTTCGGCGCGGTACAGCATCCAACCAACGAGGACCTTGGCTTCGCTGGCTTCCGCCTCCACGCGCCGATGAACCGCGCCGACTATTTCGACGAGGTTGCCGCCTTTCTGGGCGCCAGCTACTTCCGGGCGGTCGCCAAGGGGCTGAATTACGGCCTGTCGGCCCGTGGCCTGGCGATCAAGACCGCGGATCCCGGCGGCGAGGAGTTTCCTTTCTTCCGCACCTTCTGGATCGAGCGTCCGGCCCCTTCGCCGCATCCCGAGCCGATCATCGTACATGCGCTCCTGGACAGCCAAAGCGTCACCGGCGCGTTCCGCTTCGTCATCACGCCAGGCGACGACACCGTGTTTCAGACCGCGGTGACATTGTTCCCGCGAGTGGACATCGACCAGGTGGGTGTGGCGCCGCAGACCAGCATGTATCTGTTCGGCCCCAACGAGCGGGGCCGGGTGGATGACTGGCGCCCCTCCGTGCACGATTCGGACGGCTTGTTGATGCTGACCGGGCGTGGTGAGACGCTGTGGCGGCAGTTGAACAACCCGGCCCGCCTGCAGGTCAGCAGCTTCACCGACAAGTCACCCAAGGGGTTCGGACTGCAACAGCGCGAACGGGCCTTCGCCGCCTACGAAGACTTGGAATCGCGCTACGACATTCGCCCGAGCGCCTGGGTCGAGCCGGCAGGCGACTGGGGCGAGGGCGCGGTGATGCTGGTGGAGATTCCCTCCGACAAGGAGGTGAACGACAACATGGTCGCGTTCTGGCGGCCGAAGGCCAAGCTGCAGGCCGGGGTCGGCTACAATTACGCCTACAAGCTGCACTGGAGTGCCGCGCCTCCGGTGCGCGGCCTGCCTGTCCCGTTCACTGCGACGATGACGGGGCCCGGGCCGGACGGGTCCCGGTATTTCGTGATGGATGTCGGCCCCGTCGCGTCCCGCGCCACGCCGCGGCTCGATGTCACGAGCGATAAAGGGCAGTTGCGCAACATGATTTCGACCGCCAATCCGGCCACCGGGGGCTGGCGCATCAGCTTCGAGGTCGTGTCGGCCCGGGAGAACGTCGTCGAACTTCATGGCCGTTTGATGGATGGCGACACCCCGCTGACCGAAACGTGGCTATACCGTTGGACGAGCTGACAGCCGTCTCGCCGCCGTTCGCACCGGCGGTGCCGCCAGACTCGCCGATGCCGATGCCGGTCCAGGCGCTGCATGGCGAAGGCGTGCCGGTGGCTGGCCCGCTGGCGGGCGGGCCGAAGCTGGTGTGGCTACGGCGGGCCGTCGTCATCCTGCCGGCAATCGCGATGACCGCCTTTGCCGCGCACGAGATGCTGCGCGTGCTGGACTCAGGCGGCATCACGACCCTGATCGTGTTGCTGCTGGTGCTGTTCGTGGCGCTGTTCGCATGGATCGCGCTGTCCTTCTGCTCCTCGGTCGCCGGCTTCGTGTCCTGCCTGATGCGGGGTGGGCTAAGGCTGGGCGTGGGACGCGGCGCCCTGCCGGCGCTCACGGTACGGACCGCCCTGCTGATGCCGACCTATAACGAGCAGCCTTCCCGCGTGATGGCCGGTCTGGAGGCGATCCATGCCTCATTGGCCGCAACCGGGTATGGCGATCAGTTCGACATCTTCATCCTCAGCGACACGACGGACGCCGACGTGTGGGTGGACGAGGAGGCGCATTATCTGACGCTGCGCGACCGGCTCGGCCCGGCGGCCGGCATCTTCTATCGCCGGCGGGCGCAGAACACCGAGCGCAAGGCCGGCAACATAGCCGACTGGGTGCGGCGCTGGGGTGGCGGCTACAGCCAATTCCTGATCTTGGACGCCGACAGCGTGATGACCGGCGACGCGCTGGTGCGGTTGGCTGCGGCGATGGCAGCGCACCCGGCGGTCGGCCTGATCCAGACGCTGCCGACCATCGCCAACGGCCGCTCGCTGTTTGCCCGCATGCAGCAATTCGCCGGCCGGGTTTACGGCCCGCCGATCGCGCACGGGATCGCCTGGTGGCACGGCGCGGAAGGCAACTATTGGGGCCATAACGCCATGATCCGCACGGCTGCCTTCGCCGCACAGGCCGGGCTGCCGACGCTGCACGGGCGCAAGCCATTCGGCGGCGACATCCTGAGCCACGACTTCGTGGAGGCGGCATTGATGCGGCGGGGTGGCTGGCAGATCCATATGGTGCCGGGTCTCCCCGGTTCGTATGAGGAGAGCCCGCCCTCTCTGCCCGATTTGGCCGTACGCGACCGGCGCTGGTGCCAGGGCAATTTGCAGCACTTGGCGGTGCTGCCGTCCCGTGGGCTGCATTGGGTCAGCCGGATGCACCTGCTGACGGGGGTGGGATCCTACATCACCGCGCCGATGTGGCTGCTGTTCATCTTGGTGGGGATCGCGATATCGCTGCAATCACGCTTCCTGACGCCGGATTACTTCCCGAACGGCAAGCAGTTGTTTCCCACTTGGCCGATCGTGGACCCGGAGCGCGCAAAATGGGTGTTCATCGAGACGATGGCCCTGTTGCTGGCGCCGAAACTGTTCGCGTATGTCGCCTTGCTGTTCGACGGCACGCTACGCCGGGGCTGCGGCGGAGCGATAAGGGCCGCGCTATCGCTGCTGCTGGAGACGGTGATCGCCGGGTTGCTGGCGCCGGTGACCATGCTGACGCAGACGCTGAACGTGGTGGCCATCCTGCTTGGCCGTGACTCCGGCTGGAACCCGCAGCGCCGCGACAACGGCACTATCCCGCTCGGCATCATTGCCCGGCTGTACGCCTGGCACACGGCCTTCGGCGTGGCGCTGGCAGTGAGCGCGTTTCTGGTGTCACCGTATCTGCTGGCTTGGATGAGCCCGGTCGTGATTGGCCAGGCGCTTGCCATCCCGCTCGCGCTGTTGACCAGCAGTGCTGCAATCGGGCTGAGGCTACGCCGGGCGGGGCTGTTGCGGATCCCGGAGGAGATGTTCCCTCCCCAGGTGTTGGCTCAAGCGACGGCTCGTGCCGCTGAACTGGGCAATGCCGCCCCGCCCGAAGCCTTGCGCCGGCTGCACGCCGACCCGGCCTTGCGCGCCGCCCACGAAGCCATGCTGCCCCCGATCCGGCGCCGTTCGGACAACCCGCTGCTGGCGACGGGCCTGGCCAAGCTGGACGAGGTGCAATCCATCGATGACGCAGCAGCCGTGCTGACGCGAGGCGAGAAGGCGGCCGTGCTCGGAAGTGCGGCGGGGTTGCGGCGGTTGATGCAGATGGAG
>CAZZVB010000141.1:0-1849 GCA_964657445.1 uncultured Burkholderiaceae bacterium | reverse complement strand
TTGATGAGCGGCTGGACCGTTTCGTGCTTCTTACGTTTTTAGGTCGTTGTCAGCATCGTAACCATGTCGGTCCGACTCCCTTTCTCGTATTCTGACGCTCTGGGTTGTCGGTGCCTTGACGTCAGCATCAGAGTAGATCCTCGAACAGTCTGGCTTTGAGCTCGCCGATCCGCTCGGCCAACCACATCGAGGACCTCGATGCCGTCCGCGCCCATGATGTCGTCAGCCTCGCCGCCTGTGGGCTGGCGAAACGTGAGCCGCGATGTCTAAGTGCGAAAACAGCGCGTTCGCGGGACACACGAAGGAGTGAGCATGCAGGCAGGCGATATCGGCGCGCGGTTGGACCGTTTGCCGGCCACGCGAAGCATCTGGCGCCTGATCATCCTTCTCAGCCTGGGCGGCTTCTTCGAGTTCTATGACCTGTTCTTCACCGGCTATGTGGCGCCCGGTCTTGTCCGCGAACACATCCTGACGGCGACGCCGGGCTTGTTCGGCTCCGGCGTGGCGGCGTTTGTTGCCGCGCTGTTTGCCGGCCTGTTCGTTGGCACGATGCTGTTCGGCTTCGTCGCCGACCTGTTCGGCCGCCGCACCATCTTCACTATCTCCCTGCTTTGGTATGCCGCCTCGTCGGCCATCATGGCGTTTCAGCATGACGCCGTGGGCGTTAACATATGGCGGTTCATCGCCGGCGTCGGCATCGGCGTCGAGCTGGTGACCATCGACACCTTTATCAGTGAGCTGGTGCCGAAGGGGGTCCGCGGCCGGGCCTTCGCCATCAACCAGACCATCCAGTTCGCCGTCGTGCCCGTCGTCGCGTTCCTGTCCTACCAGCTTGTTCCCTATGACGATCTATACGGCCTGTCGGGCTGGCGTTGGGTGGTGCTGATCGGCTCCTGCAGCGCGATCGCGGTCTGGTTCATCCGGCGCGGCGTGCCGGAAAGCCCGCGCTGGCTGGCCACCCACGGCCGCTTGCCCGAGGCGGACCGGATCGTCACCATGCTGGAGGCTAAGGTCGCGGCCGAATATGGCAGCGCGCTGTCAGACCCGAGCGTGCCGGAGCCGGTGACCCGGCGCGGCACGCTCTTGGAGGCGTTCCAGCCGCCCTATCTACGCCGCACGATCATGTTGGTCGTCTTCAACATCTTCCAGACCGTCGGCTTCTACGGCTTCGCCAACTGGGTGCCGACATTGCTGATCAGCCAGGGCATCAAACTGACCCAGTCGCTGCAATACACTTTCATCATCGCCATCGCCGCCCCATTCGGGCCGCTGCTGGCCGCAGCGTTCGCCGACCGGGTCGAGCGGAAATGGCTGATCGTGACGGCCGCCGGGTCGATCGCGGTGTTCGGCCTGCTATTCAGCCAGTTCACCGTGGCGGCGCTGCTGATCGGCTGCGGCGTGATGCTGACGCTCTCGTCCAACATCATGTCGTTCTCATTCCACTCCTACCAGGCGGAGCTGTATCCGACCCGCATCCGCGCTGTGGCGGTTGGCTTCGTCTATTCGTTTAGCCGGCTTTCTGCGGTGCTGAGCTCGTTCATGATTGCCTTCTTCCTAGGCAAGTTCGGCACCATCGGGGTGTTCACCTTCATCGCTGGGAGCATGGTCATAGTCATGGCGGCGATCGCCACCGGGCCGGCGGTCAACAACCGCCCGCTGGAAGCCATTTCGCACTGACGTGGAGTTATCGCGAGCGACGCGCGGCGATCCAGGGCCGCGCGCCAGATAGTTGACGCGTGGCCCTGGCTCGCTCTGCAAGCGGCTCACAGTGACGCGGTGGGCTATCCTACCACCGGCAAATCCGAAGCCCGGATCGTGCCCTTCTGGCTGCTGAACGTCAGGTCTTGCG
>CAZZVB010000140.1:0-12285 GCA_964657445.1 uncultured Burkholderiaceae bacterium | reverse complement strand
GGCAAGATCGACACCGTGCCGGCGATGCGGGAGATCACGTTCCGCGACCTGCTGACCCACACCTCGGGCCTGACCTACGGTTTCATGCAATCCACCCTGGTGGACGCCGCCTACCGGGACCAGGGCATCGACTTCCAGACCGCCGAATGCACCCTCGGAGAACTGGTCGAACGTGCCGCCGCCCTCCCGCTGCTGGCCCAACCCGGGGCGGAATGGAACTACAGCATCGCCACCGACGTGCTGGGCCATCTGGTCGCCGTCATCTCGGGCGAGGAATTCGGCGACTTCCTGGTCAAGCGCGTCATCGAGCCGCTGCGCATGGCCGATACCGGCTTCCACGTTCCCGCGCAGAGCCACGGCCGTTTCGCCGCCAACTACGCCCGCGGCACAGACGGCCGGCTCGCCCTGCTCGATGACCCGGCGACCAGCCGCTATTTGGCGCCGCGCTCGATCTGCTCCGGCGGCGGGGGCCTGGTCTCCACCGCATCCGACTACATGCGTTTCTGCCATTTCATGCTGAACAAAGGCGAGCTGGACGGCGTCCGCCTGCTCGGCCGCAAGACGGTCGAGCTGATGACCAGCAACCACCTGCGCGGCGACATGGCGGCGATGGGCATGCCGCGGTTCAGCGAAAGCTCCTACGAGGGCGTAGGCTTCGGCCTCGGCTTTTCCGTCATGCTCGACCCCGCCCGGGCTCAGGTGGTGGGAACGCCGGGCGAGTATGCTTGGGGCGGGGCGGCCAGCACGGCGTTCTGGTGCGACCCGGCGGAGGACATGGCGGTCGTGCTGCTCACGCAACTGACGCCATCGAGCACCTATCCGATCCGGCGGGAGCTGCGCGTACTGACCTACGCGGCCATCGTGGATTAGCCGCCGCAGCTTATCCGCTGGCCCGATGATGTTGCCGCGAGGCGCTTGGACTGGCAGCCTGACGGTAACGCCCAATCAGTGGCGACCTTGGGGAACGTGCCAATGCGATCGATCCATATGGCCTGCGTGCTGGCTGCTGCCTGCCTGGCTGCGCCGGCAGCGCACGCCCAGAACTGGGTGACGAGTTGGACGGGTGCCGGCCAAGGCCCATTCCCTATCGGCAATGCCAGCGCACAACCCAATCTGAGCTTTGCGTTCCCTGCGCCTGCCTCGGGCGCGAACGATCAGGCCTTCCGCCTAATCGTGCATCCCGCCCTTTGGGGTCACACTGCCCGCCTGCGGTTTTCCAATGCGTTCGGCACGCAGCCGGTCACCTTCGACCACGTCTTCGCCGGCGAACAGGCGATTGCCGGCACGCTGGTGAGCGGCAGCAATGCAGCGGTGTCGTTCAGCGGCCAGCCGGGCGTCACCATCCCGCCCGGCGGCAGTGCCTGGAGCGATCCTGTCACGTTGGGCTTCGTGCACGAGCCTGCAGATCCCGCTCTGGCGGGCCGCAAGCTTGCCGTCAGTTTCCACGTCGCCGGGCAGAGCGGCCCTATGACCTGGCATGCGAAGGCGCTGACGACGTCCTACGTGACGCCGCCGGCCGCCGGGGCCGATGCACCGGCTGCCGAAGGCGATGACGCGTTCAAGTTCGCCACCGCATCCTGGTATTTCCTCGATGCCGTGGACATGGATGCTGCTGCCGGAACAAAGCTGATTGTCGCGCTTGGCGATTCGATCACCGACGGCACGGATTCAACGTTGAACGGCGACGATCGCTGGCCGGATGTGCTGGGCCGGCGGCTGCAGGCGCGCTACGGCGCGCGCGTCGTTGTGGTGAACCAGGGTATCGGCGGCAACCGCATCGTCGGCCCGGAAACCTACACGCCCGCCAAGCCGTTTCCGGGCGGCCCGGCAGCGGAGCAGCGGCTGGACCGCGACGTGCTCACATTGTCCGGCGTGTCGTCGGTGATCTGGATGGAGGGCACTAACGATTTCGGCAAGGCTGGGGATGGGATCACGCCGGAAGAGGTCGAGGCAGGGGTCAAGCGCGTGGTTGACCGCATCCGCGCCAAGCTGCCCGGCGTCACCATCGCCGGCGCGACCCTGACGCCCGATCTGCACAGCACCAACCCGGAGCATGGCTCCGCAGAGGAAAACACCCGGATCCTTGCCTATAACGACTTCGTCCGCAGCACGAAGCTGTTCGACGCGGTGGTGGATTTCAACAAGGTCACGCTGGATGCGGCTACCGGCGAGATGAAGCCGGAGTTCGTGCCGGACAACACCATCGGCGGGCCTGGCGACAAGCTGCACCCGAACCGCGCAGGCTATCGCGCGATGGCCGACAGCATCGATCTCGGCCTGTTCGCTCCACGCTGACGCGAACTCCGCTCGCTGGCTTATGCGGCCATGCCGCGCCACGGCGCCGCCTGCTCGAGCTGTGACGCCAGCCGAATCAGGGTTGCTTCCTCTCCGTAGCGGGCGACGAACTGCACGCCGACCGGCAAGTAGGGGCCGCCCGGCACGGCCGGTGCGGCGTGCAGCGGCACGGACATGCTGGGCGTGAAGGTCAGGTTGGACGCCTGGGTGAACGGCGTGCGGGCGAGGCTTTCCGCGGCCAGCTTCTCCAGCAAGCCCAGGCGAAGCATCACCCGGCCCGCCCGCAGCGTGCGGATGGCGCTCATCAGCCGCAGTTGACCTGGCGGCGTGTCGAGTTCGCCGATCTTCGCCGGCGGCGCCGCCACGGCCGGCAGCAACCATAGGTCGTAGCTTTGGTGGAAACGCCCGAGCGCACGGGCGAAGCCGTTCCATTCCAGGTGGGCGCCGACATACTCGCCCGCCGGCAGAGCGCGGCCGAGCGTGGCCAGCATCGCGGTTTCCGGCTCGAACGCGCTTGCGGCGGCGCCGGAGGCAGCGACCTCGGCCGCTACATGGCCAAGATAAACCTTGAGGAAGCAGGCAGCGAGCGCGGCGCCGTCGATCTGGGGCGCCGCCTGTTCGACAAAGTGGCCCAAGCCTTCCAGCAAAGCCGCTGCCTTGGTCACCGCATCGATGCAGGCTTGGTCCACCGGGCCGCCGAGCGGCGAGGCGGTGGAAAAGCCGATGCGCAGCCGGCCCGGCGGCGCGCCCACTTCCTCCGCGAAGGGCCGGGCAGGGGGTGGGGCTGTGAAGAACTCCCCGGGCTCGCTGCCGCTCAGCACGTCCAGCATGCGGGCCGAATCGCGCACCGACCGGGTCAGCACGCCGTGGGAGGATGCGCCTTCCCAATTCAGGCCCGTCTGCGGCCCCGCGGAGACGCGCCCGGTGCTGGGCTTCAGCCCGAACAGGCCGCAGAAGCTGGCGGGGATGCGGATCGACCCGCCGCCATCGCTGGCGCCGGCCATCGCTACCAGGCCGCCAGCCACGGCGGCCGCCGCCCCGCCGGATGAGCCGCCGGGGGTGCGCGACCTGTCCCACGGGTTGCGTGATGGGCCCCACAAGCGGGACTCGCACACCGCCTTCAGCGCCAGCTCCGGCGTGGCGGTTCGTCCGAAAATCACCAGTCCGGCGGCGAGGCACCGCCGGGTGAAGGCGCTGTGCTCGGCCGCGATCCGGTTTCGGAATGGCGCGGCGCCGCCAGTGTCCGGCTGGCCGGCATACTCCTGGCCGCGATCCTTCAGCAAGAACGGCACGCCACCGAACAACCCGCCGGGTTTGCCGCCGGCGGCCGCGATCTGGGCGCGGGCGAGGCCGTCGAAGCGAATCGGCACTGCGTTCAGCATCGTCGCCGCGTCAGTGCGCGCGAGTGCGGCGTCCAGCAGTTCGGTGGCGCTCACCTGCCCGGTCGCGACCAGTTCCGCCTGGGCGGTGGCATCCATGCCAGCTAGTTCGTCCACCTGGGCATCTCCAAGCCAATGAACAGCCGCTTTAGCACGGACCGCCGGGCCGCATCGTGCGTTGACGGCGCCGGGTCGCACCGCTTTCATCCGCCCGCACAGGATTCGGTGATGTTCCATGAAGATGCGCGCCGCTCTCGCGCTGCTGCTGGCCACGGCCGGGGCGGCGCAAGCCCAGAAGACCCACGACACGCTGACCATCGGGATCGCGCAATTCCCGTCCTCGCTGCAGCCCAATATCGACCCGGAGGTGGTGCGTGGCTACGCGATGGGCTTTGTGATCCGGCAGATCACCGCATTCGACAAGGACTGGAAGAATAGCTGCCTGCTCTGCGCCGAACTGCCGACACTGGACAACGGATTGGCGAAGATCGAGGACCGGCCGGATGGCAGCAAGGGCATGGCCGTCACCCTCAAGCTGAAGCCCGGGCTGCAATGGGGCGATGGCCAGCCCGTGACGGCGAAGGACATCGCGTTCACCTGGAAGCTCGGCAGCGATCCGTCGAGCGGGTTTTCCAACACCAACCCGTGGAATCGCGCGACGTCGGTGGACGTGGTGGATGACCAGACTGCGGTAATGCACCTCGCGACGGTGCGCGCCGACTACAACCAGTGGGACCAGATCCTGCCGGAACATGTCGAAGGCGCCGTCGTCGCCAAAGACAACAGCCCCGGCGCCTACATCAACGGCACCAATTACAACCGCGCGCCGATCAACCCGGGGCTTTATGACGGGCCCTATATGATCACCGCCTACGAAAGCGGCAATCAGATCGTACTGGAGCCGAACCCGCACTGGAATGGCACCAAGCCGGGCTTCAAGCGGATCGTGCTGCGCCATATCGAGAACACGGCGGCGCTGCAGGCCAACCTGCTGTCCGGCGACGTGGACATGGTGGCTGGCGAGGGCATCGGACTGACCATCGACCAGGCGCTGTCGCTACAGAAAGCGCATCCGGACGAGTTCCGCTTCGAGTTCAAGCCGAGCCTTACCTACGAGCATATCGACCTGAAGAAGGAAAATCCTTTGCTGGCCGACGTGCGCGTGCGCCGCGCGCTGCTGATGGCGATGGACCGGCAAACCATGGTGGACCGCCTGTTCCAGGGCAAGCAGCCAGTGGCCGCCACCTGGGTCAACCCGCTAAGCCCGGAGTATGACGCGGCCGTTCCCGTGGTTAAGTTCGACCTGGCGGGCGCCAAGGCGCTGCTGAAGGAAGCGGGCTTCACGCCGGGTCCGGACGGCGTGTGCCGCAACGCCAACGGCGACCGCCTGGCGTTCGAGCTGGGCACCACCGCCGGAAACCGTCTGCGCGAGCTGCAGGAGCAGGTGCTGCAATCCAACTGGAAGAATGCGTGCATCGAGGTGACGCTGAAGAATGAACCCGCGCGCACCCTGTTCGGCGACACGCTGAAGCATCGCACCTATACGGGCATGGAGATGTATGGCTGGAGCAGCAACGTGACGGAAACCCCGTTCCGCACGCTGGGCAGCAGCCAGATCCCGACGGCGGCAAATAATTACGGCGGCGCGAACTACCCGGGCTTTAGCGACCCGAAGATGGATGCGGACATCAAGGCTGCGGAAAGCGAGCTTGACCTCGCCAAGCAGAAAGTCATCTGGGCCGACATGCAGCAACTCTACGCCGACCAGGTGCCGGTGCTGCCGCTGTTCTTCCGCGCCGAACCGCATGTGACGCCGGTTTGGCTGCGCGGCTACGAGCCGACCGGGCAGGGCGACCCGGGATGCTATTGGTCCGAGAACTGGCATCCGGGGTGAGGGCAATTGCTGCCGTGGCAGCCGCCCTACTTCTCGCCGCCCCAAGCCGCGCCCAAGCCCAACCCCACGCCACCCTGACGATCGGCGTTTCCTCCTACCCGTCCACGCTCAACCCCGAAATCGACCCCGACGTCATCAAGTTCTACATACTTGGCTTCGCCGACCGCCCGGTGACCGCGTTCGATCCGGACCGGCATTTGACCTGCCTGCTCTGCACCGAAATCCCGAGCATCGCCAACGGCGATGCAAAGATGGAGGGCGGCGGCATGGCGGTGACGTGGCATTTCAAGCCCGGCCTCACTTGGGGCGATGGCGCACCGCTCGGCGCCGCGGACCTGGCGTTTACCGCCCGCGTCGGCCGCGACCCGAATAGCGGGTTCGCCAACACCAAGATCTGGTCGCAGGTGAGCCGCGTGGACGTTATCGATCCACAAACCGCGGTGCTGCACCTCAAGGAGCCGAACTACGAGTTCGACGAGATGCAGGAGTTGCTGCCCGCCCATCTCGAACAGCCGCTCTACGAAGCGGCAAGCGGCCCGGGCGGCTACATGCAGCAGAGTCTCTATAATCGCGATCCCACCAACCCCGGGCTCTATAATGGGCCATACCGCATCACGTCGTTCGAGACCGGCACGCAAGTTGTGCTGGGGCGCAACGAGAAGTGGACGGGCGGCCGACCGTATTTCGACCGCATCGTCATCAAGGCGATCGGCAACACGGCGGCGCTGCAAGCCAATCTGCTGTCGGGCGATGTGGACATGGTGCCGGGCGATGGCGTTGGCATGACGCTCGACCAAGTGCTCGTGCTGCAATCGCAAAACCCGTCGCGCTTCGCCTTCGCCTACAAGCCGAACCTCGCCTACACGCACATCGATACACAACTGGACAATCGGGTCCTGGCCGACGTGCGGGTGCGGCGGGCGCTGCTGATGGGGATCGACCGGCAGAGCATCGTGGACAAGCTGATGGGTGGCCGCGTCCCCGTCGCCAACAGCTTCGTCAACCCGCAGGAGCCGGATTTCACCGCCGATGTGCCCACCTACAAGTTCGACCCCGTGGCCGCCCGCGCGCTGCTGGCGGAAGCGGGATGGAAACCCGGCGATGACGGGATCTGCCGCAATGCCGCCGGGCAGCGCCTGAGCCTAGAGTTCACCACCAGCACGGGGGTGCGGGCACGGGAGTTGCAACAGCAGGTCATTCAAAGCCAGTGGCGCAATATCGGCGTGGAGACCACCATCAAGAACGAGCCGCCCCGCACGCTGTTCGGCGAAACCATGAAGCACCGCACGTTCGGCGGGCTGGCGATGTATGGCTGGAGCTTCTCGGTCGAGAGTTCGCCCAGGCAAATCCTATCAAGCGATCAAATCCCGGCAGCCGCCAACAACTGGGGCGGCACCAACTACATGGATTACCGCAACCCGAAGATGGACGCCGATATCAATGCGCTGGAGCGGGAGTTGGACCCGGCGAAGCGCCTGCCGATCTGGGCCGACATCCAACGCCTCTATGCCGAGGACCTGCCGGTGCTGCCGCTGTTCTTCGGGTCGGAGGCGCATGTCTGGCCGACCTGGCTGAAGGGCGTGACGCCGACCGGGCACAACCAGCCGACCAGCCTGTGGGCGGAGCATTGGCGCGCGGATGACTGACGTCCTCTCGGTCGAGAACCTGTCTGTGGGTTTCCCGGTCAGCGGCGGCGTGCGCAACGTGGTCGCAGGCATCGGCTACAGCGTTCCCGCCGGCCGCACGCTCGGCGTGGTTGGGGAGAGCGGCTGCGGCAAGTCGATGACGGCGTTGGCCGTGATGGGGCTGGTGCCTACGCCGGGCCAGGTCGGCGGCAGCGTGCGCGTCGAAGGGCGGGAGATGCTCGGCCAACCTGGCGCAGTCTGGCGGCAGCTGCGAGGCGGGCGCATCGCGATGATTTTCCAGGAACCGATGACCGCGCTGAACCCGGTGATGACGGTCGGCCGCCAGGTCGCCGAGGTGATGGTGCTGCACCAAAGTTTGTCCTGGAAGGAGGCGGGCGCCAAAGCCGTGGACATGCTCGCCGAAGTGGGCATCAACTCGCCCAAGGAACGCGCCGCAGCCTTTCCGCACCAGCTTTCGGGCGGCATGCGGCAACGCGCGATGATCGCGATGGCGTTGGCGTGCCGCCCGGCATTGCTGATTGCCGATGAGCCGACGACGGCGCTGGATGTCACGATCCAGGCGCAAATCATCGATTTGATGCTGGGCCTGCAGGACGAGATCGGCATGGCGATCCAGTTCATCAGCCACAACCTGGCCGTCGTCAGTGAGATCGCGCACGAGATCATTGTCATGTACGCCGGCCGGGTGGTGGAACGCGCCACGGCCGACGCGTTGTTCGCCGAGCCGCTGCATCCCTACACGATCGGCCTGATCGCAACCCTGCCAGACCCAGCGCGGCGCGCTGCTGAGCTGCCGGTGATTCCTGGAGGGGTGCCGAATTTGGACAGCGCATTCGTCGGCTGCCGGTTCGCCGACCGGTGTTCCCGCGGCGATGCAAGCTGCCGCCGGGCGGAGCCGCCGCTGGAGGAAGTAGCGGCGGGGCATTTTGTGGCGTGCTTCAAGGTTGGTTCGTGATGGGCTTGAAGCCCTCAGAGGGCGCTTTTCGCGCATGACCCCGCTCGTCACCCTCGACCAAATCCAAGTCCACTTCACCGTCAATCGCCGAACGCTACGCGCCGTGGAGAACGTCAGCCTCGACATCGCACCCGGCGAGACCCTCGCCCTCGTGGGGGAAAGCGGCAGCGGCAAGAGCACCCTGGGCAACGTAGTCGCCGGGCTGCAGACGCCCACGGCAGGCACGATGAAGTTTCGCGGCAAGCCGGTGGACCGGGCAGTGCGCAAGGATGCGCAAAAGGCCATCCAGATCGTCTTCCAGGATCCGTTCGGCGCGCTCGATCCGCGCATGCCGGTATCCGCCATCATTGCCGAGCCGTTGCGAATCGCGGGCGCCAGCGCTGCCGATCAGCGGGCGCGAGCGGCAGAGCTGGTGGGGCAGGTGGGGCTGCCGCTCGATGCGCTGAACCGTTACCCGCACGAGTTCTCCGGCGGGCAGCGCCAGCGCATCGCCATCGCCCGTGCACTCGCCCCGGCACCGACGCTGATCGTGGCGGACGAGCCGCTCTCGGCGCTCGACGTTTCAATCCAGAGTCAGATCCTGAACCTGCTGCGCAGCTTGCAGACCGGGGCGGTGACGAAGGGTGGCTTGGCCTACCTGTTCATCAGCCACGACCTTGCGGTGGTGAACTTCCTCGCGGACCGGGTGGCGGTGCTCTATCTGGGCCGGCTGGTGGAGCTCGCATCGCGGCAGGCGCTGTTCGAAACGCCATCGCACCCTTACACGCAGGCGCTGCTGCAAGCCGTGCCACGTATCGGCCGCCGCCACAGCCGCGCGGTGGCGATCCGCGGAGAAATGCCGAGCCCGCTCAACCCGCCGCCGGGCTGCGTGTTCCATCCGCGCTGCCCGAAGGTGCAGGAGGTATGCCGGGTAACGGCACCGGCGCTGGAACCATCGCCGGGGCGTGCGGGGCAGGTGGCTGCGTGTCACTTCAAGGAATGAACGTGCCAGGCCCGTCAGCATGACTCGCTTCATCCTCCGCCGCGTCGGCCAAGCCGCCATCGTGCTGCTGGTGATGTCGTTCGTCATCTATAGCCTGATCGGACTTATGCCAGGCGACCCGATCGACGTGATGATCGCGTCCAATCCGGGCGCTACGCCCGAAGTGGTGGCGCATCTGCGCGCCATTTACGGGCTCGATCAGCCGATCCTGCTGCGCTACTGGCACTGGCTGATCGCGGCGCTACGGGGGGATTTCGGCTTCTCCCGCACCCACTCGCAACCCGTGATGGAGGTGCTGCTGCCGGCGCTGCTGCAAACGTGCAAGCTGATGCTGGCCTCCTTCGTGCTGTCGATCGTGCTGGCGTTCACGCTCGGCGTCGTGGCAGCGCTCAAGCCCGGTGGACTCGTGGATAGCGTGGTCAGCCTGTTCGCCTTTGCTGGGATATCCGTCCCGGTGTTCTGGCTCGCTCTGGTGATGATCCTGGTGTTTGCGGTGCAACTGCACTGGTTTCCCGCCAGCGGCATCAGCACTGTCGGGGATGGCAGCTTTTACGATCATTTCAGACATCTGATCATGCCGGTGGTGACGCTGGCGCTGGCCAGCACGGGGCAGTTCACCCGCTTCGTGCGCGCCTCCATGATCGAGACCATGCGGATGGACCATGTCCGCACCGCCCGCGCCAAGGGCGCGAATGAGCGGCGGATCGTGCTGGTGCATGCGCTGCGCAACGCGCTGATCCCGGTGGTGACAGTGATGGCGCTCAGCTTCGGCAGCCTGTTCAGCGGGGCGCTGATCACCGAGACGATGTTTGCGCAGCCTGGCATGGGCAAGATGATCTACGACGCCATCCTCGGGAATGATTTCAACCTGGCGCTAACCGGTTTGCTATTCGCGACACTCGTCACCCTGCTGAGCAACCTGGCCGCCGACCTGGCCTATGGCTGGCTCGACCCGAGGATCAGCCTGTGAGCACCACCGTCGTGCAGACGACCGATCGTGCGGTGTCACCCTGGACGCTGCGCTGGCGGCGCTTCCGCAAGCATCGCGCGGGGATGGCCAGCCTTGGCATCATACTGCTGCTGGTTCTGTTCGCACTGGCGGCATGGCCGACCGCACACTGGCTCGGCGTCGATCCTTATGAGACGGACCTGCTATCGCAATACGGCCCGCCCTCGGCAGAGCACCCGCTGGGGACCGACGACGCCGGGCGGGACGAGCTGGTGCGCCTGATGCTGGGCGGCCAGATTTCCTTGCTGGTCGGCGTGCTCTCCACCGTGGTCGGCAGCATCGTCGGCTTGTTCGTGGGCGTGGTGGCCGGGTATTTCGGCGGACGGACGGACGCCGTGCTGATGCGTTTCACCGATGGGGTGATTGCGCTGCCGCTGCTGCCGCTGCTGATCGTGCTCGGCGCGCTGGATTTGACCAAGCTGGGCTTCTCATCGCAATTCGCGCATTCCAGCGCCGCCGGGTTCTGGCGCGTCGTGGTGATCATCGCCCTGGTGGACTGGACGGGCATCGCCCGGCTGACCCGTGCGGCGACCTTGGCGCTGCGCGAACGCGACTACGTGCGGTCGGCCCGGGCGAGCGGGGGCGGAGCCGGCTACGTGATGACCACGCACATCCTGCCCAATGTCGCCACGCCGCTGATCGTGGCCGTCACGCTCACGGTGGGCCGGGTGATCCTGTTCGAGAGCGTGCTGAGCTTCCTGGGATTCGGGATCGTCGTTCCCACCCCGTCCTGGGGCAACATGCTCAACAATGCACAAGAACTTGTAACCACCGCACCGGCGCTTGCAGTCTATCCGGGCCTGCTGATCTTCATCACGGTCATAGCGGTGAACTTCCTTGGCGACGGGCTGCAACACGCCTTCGATCCTCGCAGCGAGCGGTAGCGGAGTTCCGCGCCGGACCGTGCTGGCTGGCGCGGCGGCTTTGATTTGGGTGCCGCCGACGAGGTCGCTCCACGGTCAGTCTGTCGTTTGGCATATCGGCCCGGGCGATGGGCGCACCGATCCCTTCGTTGCCTGGGTGCGCGAAATGATGCGGTCGCGCTATGGCGTCGTGGTGCGGACGCAGGTGGAGCCGTTCGGTGCAGACCTGCTGACGCTGTGCCGGCCGCTGCAACGTTGGCATGAACCGTGGCGCATGATGCCGGCCAGCTTCGCGGTCGTTCGATCCGGGACCGCTAGGCGGCAGACAGCGGACTTGCTGGCGCAGTTCCTGCTGTCGGCACGCTCCCAGAGGACAGAATTGGGCTTCATGTAGGATCACGGCTCCCGTACTCGCTTCGCGGATACGGGGCAGCGCACACCCTACGTCAGCACCGTCCCCGCCGTAATTGGCGTTCCACGCAAGAACGCGTCGGCCATCATCGGCGACCGACCCGCCCGCTGCACGCGGACCAGACGCAATGCGCCGGCGCCGCATGCCACAATCAACCCTTCCAGCACCGTGCCTGGCGGGCCGCTGCCGTCTGCTGGTTCGGCTTCCAGCACCTTCAGCACCTCGTCACCCCAGCGGCACCATGTGCCCGGCCACGGGTTCAGCGCACGCACCCGTCGATCCAGTTCCTCCGCCGGCTGGCGCCAATCGAGTGCGCCATCGGCGCGGGACAGCTTGGGCGCGTAGGCCGCACCTTCGGCGGGCTGCGGGATGGCGGGAGGGCGCTGCGCCAGAGCGCGGACGATCAGCGTGGCGCCGATCGCGGCGAGGGCGTCGTGCAGTTCGGCAGCCGTGCCGCGCGGACCGATCGGGACGGCCTCGCGCAGCAGCATGTCGCCGGTGTCCAGCCCGGCGTCCATCTGCATGATCGTCACACCGCTGTCCGCGTCGCCCGCCAGCACGGCGGCCTGGATGGGCGCCGCGCCTCGCCATCGCGGCAGCAGGCTCGCGTGGATGTTCAGGCAGCCGCGGCGCGGTGCGTCCAGCATCGCCTGCGGCAGGATCAACCCGTAAGCCGCCACGACCGCCGCATCCAGCTGCAAAGCCGCGAACTCCGCTTGCACTGCCGGGTCACGCTTCAACGACGCGGGATGGCGCACCTCGATGCCAAGCGCGTCAGCCGCGATGTGAACTGCCGATTTCGCGACGGTCTGGCCCCGGCCGGCCGGCCGGGGCCAGACCGTCGCGAAAT
>CAZZVB010000139.1:0-12311 GCA_964657445.1 uncultured Burkholderiaceae bacterium | reverse complement strand
TCAACGCCGCCCCCGCTTCTTGCCCCGCGTACTCCGCTTGTCCGGGTCATACCCGCCGCCGCCCGGCCCCAGCGGCTCCGGCGTGCGGTCGCGCTTCGCACCGATGCGTTGCGGCATGGGCGGCGGCTCCAACCCGAGCTGCAATGCCTCCAGCCGCTTGATCTCGTCCCGCAGGCGGGCCGCTTCCTCGAACTCCAAATCCGCCGCCGCCCCACGCATCCGCTTCTCCAGATCGGCGATCGAGTGCGACAAATCCTTGCCGACCATGTCCGTCACGCTGGCATCGCGGATGGGCGCCACCGTCACGTAATCCTGCTCGAACACGCTGTTCAGCGCCTCGCCGATATGCTTGCGCACGCTGGTGGGCGTGATCCCGTGCTGCTCGTTCCAGGCGTTCTGCTTCGCCCGGCGGCGCGCCGTCTCCTCCAGCGCATTGCGCAGGCTGTTCGTCATCACATCGGCATAAAGAATGACCCGGCCGTCCACGTTGCGGGCGGCGCGGCCGATGGTCTGCGTCAGGCTGGTTTCCGAGCGCAGGAACCCCTCCTTGTCCGCGTCCAGAATCGCCACCAGCGCGCATTCCGGAATGTCCAATCCCTCACGCAGCAGGTTGATCCCGACCAGCACATCGAACACGCCCAGGCGCAGGTCGCGGATGATCTCGATTCGCTCCAGCGTGTCCACGTCGCTGTGCAGGTAGCGCACCTTGATGCCGTGCTCGGTCAGGTAGTCGGTCAGGTCCTCGGCCATGCGCTTGGTCAGCGTGGTGACCAGCGTGCGGGCGCCCATCGCCATGGTCAGGCGGATTTCCGCCAGCAGATCGTCCACCTGGTGCTCGACGGGGCGGATCTCGGTCACCGGGTCGATCAGCCCGGTCGGGCGGATCACCTGCTCGGCGAACACGCCCTGCGTGCGCTCCAGCTCCCACGGGCCCGGCGTGGCGCTGACGAACAGCGTCTGCGGGCGGAACGCCTCCCACTCCTCGAACTTCAGCGGGCGGTTGTCGATGCAGGACGGCAGGCGGAAGCCGAACTCGGCCAGGATGGACTTGCGCGCGTGGTCGCCCCGTTCCATGCCGCCGATCTGCGGCACCGTCACGTGGCTCTCGTCCACGATCAGCATGGCATTCTCGGGCAGGTATTCGAACAGCGTGGGCGGCGGCTCGCCGGGCTTCCGGCCGGACAGGAAGCGGCTGTAGTTCTCGATCGATTTGCAGGACCCGGTGGTCTCCATCATCTCGATGTCGAAGGTGGTGCGCTGCTGCAGCCGCTCCGCCTCCAGCAGCTTGCCTTCATGGACGAACTGCGCCAGCCGCTCCCGCAGCTCGATCTTGATGTCGTGGATCGCCTGGGTCAGCGTCGGGCGCGGCGTCACGTAGTGGCTGTTGGCGTAGATGCTGACGTCGGGCAGTTGGCCGGTGATCTCGCCTGTGAGCGGGTCGAACTCGCTGATCGCCTCAATCTCGTCGCCGAACAGGCTGATGCGCCAGGCACGATCCTCGTAATGCGAGGGGAAGACGTCCACCGTCTCGCCGCGCAGGCGGAAGGTGCCGCGCTGGAACGCGACGTCATTACGGCGGTACTGCTGTTCCGCCAGTGCGCGGGCCAGCGTGTCGCGGTCGATCTTGCCGCCGACCTGCAGCTTCACCACCATGCGCGAGTACGTCTCGACCGAGCCGATACCGTAGATGCACGATACCGACGCCACGATCACCACGTCGTTGCGTTCGAGCAGGCTCTGCGTCGCCGCATGGCGCATGCGGTCGATCGCCTCGTTGATCTGGCTGTCTTTCTCGATATACGTGTCGGTGCGCGGCACGTAGGCTTCCGGCTGGTAGTAGTCGTAGTAGCTGACGAAATACTCGACCGCGTTCTCCGGAAAGAACTGTTTCATCTCGCCATAGAGCTGCGCCGCCAGCGTCTTGTTCGGCGCCAGGATCAGGGTAGGGCGCTGCGCCTTCTCGATCAGCTTGGCCATGGTGAACGTCTTGCCGGACCCGGTGACGCCCAGCAGCACCTGGTCCCGCTCATCGGCCTGCACGCCGGCCCACAAGTCGCGGATCGCGGTCGGCTGGTCGCCCGCCGGCTCATACTCGCTCACGACCTTGAGCTGCCGTGTGTGCGGCTTGGCGGGCTGGCGCTTCGGCTTGAAGGTGACGGTGCCGACCAGGTCCCGGTTGAGCGAGCCCCGGGTGCGCGCCGGCGCCTTGGGCTCGGGCTTGCCGGGGCGCTTGGCGATCTCGGTGACGTTCGTGTCCGGCATCCAGCCACTCCTTCTCGGCCTGCACACATGGCGTCGCGCGCGCCATCCGTCGAGGCTGTGTTTACCCCGCCGGCGCAGGCGGCTATGCGTGCACGCCCAACCTAGACCGAGATGCCGTGTTCGACGACTTTCTTCGCCGCCTGCTGCGGATCGGGCCGATCCGCCGGTGGTATTATCGCCCGATCATGGTGCTGCCCAACCTCGCCCGCCAGGCCGTCCGGCAGGCCGCGGCGCCGCAGCCGATCGCGGTGGCTGACATCATGGCGCTGCACAGCCCGGAGGAGCACGTCGCCCGCGCCGACGCGTATTTCGAGCTGGACCGCGACTCGCTGCTGTTCCGCCGCCCATTCCACAGCGGCGACGACTCGCAGATCCGCCTCTCCGGCCTGGCCAACGTGCTGCAGCACCTGGATCTGCACAACGGCGCCCGGGTGCTGGATTTCGGCTGCGGGACGGGCTGGGTGAGCCGCGCGCTGGCCTACATGGGTGCTGACGTCGTCGGCGTGGACGTATCCGCCAACGTGCTGGATACCGCCCGGTCGTACCTGGCGCGCGATCCGCTCGCCGCCGACCTCAAGGTCGAGTTCCGCACCTTCGACAGTCACCGCCTGCCGGCCGACGACGCCAGCATGGACCGCATCGTCTCGTTCGACGCCTTCCACCACGTGCTTGACCAGGCCGCCACCCTGGCGGAAATGGCCCGTGTGCTGAAACCCGGCGGCATCGCCGTCTTCCACGAGCCGGGGCCCGAGCATTCCGGCACGCCGGACGCGCAATACGAGATGCGCCACTACTCGGTGATCGAGAACAACATCGACGTCCACGCGATCTGGGCAGCCGCCAAGGCCTGCGGCTTCAAGGCGATCTGGATGTCGCTGCCCGCGCTGCAGGCCCCGATCGTGGACCTGGAGCAGTTCGACCGCGTTGCCGCCGGCCGGCCAAGCCGGACCGACGTGCGCGTGGTGATGCAGAACACGTTCAATTTCAGTTACAATCTGCGCATTTTCGCGTTGCACAAAGCCGGCTGACTGCGTGACCAGGCCATGAGTGCGGGCTGTACGGCGTAATGCTGTTCTACGAGCCGCTTTTCCTTCTCCTGTTCTTCCCCATCGTGTTCGCAGCGTTCCTGCTGGTGCGGCGCAGGGCGGGGCCGCGGGCGTATCTACTGCTGATCGCCAGCCTGTTCTTCTATCTCTGGAGCGAACCGCTCTTCGTCCTCGTCGTGCTCGCCACCTGCGCCGCCGACTACGCGCTCGGCCGGGTGGTCGCGCGGGGTGGGGCGCCCGGCCGCTTGGCCCTGACGGCGGCGATCCTGGTGAACCTGGGCATGCTCGCCTACTACAAATACGCCGGGTTCGCGGTGGACAATCTGGACCTGCTGCTGGTGCGCGCCGGGTTGCAGCCGTGGCATATTGCGCAGGTCGCGCTGCCGATCGGCGTCTCGTTCATCGTGTTCGAGAAGATCACCTACGTGGTCGATATCGCCCGCGGCCGCAGCCGCCCGGCGCCGAACGTCCACACCTACCTGCTGTACGTCTTCCTGTTCCCCAAGCTGCTCGCCGGCCCGATCATCAAGTATCACGAGCTCGAAGCGCAGCTCCTGCACTCGGGCCGCACCCGCGGCGGCGACATCGCGGCCGGGTTCCGCCGGTTCATGCTGGGTGTCGTGAAGAAGACCGTGCTGGCGGACACGCTCGCCTCCGGCGCGGACATGGTGTTCTCCGCCCCGGCGTCGCAAATCGGGTGCGCCGACGCCTGGTGGGGCGTGCTGTTCTTCACCTTCCAGATCTACATCGACTTCAGCGCCTATTCCGACATGGCGATCGGGCTGGCGCGCATGTTCGGCTTCCGGCTGAACGAGAATTTCAATAAGCCTTACATCTCGTGCAGCATCACCGAGTTCTGGCGGCGCTGGCACATCTCGCTGTCCACCTGGATCCGCGAATACCTCTACATCCCGCTCGGCGGCAACCGCGTGGCGCCCTGGCGCCGCTATGCGAACCTGTGGGTCTGCTTCCTGGCCAGCGGACTGTGGCATGGCGCGGCTTGGACCTACGTTGCCTGGGGCGCCTATAACGGTGTGTTCCTGGTGCTGGACCGGCTGTTCCTGCTGCGCTGGCTGGACCGCCTGCCGCGCCTGGCCGCCAATGTGCTGACCTTCGCCATAACCCTCGCCGGATGGCTGCTGTTCCGCGCGACATCACTGTCGCAGGCGGGGGAGTTGGCCGCCAACATGGTCTCGCCGGACCGTATCACCACGGTGATCGGTCTATGGCGCACGCCGCTGATGATGGCGGCGATGGCGGCGGCGGCGCTGATCTCCTTCCTGCCTCGCGTGCGGGGGTTCGACCGCGCGCAGGACCGCGTGCTGGCGGCTCCGGCCGGACGTGCGGCGTTCGACCTGCTGCTCTCGCTGGCCTTCGTGTTCGCGCTGGCGAAGGCGCTGGCCGATCCGTTCAAACCCTTCCTGTATTTCCGGTTCTAGACGGCATGATCAAGCGTCTTCTTGGCGTCGTCCCCCTCGGCCTCGGCGCACTGGCGCTGGCCGCCTGTTCGGCGCTGTTGCTGGCCAACATCGCGCTCGGCGCGCTGCACCGCGGCAGCATGAAGCTGACCCCATCATTGACCGGCGTGACATCGCCGGAGAAAGCGCATTGGACGCTGGACAGCGCGCTCAATGGCAGCGCGCAGGCGGTGTTCGCCCGCCAGATCGGCACGCGCATGCCGCTCTATCCCGCCGCCGTGCGGCTGCGCAATCAGGCCGAGTATTCGCTGTTCGACGTCGCCGCCATTCCCGCGCTGATCGCCGGGCGGGACAAGATGCTGTTCGAGGTCGCGTATTCGCAGGAATACTGCGCCCGCAACATCGCCGCCTGGCGCCCGGGCGCCCAGTCCTGGGCCGCGGACATCCGCCGCATGCAGGACTTCACCGAACGCCGCGGCAAGACGTTCCTCTACGTGCTCACCCCGTCCAAGGTGGCGCAGTATCCCGGCATCATCCCGCTGGGCTACACCTGTCCGGCGTCGATTGCTGACCGGGTCGATTTCGTGCCGGCGTGGCTGGCCATGCTGCGCGCAGCAGGCGTGCACGTCGCGGACACGATCACACCGGTCACGGCAGCGCACGCCCAGTACCCGTTCACGCTCTACCCGACCGGCGGCACGCATTGGAATGACGTCGGCGCCGACATCGCGGAGCAGGCGATCTTCGCCCAGTTGGACCGCGCGCGGCCCGGCGAGGGTTTCGCGCCGTTCCAGTTCGCCTGGCACATGCAGGCCCATCCAACCGGCCGCGACATCGACATCGCGCAGCTGATGAACCTGTTCGTCCGCGCCGGCGACGACCCGGTGCCGGTCACGGACCTGAGTTTTCCGCCCGCGCCCGCCTGCAAGCCGCTGAAGATCGTCATCGTCGGCGGCAGTTTCAGCCACACGAACGGCGACGTCCTGAGCGCGTCGCCCTGCCATCCCGACGTGACCGAATACGAATACTGGCGCCGCACGAGATTGGTCTGGCCCGATGGCAAGCTGACGTTTTCAAACCAGTTCGACACCGCCGCCCGCGACAGGGACGTCATGGACGCCGACGTGCTGATCTACGAGGAAAACGAGCAGATCCTCACCGGTCCCTACCACGGCCAAGCCCTATGGGACTTCCTAAAGACCCAGGGCGCCACGTAACCGAAGTAGCAAGGGTTTCAATTCACCCCACCAGCCTTCTTGCGCCAAGACGGGCGGACTGGAAGCTCGCTCTACGCCAGAGGGTCCTTGGGCAGGACGCGGTGCTGCAGCACGTGGGCAGCCAAGTCCGCCCGGTTGGGATCGCCAAGCCGGTCCGCCTCCCACCGCATCGCCGCGGCCGAGGTGATGTTGTACAGCGCGCTCGCCGCCTGCCGCACCGTGGCCGGGCCACCGTTGCGGGCCAAGGCAATCGCCCGGTCCAGCAACGGCGACACCGCCGGATCGAGCCCGGCGACATGGTCGCGCAACGCATCCAGCGAACCCTCCCGCGTGTCGGCCCGCTGCACGTCGAGTGCCACGATGTTGCTGGTGCCTTCCCAGATCGAGCCGAGATGGGCATCACGCAGCAACCGCGCGTCCGGCCATTCCTCGATGTAGCCGCAGCCGCCGCGCACCTCCATGGCATCGCCCGTCACCACGCGCGCGTCGCGGCAGGCGCGGAACTTGATCAGCGGCGTCAGCACCCGCAGCAGCGCATAGGCGCCGGGTTCGCCTGCGTCCGACCGGCGCAGCGCATCCGCGGTCTGGAACATCATGCTGCGCGCCTGTTCCATCCGCAGCGTCATCTTCGCGAGCTGCCGCTGCATCAGCGGCTTGTCGATCAGCGCCGAGCCGAATGCGTGGCGGTTGCGGGCGACGAACCGCGCCTCGGTCACTGCCCGGCGCATCAGCCCGGCCGCGCGCACCCCGTTCGACAGGCGGGAGTTGTTCACCATGTCGGCCATTTGCCGCATGCCCGCGCCAAGCTCGCCCACCAGATAGGACGTCGCACCCTCCAGCCGGATTTCGCCGCTCGCCATGGACCGTGTGCCCAGCTTGTCCTTCAGCCGGATGATCCGGTAGGCGTTGGCGCTGCCGTCCGGCAAGACGCGCGGCAGCAGGAACAGCGACACGCCCTTGATCCCCGGCGCGGCATCGTCCGGCCGCGCCAGCACCATCGCCAGCCCGGCATCGGGGTTGGAGCAGAACCATTTGTCCCCGGTCAGCCGCCACGTGCCATCGTCGGCCCGGCTGGCCTGCACCGTGGTCGCCGCCACGTCCGACCCGGCGGCGGCTTCGGTCATGAACATCGCGCCCTGCGACAACACGTCCATGTCCTGGCTGGTCAGCGCCGGCAGGTAGCGCGCGACGAGCGCCGGGTCCCCGAAGCGGCGCAACGTGCGGCTCAGGCTGTCCGTCATGCTGACCGGGCACATCAGCCCGAACTCCGCCTGCACGAAGAGGTAGGTCAGCAGGTATTTCGCCGCCGGCGGCATCGGCTCCGCCCAACCGAGCACCCCGCGGCGGTGGGACAGCGCCGCCAGCCCGTATTCGCCGAACGCAAGCTGCTCCATCTCCCGGTACGCCGGGTGCTTGGCGATAGTCTGCCGGTCCTCCCCGGTGCGGGTGCGGTGGTGCAGCACCGGCGGGTTCCGGTCCGCCTCGCCTGCCAGCAGGTCCAGCGAATTGCCCGCGAGTTCGCCCAGGCGGTGAAGGTGCGGCGTGAGGTGGGCGAGCAGGGCGGGCGGCAGGTATAGCGATGCGAGCGGCAGCAGCGCCGGATCTTCGGCCAGCAGGTTCAGCCCGCGGGAGTCGGGAATCTGCGCCCTCTCCCTCTGGGCAAGAGCCGGGGTGCCAAGATGGCCCGCGGAACCTTCGGCAGTTCCGCCCAACCCTCTCCCAGAGGAAGGGGACCTTTCCAGCCCCATGCTCACCCCTGCACCAACGGGCATCCCGCTTCCTTCATCGGCCGGAACGCCTCCGGCCCGGGCGTCGTCGCCAGCGGCGTGTAAACGTCCCAAACTCCCTTGCTCTCGGCCGGCGTCTTCACCTGGAACAGGTGCACCGGGCACAGGAAGCGCCCATCCTCACGGATCGTGTTCTTGCCGAAGCAGTCATCGTCCGTCGGCATCCGCTTCATCGCCGCGATCGCCGCCAGGCCGCTGCGGGCCTTGTCCGGTCCAAGCGCCGCGACCGCCTTCATGTAATGCGTCACGGCGGCGTAGCAGGCGGCGTGCAGGCTGCTCGGATAGTTGTCCGGCGTCTTCGGCAGGAAGCGCTGGGTGAACGCGCGGGTGCGGTCGTTGAGGTCCCAGTAGAACGTCTCCGACATCTGCAGGCCCTGCGCGGTCTCCAGCCCCATCGACTTCACCTCCGTGATGAAACCGAGCAGGGCGGCGACCTTCATGCCCCGCTGCGGCAGGCCGAACTCGCGCGCCTGCTTGACGCAGTTTTCCATGTCGCCGCCAGTGTTGCACAAGCCCACCACCTTCGCCCCGCTCGACTGCGCCTGCACCAGATAGGACGAGTAATCCGTCGTGCCGGGAAACGGGTAGGCCGCACTGCCCAGCACCTTGCCGCCATGCGCCTGCACGAGAGCGGTGATGTCGCGCTCCAGATTATGGCCGAACGCGTAGTCGGCCGTGATCAGGAACCAGCTATCGCCGCCGCCCTTCAACACGGCCGTGCCGGTCGAGTGGCTGTCGCACCACGTGTCCGGCGCGAAATGCACCGCCTGCGCGCTGCACGCCTTGCCCGTGAGGTCCGCGGACGCCGCGCCCGAGATCAGCAGCGCACGGTCCTTCTCCTTGGCGAGCGTGCCGACCGCCAGCGCGATGGCGGTGTTGTTCAGGTCAGCCACCGCATCCACCGCCTGCTGGTCGAACCATTGCCGGGCGATGCTGCTGGCCAGGTCCGGCTTCTGTCCATGATCGGCGGACACGATGCTGACGCTGAAGCCGTGCTGCTCCGGCCGGAAATCCTCCACTGCCTGGCGCGCCGCCAGCACGCTGGTCGGGCCGGAATTGTCGCGATACTGGCCCGACAAATCCGTCAGCACGCCGATCTTGTAGGCAGGCAGACCCGGCTGAGCACGGGCCGTCCCGGCCAGGGCGGCGGCGCCTGCGAGCAGGGTGCGGCGGGGTAGGCGCATGGCTGGTCTCTCCCAAGCCACGTCTTGCGCGCGGCTGGCTTCCGTTCTAGCGCAGAAGCAACAGTTTTCAGAATAATGCCCGAGGGGTGTCCCAATGGGATTTGCGGCCTTGGCGCCGTTGCTGGCGCCGCGATCCGTAGCGATCGTCGGGGCGTCGTCCGACCCGACGCGCATCGGCGGCCGCCCGATCGCCTACATGCTGCAACGCCGCTTCGCCGGCCCGATCCTGCCGGTGAACCCCAACCGCACGGAAATCCAAGGGCTGCGCGCCTATCCTGACGTCGCCAGCCTGCCCGAAGCGCCGGACGCGGCCATCGTCGCCGTGCCCGCCGCCCAGGTGGTGGACACCATGAAGGCGCTGGGCGTGCGCGGCGTGAAAGCGGCGATCGTGTTTTCCGCCGGGTTCGCGGAAACTGGCCCGATCGGCGCCGCCTTGCAGGACGACGTGCTCGCAGTGGCCCGGTCCTACGGCATCCGCATGATCGGTCCCAACTCGCTAGGCTTGTTCAACGACCATATCGGCTTCTACGGCATCTTCTCGTCGTCCATGGAGTCGGGCTATCCGCCGCCGGGCCGCATCGGCATCGTCAGCCAATCCGGCGCCTACGGCACGCACGTCTTCGCCATTGCCCGGCAACGGCGCATCGGCACGCCGATATGCGTCGCCACCGGGAACGAGGCGGATGTCGCGGTCGGCGACGTCATCGGCTGGCTGGTGGAGGACGCGGGCACCGACGTCATCGCCGTCTATGCCGAGGGCATCCGGGAGAGCGCCAGCTTCGTCGCAGCCCTGGCTGCCGCCCGTGCCGCGCGCAAGCCTGTCATCGTGATGAAGGTCGGCCGGTCGAAGCTGGGCGAAGCCTCCGCCCGGTCCCACACAGCGGCGATCGCAGGGGATGACGCCGTGACCTCCGCGGTGCTGGCGGAGTTCGGCGCCATCCGCGCCCGCTCCACCGAGGAAATGCTAGACTTCGCGCAACTCGCCACGAGGCGCATCTATCCGGCCGGCAACACGCTCGGCATGGTCACCGTGAGCGGCGGCGCCGGCGTGCTGGTGAGCGACGCGGCGGAGGCGATCGGGCTGCCGATGCCGCCGATGCCGGACGCGACCCAGAAGCGGCTGGTCGAGATGCTGCCGTTCGCGGCGCCGCACAACCCGGTCGATTGCACGGCGCAGGCGCTGAACGACATCTCGCTGGTGGGCCGTTTCACCGATGCGATGGTGGAGGAAGGCGGCTACCGCTCCGTCCTCGCCTTCTTCACCCAAACCGGCGGCGCCGCTTCGATCGCGCCTAAGCTGCGGCGGGAGCTTGCGGGCGTTCGCAGCCGCCATCCGGACCGGCTGTATGTGCTGTCGGTGATCGCCTCGGCGGAGCAGGTGGATGGCTACGAGGCGGATGGCTGGTCCGTGTTCGAGGATCCGACGCGGGCGGTGAACGCCATCCACGCCATGGGCCGGCTGGGCGACGCCTACGCCGCAGGCCGAAGCGCGCCGCCGCCGGAGATCGGCGCGGTGACGCTGCCGGATGCGTCGCCGGATGAAGCCGGGGCGAAGCGCCTGCTGGCGGCGGCCGGCATCCAGAGCGCGCCGGAACTGGCCTGCGCCACGCCCGCCGCCGCCGTCGCCGCGGCCGAGGCGATCGGCTTCCCCGTGGTGCTGAAAATCCTCTCGCCGGACATCACCCACAAATCCGAGATCGGCGGCGTGCTGCTTGGCATTCACGATGCGGCGTCGGTCTGGTCGGGGTTTGCCACGCTGATGGAGCGGGCCGGCGACCAAGCGCCGCATGCCAGGATCGAAGGCGTGCTGGTCGCCAAGCAACTCAGCGGCGGCGTCGAGTGCATCCTGGGCATCCACCAGGACCCGGTGTTCGGCCCGGTCGCGATGGGCGGGCTGGGCGGCATCTTCGTCGAGGTGCTGCGTGACGTCGCCTTCCGCCGCTGCCCGTTCGGCCCCGATATCGCGGAGCAGATGATCCGCAGCCTGCGCGGCGCACCGCTTCTGACGGGCATCCGCGGACGCCCGCCAGCCGATATCGCAGCGCTGGCGCAGATGCTGTCCCGACTGTCCGCGTTCGCCCACGCCGCCGGGCCGCGGCTGCAAGCCGTGGACTTGAACCCGGTGCTGGTCATGCCCGAGGGCGCTTTCGCCGTGGACGCGGTGGTCGATCTTGGCTGACCTCGAGAACCTGCGCCTGATCCGCGACAGCGCCAAGGCGATCGCCACGCGCGGCGACCTGAAACGCATCCGCGGCTTGCGTTTCACCGAATTCGGTTTCGACCCTGAGATGCTGCAGCAGATGGGCGATATGGGCTGGATCGGCCTGCGCGTGCCGGAGGAAGCGGGTGGCACTGGCTTAGGCGTAGCCGAACTCTGCGCCGTCATGGAGGAATGCGGCGCCGCCCTGGCGCCGGAGCCGCTGCTGGCCTGCGCCACCGTGGCGCAACTCGACCCCGACCCGGCGTTGCTCGCGGGCGAGCGCATCGTCGTGCCCGCCTGGCAGGAACGCAGCGAGGAGCTGGACACCGTGCTGCAGGGTGGCCGCGTCACCGGCCGCAAACTGTTCGTCGCCTCCGCCGCGGCCGCCGACGCGTTCCTGGTCACCACCAGCGATGGCCTTGCTTTGGTGCAGCGCACCGCGCCGGGCGTGACGCTCGACGTCGCACGCACGCAGGATGGCGGGCACGTCGCGACGGTGGATTTCGCGGAAGCGCCGGGCGAGCCGGTGGAGGGCGACGCCGGCGACGCGCTGGAGGAAGCCACGCTGGCGACCGCAGCCATGCTGCTCGGCGTGATGGAGCAATCCTTCGCGTTGACGCTGGATTACCTCAAGACGCGCCAGCAATTCGGCAAACCCATCGGCAGCTTCCAGGCGCTGGCCCATCGCGCCGCAGACCTGAAGCTGCAAGTGGAACTGACCCGCGCAAGCGTGGAGAGCGCCGCGGCGGTGCTGGATGCGGCGGCCCCGCCCGCGATGCGCCAAGCCGCGGTTTCGCGCGCAAAGGCACGGGCCGCGACCGCTGGCATGCTGGTGACCCGTGAAGCGATCCAGTTGCACGGGGGCATCGGCTACACCGACGAGTACGACGTTGGGCTGTACCTACGCAAGGCGATGGTGCTGAGCAACGCCTACGGCTCCGCCGCCCACCACCGCGCCCGCTACGCCCGGCTGATGCCCGACGACGAGGACTAAAGCCCTCTCCCTCCGGGAGAGGGTTGGGTGAGGGGCCCGCACAAGAAGGAGAAACCACAATGCTTGAAGGCAAGACCGCGATCGTCACCGGCGCCGGCGGCGGCATCGGGCGGGAAATCGCCGTCGCCATGGCGCTCGCCGGGGCCGACGTGGTGATCAACGACGTCGGCGCGTCGCTGACCGGCGAGGGCCTGTCCGCATCG
>CAZZVB010000138.1:0-12326 GCA_964657445.1 uncultured Burkholderiaceae bacterium | reverse complement strand
GCAGGTATAAAGCTGCCGTCCTCAAACCGAGCAGTACCTCTCCTTGACCGCTTCGTCGGCCAGCAACTCAGCTGCTGGAGCGTGGTGCACGATCGTGCCGCCATCCATGATGTAGGCGCGGTCGCCGAGTGCTAGCGCCAGTTCCACGTTCTGCTCGACAAGCAAAATAGTGGTGCCGTTGTCGCGCATGCGGCCGAACAGCTCGAACATCTCGTCCACCAGCACCGGCATGATGCCCTCTGACGGCTCGTCCAGCATCACCATCTTCGGATGGCTCACCGTCGCCCGCGCAATCGCCAGCATCTGCTGCTCGCCACCCGACATTGTGACGGCCGTCTGATCGAGCCGCTCCGCAAGGCGGGGAAAGATCGTCGCTACTTCGTCGATCACCTCGCGTTCGGGCCGCTTCACGCGCGCCGCAAGCACCCCCAATCGCAGGTTCTCGCGAACGCTCAATCCCGGTACAATCCTGCGCTCCTCCGGCACGTAGCCCAGGCCGAGGCCGTTCCGCACGTGCGCGGGGCGGCTCAGCAACTCCTGCCCGTCGAACACGACGCTGCCGCTGCGGCGGTCCACCAAGCCCATGATGGAGCGCAACGTTGTCGTCTTCCCAGCCCCGTTGCGGCCAACAAGGCAGACGATTTCGCCTCGGCGCACTTCGAGATCGATCCCCTGAAGGATGTGGCTTGGGCCATACCAGGCGTTCAGGCCTACTACGGTGAGCATTGGCGGCCTCAATGCTCTCGCTGCCCGAGATAGACGCGCTTCACGGTCTCGTTGACCCGGATCTCGTCCGGCGTGCCCTCGGCCAGCAGCTCGCCATGGTGCAACACCAGCAAACGGTCGCAGATGCCCATCACCAGCTTCATCTTGTGTTCCACCAGAATCACGGTGCGCTCGGCGGCAAGGCGGACGATGAGGTCCATCATCGACCGCGTCTCCTCCGGGCTCATGCCCGCGGTCGGCTCGTCCAGCAGCAGCAGGCGGGGATGGCTGGCCAGGGCCATGGCGATTTCGAGCGCGCGCTGCTCGCCATGCGCCAGATTGGCCGCAAGCCTCTCGCGCCGTGCGTAAAGCCCGACCGAGTCCAGCAACGCGCCCGCTTGCTCCGTCAGTCCCGGCAGGCCTGCCCGCGGCCGCCATACGTTGTAGCGCGAGACGAGCGCCTGCAAGGCGACGCGCACATTCTCCAGCGTGCTCAACTGGGGGAACACCGTCGTAATCTGGAACGACTTGGCAATGCCCATCCGCGCGAAGCGGTGCTGAGGCGTGCCCGTGATGTCGCGGCCCTCGAACAGGATGCGGCCGGAACTGGGCGGAAACGCGCCGGACAGCGTGTTGAAGTAAGTGCTCTTGCCCGCTCCATTCGGCCCGATGATCCCGGTGAGCTGCCCCGTGCGGAACCCGGCGGTGACATCGCGCAGCGCGACGAACTTGCCAAACTGCTTGCCCACCGCCTCGGTTCGCAGAATGAACTCGCTCATCGCGGCGCCATGCGGGCGAGCAGCGAGCCCCACAGGCCGCGCGGGAAGAACAGCACGCAGACGATGAACACGGCGCCGACCACCAACTGCCAATGCACCGTGTAGAGCGAAACCAGGTTTTCCAGCAGGAGGTACACTCCGGCGCCGATGAACGGTCCGAAGAACGTCCCCATGCCGCCGAGCAGCGCCATCATCACCACCATGCCCGAGGTTTGGATGCTCAGCGTCTCGATGGGCACGATGCCAAGGTGCAGGGCCTGCATCGCCCCCGCCAGCCCGCAGAACCCGCCGGACAGCACGAAGGCCAGCCAGCGCGTGGCTCGGACGTCGAAGCCGCAGGCCCGCGCACGCGCCTCGTTCTCGCGCATCGCCTCCATCGCGGCGCCGAACGGCGAGGCCAGGATACGCGACAGCACGAAAAGCGCCGCGGCGACGAACACGGCGACGACGTAATACCGGGTCAGCGGGTCCACGAAATTCAGCGGGCCGATATGCTCGAGGTCGATGCCGCGCAGCCCGTTCTCGCCGCCGGTCCACCCCGTTGCCTCATAGGCGCCGTAATAGACGCATTGCGACAACGCCAGAGTGACCATTGCGAAGTAGATGCCGCGCGTGCGAATTGCCAGCGCGCCCATCAACGCCGCCAGCAATGCTCCCGCCACGACGGAGGAGGCGACGCCGGCCCACCACGGTAGGCCGAACCGGACCATGGCGATCCCGCACGCATAGGCGCCGCCGCCGAACAGCGCCGCATGCCCGAAGGACAGCAAGCCGAGGTAGCCGTAGAGCATGTTGAAGCCGAGCGCGAACAGCCCGTAAATCAGGATGTTCACCGCCACCGTTTTGAACGGCATCAGCAGCGGGAACATCAGCAGGAACGCGACCGCCAGCAGCACACGGTGCCGCCCCGCCAGCGCCATCCAGTCCGTCCGCGCGGCCGGCAACGCCGCCGTCGTGCTCACGAATTCATCAGACCGGCACGGCCGAAGAAGCCCTGTGGCCGCACCAGCAACACCACCGCCATCAGCGCGAAGATCGACACCTGCGCCATTTCGGGCACGAACAGCGACGTCAAGCTGACCACCACGCCAACCAGCAACCCGGCCAGCACGGCCCCTAATAACGAGCCCATCCCGCCCACCACCGTCACCACGAAGGCGATGGCCAGCACGCTCTCGCCCATCTCGGGGCTCGCCCCTTGCAGCGGCGCCGCCAGCAGGCCGGCGAGAGCCGCCAACCCGGTCCCGATGCCGAACACCACCAGCCAGACCCGGCCGACATCGATGCCCAGGATACGCACGATCTGCGGGTCACGCGCACCGGCGCGGATGATCAGGCCGTAGGGCGTGCGCTCCAGGAAAAGCCAGAGGCCAACCAGCACCACGGCTGCAACCGCGATCACGAACAGGCGGTATGTCGGGAAATAGCCGACGCCGATATCGGTGGCGCCGATCAGCATGTCGGGCGTGTCCACCGAGATGCCGGTGGTGCCGAATACGATGCGGATGCCTTCGATCATCACGTAGGACAGGCCGAAGGTCAGCAGTAGCGGGTAGTCGATGCCGCGCCCATACAGCGGGCGGATCAGCAGCCGCTCCACGGCCAGACCGAGCAAGCCGATGCCGATTGGCACGAAGAACAGACAGACCCAGAAATTCGCGCCCAGCCCGAGCAGCGCGACCGCGAGATAGGCGCCCACCATGTAGAACGCGCCGTGGGCGAAATTCACCACCGTCAGCATGCCGAACAGCAGCGACATGCCCAGCGCCACCAGCACGTAGATCGCGCCCAGCGCCAAGCCGGTAAAGATTTGCAACGCAACCAGGTCCCAGGTGATGCCGTCCACGGGCCGCCGCTCCTACGCGTGCCCCTCGTCCTTGCAACTGACAAGCGCATCCTCGTTCGGCGGATCGGTCTGCAGCAGGGTGAACACGTCCGACGGATTGGACATGTTCGACGACTTGCTTTCGATGATGAACACGGACTGGACAGATTGGTGGTCGCATTCCCGGTAGTGCTGCGGCCCCTTGTAGAAGTCGTATTTGAGGGTTTGCAGCACGTCGATGACCTTTTCCGTGTCGGTCGTGCCCGCCTGCTTGACCGCCGCCAGCACGCTGCGCACGCCGCCATAGCCGAGCGCACCATAGTCGGATGGCAGCTTGTCGCCATTGGCCTTGCGGTAGGCGTCGTTGAACGCTTTGGCGCTGTCGATGGTGCTCTCGACACCCCAGTAGTAGGATGTGCCGCCGACCACGCCTTCGAACGCCTGCGGTCCGCCGGCGAGCCTCGCGGTCATCAGCAGGATGGGCGCCACGATGCGCGTCGTCCGCTTCAGGCCGAAATCGGTAGCCTGACGGATGCTGATCTGCTGGTCGCGTCCGAAATTGCACAGGCATAGCACTTCAGGCTTCAGCGCCTGGATTCGTGGCAGCAGCGTCGAGAAATCCGTGGTGCCGAGCGGGTGGCGAAGATCGGCCAGCACCTCGATCCCGGCCTCCTTTCCCGCGGCCTTGAAGCCATCCACCATCTCATGCCCGTACGCGTAGTCAGCGCTCAGGAAGACCACCCGCTTACCATATTTGCCGAACGCGTATTTACCGACCGCGCCGGCCGTCAGGTGGGGCGTCATCGCCTCGTGGAACGTGTAGCGGCTCCAATCCGGCAGCGCATCGATCTGGTCCGACTGACTGATCGAATTATACAGCACCTTGCGCTGCTTGGTGATGTTGTTGATCGCGAGTTGCACCGACGCTGACAGGCTGCCGACCATGAAATCCACATGGTCCTTCTCGATCAGTTCGATGGTGCGGGTGGCGGCCTCGCCTGGGTCGAGCTTGTCGTCGCGCACCAGCAACTCGGCTTTGCGGCCGTCGAGCCCGCCGGCGTCATTGAATTGCGCGATGGCGATTTGGGCGCACCGCACCTGGTCCGCTGCCTCCGTGCCGTACGGACCTGTGAGCGGGACGGGGAAGCCGATCCGAATCGTGGCCGGCTGCGCCCGCACGATCGCCGGGGCGGCGAGCGAGGCGACCGCCGTCCCCAGCAGGACACGTCGCGAGATGGGCAGGCACGTTTGCTGCTCGGCCATCGTTCTCTCCCAAGGTCGTCTTGTTTGATCGAACGATAAGGAGAACGGAGCGCAGCCGCAATGTCCCCACTTATCGCGCCGCGGTCTTGCCCAATGCGGTCAGCACCCGTTCCGGTGTCAGAGGCACCTCGGTCAGGACGGCGCCCAACGGGGCCAAGGCGTCGTTCACCGCATTCAGCACGCATGCCGCCGCGCCGGCCGTGCCGGCTTCCCCGGCGCCTTTCGCTCCAATCGCCGACTCCAGGGTTGGCGTGCTGACGTGCGCGACCTCGATGTCCGGCATCTCGCCCGCCATCGGCAGCAGATAGTCGGCCATCGTGGCATTCTGCATCTGGCCCTGGTCGTCGTACTCGCATTTTTCGAACAGCGCCGCGCCGAGACCCTGCACCACGCCGCCGCGCACTTGCTCATCCACCAGCATCGGGTTCAGCACGGTGCCGCAATCCTCCACGACCCAGTGCTTCAGCAGGGTGATGAAGCCCGTCTCGACGTCCACCTCCAGCCACGACGCCTGGATGCCGTTAGTGAAGGCGAACGGATACTCCCGCGGCACGTAGTGCCGCGTGGCGACCAGTTCGGGCTGCACGCCGGGCGGCAGCGTATCCTGCCTGAAATAGGCGATGCGGGTCAGCTCGGTCAGCTCGATGCGATGCCGCCCATCCGCTGCGTCCACCACGGCGCCATCCCGCACATCAAGCGCCGCTGGGTCGGCCTGCAGCATGGTGGCGGCCAGCGACAGGACGTTCTCGCGCAAAGCCCGGCCGGCCTGCCAGGCGGCCTCGCCCCCCACCCCGGCGCCGCGTGACGCCCAGGTGCCGCCGCCATAGGGTGTCACGTCGGTGTCGCCCAGCTGCACCCGGACCCGGTCCGGCGGCACGCCCAGCGACTCGGCGACGATCTGGGTCAGGATGGCCCCGGTGCCCTGCCCCTGCTCCGTCAGGCTGGCCTGCACCACCACGCTGCCGGCCGAGTCCAGCCGCACGGTCACGCCATCCTGCGCCGAGATACGCGCGCCGCCGGTTCCGTAGAAGGCCGGGCCGGGATTGGTGATCTCGATGAAGCTGGCGAGCCCCAATCCGCGATAGATGCCCTGCCCGCGCATCTCGGCCTGTTCCGCGCGCAGGCCGTCATAGCCGATCATGTCCAGCAGCTTGTCCAGGCTGGCCTGGTGCGAAAGCCCCTCGAACCGCAGGCCGGAGGCCGACGCGCAGGGATAGCCATCGTCCGGCAGCAGATTGCGGCGTCGGATCGCCACCGGGTCCAGGCCGATGCGCCGGGCGGCGAGATCGACCAGCGCTTCCGTCACCGTGGTCGCGATCGGGTGCCCGACGGCGCGGTATTGCGACATCATCGCCTTGTTCTGGAACACCGCCCGGCCGCGCGCGCGGTAGTTCATGCACGCATACGGGCCACCCATCAGGTTCAGCACCTGGTTGCACTCCACCGCCGAGGTGCGGGGATACATCGAGTACGGGCCGATCCCGGTGCGGTCGTCGATGGTGAAGGCGGTGATCGTGCCGTCGCGTTTGACGGCGATGCTGGCGTCCACCTCGTGCCCGCGAGCGTGGATGTCGGCGGTGAAGCTCTCCAGCCGGTCGGCCACGAATTTCACCGGGCGGCGCAGCAGGCGGCTGGCGGCCGCGGTGGCCATGTCGTCGCCATAGACATGGATCTTGATGCCGAACGAGCCGCCGACATCCTTGCAGACGACCCGCACCTGCGCCTCGGTCAGGCCCAGATGCACCGCCAGCAGGTTCTGCATCATGTGCGGCACCTGCGTGCCTTGATAGACGGTCAGCCGCTGATCGCCCTCGTTCCAATCGGCGACGATGGCCCGCGCCTCCAGCGGCACGCCCGTGTGCCGCGCGAACTGGAACGTCGCCGACACCACCTCATCCGCTTCGGCCAAGGCGGCATCGACCTGTCCGGCATCGATCCGCCGCTCCCAGGCGATGTTGTCGCCCAACTCGGGATGGATCACCGGGCCGGCCGGGTCGAGCGCCGCCGCGACGTCCACCACCGCCGGCAACACGCCATACTCGGCCATGATGCGCTCGGCCGCGTCCTCCGCGACCGCCCGGCTGCTGGCCACCACCATCGCCACTGGCTCGCCCTGCCAGCGCACCCGGCCGGACGCCAGAGGATACTGCAGTGCGGATTTCAGCCCGGTCAGGTGCGTCAGCGTCCCGACCCAGGGGGAGCAGACGGGCGCCATGTCGCTGGCGGTAAACACGGCCGCAACCCCGGGCACGGCCCGCGCCGCAGCGGTATCGATGGACAGGATCTCCGCATGGGCGTGCGGCGAGCGCAGGAAGGCCGCATGCAGCATCCGCGGCAACTGCATGTCGCTGACGAAGCTGGCCCGGCCTTGGGTGAGACGGCCCAGATCGGGGCGTGGGATCGACCGCCCGATGTAGCTGTTGGGCCGGTCCAGCTCGGACAGGCCGCTCATCGTGCGGTCCGCGCGGCAGCGACCGCGCTGACTGCGTCCACGATGGCCTGGTACCCGGTGCAACGGCAGTAATTGCCTGACAGATGCTCCCGGATCGTCTCGCGCCCCGGCGCCGGGTGATGCAACAGTAAGTCCTGGGCGGTCAGCAGCATGCCCGGCGTGCAGTAGCCGCACTGTAGCGCGTTGCGGGCGGCGAACTCGGCCTGCAGGTCGGCGATCTCGCCCGTATCGGACACACCCTCGATGGTCTCGACGACGCCGCCATCCGCCTGCACCGCCAGCACCAGGCAGCCGCGCACGATCACCCCGTCCAGACGGACGGTGCATGCGCCGCACACTCCATGCTCGCAGCCGAGATGCGTCCCCGTCAGCCCGAGCGTGTCGCGCAGGAAGTCGGCCAGGTGCGTGCGCGGTGCGACGGCCGCGTCGATGATCTCGCCATTGACGGTCATCTGCACGCCGGTCATGCCGCCACTCGGGCTGGTGCTGCCAGCGGGGTCAGCACCCGGCGCAGCAGCACTTGCGCCAGGTGCAGCCGCGTGGCGGCGCTCGCTTGCAGGTCGTCATGCGGCTGCAGATCGTCCGCGAGTGCCTCTGCGGCGGCCGCGATGCCGGGTGCAGCCAAACCGTGCTCCGCAATGCAGGCGGACGCCTGGCGGGCCAGCACTGCAGACGTGCCAACCCCGAAATAGGCCAGCCTGAGCGCGCCAGGTGTGCCGTGCACGGCCAGGCCGACCATGGCGTAATCCCCGCAGCGGCGCGCCAACTCGGCAAAACCCCAGAGGGCGCCGGGTGCTTCGTCGATCTCGACTGCAGTCAGGATCTCATCGGGCCCAAGGGCGGTGCCGAACAGGCCCGTAAAGAAATCGGTCGCTCGGACCTTACGGAGTCCGGCCGGCCCTTCCAGAACCATCCGGGCATCCGTGGCCAGCGCGCAGGCCGGCAATTCGGCCGCCGGGTCGGCATTGGCCAGGCTGCCGCCAATAGTGCCCCGGCTGCGGATCGCCGGATGGGCCACATGCGCCACGGCCCGCGGCAGCAGGGGCGTATGGGCCGTGATCGCGGCCGAGGCCAGCAGATCGGCGTGCGTCGTGAGCGCGCCTATCCGTAGGACACCATCGATGACCTGCACCCCGCGCAGCGATTGGATATGGCCAATGTCGATCAGCAGCTCGGGGGCGGACAGCCGCAGGTTCAGCGCAGGCAACAGGCTCTGCCCGCCGGCCAGCAGCTTGGCTGTCTCTCCGTGTCGCTGCAGCAACGCAATGGCCTCGGCGATGGTGGCGGCACGCACATACTCGAAGGCTGCTGCTTTCAGGACGCTCTCCAACGGCTTCACACGAGCCTTGACCATGCACCAAATCGCGGCTGCCGCTGCATCGTCAAGCAGGCTATCGTCCGCTCAACAAGCAGCCACGGAGCGCGTTCATGCCGATCAGCCGCCTGGATCACTACTCGATCCGCACCGTCCACCTTGCCGAAACCGAGCGTTTCTACACCACGGTGCTGGGCTTCGAGCCTGGTCCGCGCCCGGCGTTCAACTTCCCAGGGGTTTGGCTCTACCAGGATGGGATTGCGGTCGTTCACGTGGTCGGCATCGACCCGAACGATCCCAGCGGGCTGAAGGACTACCTGGGCGACAAAGGCATGAACTCCGAACCCGGCACCGGCACGATCGACCATGTCGCCTTCGTCGGCACCGACGTTGAAGCCATGCGGGAGCGTTTCCGGGCGGCAGGCGTCCCGTTCCGGGACCGGCTGGTTCCTTCGCTGAAGCTGGAGCAGGTGTTCTTAGAGGATCCAAACGGGGTGACGATCGAGCTGAACTTTCCAGCAGCGGCTTGAAACGGCCGTCACGGCAGCGGCTCGACCTCGTGGAACTGGGTGTAGTCGATCAGCAGCCGCCCGCTTTCGGTGTACCCGAACATGTCCCGGAAGCGGTGGCCGAACATGATGTCGGCAGCGACGTAGCTTGCCCGGGCGTGGATCGTCTGGCTCATCGTCTCGTCCAGGCCGGTCACGGTGACGAGGATTTCCGCGTCCGACGCGTTCAATGACTGCGTATCCTGGCCATAGAGCGGGCTATACTCGTCGATCGGATGCATGACCGTGAACGTCAGGGCAAACACCGGCGTGTGCTTGCGGGCCATCGCCAGATCATAGAACCGACGCATCACCTGACCCTCGGTCGTGCGTTCGTTGCATAGCAACGTCAGCCCGACATCGGCCTCGAGGATTTGGTTCATCCGGCTGTTGGAAAGACGGATGCTGAGCGTCGGCACCCCGTTATACGGCGCCACCACGGCCTTGCGGCTGAACGTGACCCGGGCCGTCGGGCGAGAGAAGCGGGCGAAGGTGATGCCCGTGACGAAGGCCACGAAGACGAGCGACACCATGGTTTCCGCGGTGACGACGAGGTTGGCATAGGTGCCGCTGGGTGTAAGCACGCCGTAGCCGATCGTGGCCATGGTCTGGATGCTGAAGAAGAACGCATCCTCGAACGAGCCGGGGCGGCTGTGATCGATCGCGCCGGGCCGCAGCAGATAGAGGCCAGCGAACACGAGATTGACGAGCAGGTACAGCGCGCCGCCGGCCAGCAGGAAGCTCTTCCACGACAGCACCAGCGTGCGATGGTAGAAATCTGCGTGCCAGGGGGTGTTAAGCCCCCAGCGGATCGGCGCGTCTCTGCGGGTGATCGATACGATCCGCCTAACCCGGGTAGCGCCGGGGGGCGGTTCGCGGGTCGTGGGCGGACGCTGGGTTGGGCGCCGCCCCACTAGCGCTCCACGAACCGGTCGCCGCTCAGCTGGCGAACCAGTCGGCGATCGGGCGCACCGTGTCCATCGTCTTGGCACCCCATGCCACCTCTGCCCGGGCCTTGCGCACGGCGCGGATGTATTCCGCTCCCTGTAGGTTGGTGGACCGCAACAGCTCCTGCGCGATGGAGACCATTCGGTCGATCCGCTGAAACACGACACGGCCGATATCGGCCACGCCTAGCTTTTCGATCCGGGCGACGTGGAAGCGGCTGCTTTCCGACTTCAGCATCGTGTCGCGGAACTCGGTCCAATCGGACATGCCACCGTCGAACCGGCCCAGATACTCCTGCTCGACCGCAAAAATCTTCGTCTTTGGACCCCAGGTCACCGCAGCCTCGATCGCCGCCACAGCCGATTCGACCGAGTCCGTCGCAGTGGTTACGGGGACGACGACGCCGATGCTCTGCCCGCCATCGGGGAAGATCGGCCGCGGCTCCTCATCCAGGATGCGGCAGATTTCGGTGAAAATGTTGGCGCCGAGATCGACGATCAGGCCGCCGGCGCCGAGCGCGAACAGCAGATCGTCCCACGGCGTCGCATTCGGGTCATGCGCGAGCTCGCGCGTGTTGTCGAACGCCTGGGCGTTGCGCGCATCGTAATGCGTCATGCTGCCCAGGCCATCCTCGGCATTGAAAATGTTGGCGAGTCGCGGCTGCCGGTCGTATTCGCGGACCGATACGGTGCGCATCAGCGCCGGGTAGCGATCCAGCAGGCTGACCATCACGGCATTCGCGGTGGTCGTCTTACCGCTCGACTTGTCATTGGCGAAAATCAGCGTCTTGCGGGTGCTGGTTGCAGCCGCCGGTGTCTCGGGGGCGTAGGACGTCTCTTCGTGCATGTCGTCCGGCGGGGCCATGTCGTATTCCCTTTGGGAAAGTGTCGCGTTGCAGTTAACCCTTATCATAAGGCGATTCGATATCCAGTGTGCCGGACGCGCGCGGCATGCTAGCCCGCAACTCCACAGCAAGAGCTTTCCCCGAGATGCCGACCAGCGACTTCCTGCACGATGCCAGCGCACGCGGCTTCGTCCACCAGTGCACCGATCTGGAGGCGCTGGATGAAGCGTGCCGCGCTGGCTCGATCGGCGGCTATATCGGCTTCGACTGCACTGCGGACAGCCTGCATGTGGGCAGCCTCGTGCAGATCATGATGCTTCGCTTGATGCAGAAGCACGGGCACCGGCCGGTCGCGCTGATGGGCGGTGGCACGTCGCGCATCGGCGACCCGTCGTTCCGCGACGAGGCCCGTCAACTGCTCGGCGATGAGCGGATTGCGGCCAACATGGCGGGCATTCGCGCCTGCATCGAACCCTTCGTCAGCTTCCACGAGGGTGAGGGCGGCGCTGCGATGCTGAACAATGCCGACTGGCTGGACCAGCTCGGCTACATTGAGCTGTTGCGCGATGTCGGGCCGCATTTCTCGATCAGCCGCATGCTGTCGTTCGACAGCGTTCGCACCCGCCTGGAACGCGAGCAGGGGCTGACCTTCCTCGAATTCAACTATTCCATCCTGCAATCATACGATTTTCGGGAGCTGATGCGCCGCTATGGCGTGGTGCTGCAGATCGGCGGATCCGACCAATGGGGCAACATCGTCAGCGGCGTGGAGTTGGTGCGCCGGACCGAAAGCCGTGGCGTGTTCGGTCTGACGACGCCGCTGATCACCACCGCATCCGGCGCGAAGATGGGCAAGACCGCGGCGGGGGCGGTGTGGCTGTCGGCCGCCCGGCTGTCGCCCTACGACTACTGGCAATTCTGGCGCAACACGGAGGACGCCGACGTCGGCCGCTTCTTGCGCCTGTTCACCGACCTGCCGCTCACCGAGATCGACCGTCTGGCAGCCCTGGGCGGATCGGAAATCAACGAGGCCAAGAAGGTGCTGGCGACCGAGACAACGGCGCTGGCGCATGGCCGAGATGCAGCGGTAGTTGCGGCCGAAACCGCCCGCTCCACCTTCGAGGCAGGCGCGGTGGCCGACACGCTGCCGACCCACACCGTAACGGGGGCCGCGCTGTCGCAAGGCATCGCGGTGTTCCGGCTGCTGGTGGACTCGGGCCTCGCCACCAGCCTGAGCGAAGCACGCCGCCTGATTCGCGGCGGCGGCGCACGGGTGAACGACGTGGTGGTGCCGGACGAGGCCGGCATCGTGACCCCGGCGGATTTACGCGACGGCGCGCTGAAGCTATCGGCCGGAAGGAAGCAGCACCGCCTGGTTAGGACGTCTTAGCCTAGGCTCTACGCGGCCTCAGCGATGGCCTCGGGCGGGGCACTGTGTCGTAGCCTTCATCGAAGATGCGGGTGCCCAGCCGGTCCACACGGTGGATCGGCTAGACGCCTAACTGCTGCGCGAGATCGTCGATCCCGTGCTGGCCGGCGGCGCGCTCCTGGTCGCGTCGGCGCAAATTCCGTTCACGATCCGCGACGGCCGGCTTCGCGTCGGTCCCACCACACTCGATTCCGATGTCGCCCGCGCTATCGTTTCCG
>CAZZVB010000137.1:0-12337 GCA_964657445.1 uncultured Burkholderiaceae bacterium | reverse complement strand
AACACTTCGGCCACGCCTTTGCGAATTGCTTCCTGGCCTGCGATGAGCAGGCAGGTCGGCGTGGCTGGCCGGCGGCTGGGGGCGTCGGGCACATGAGACCAGTTCGGCAGCAGGATGATCCTGCCGTCCCGTCCCGCTGCGCGAATGACGTCGCGGCCGAACTCCGACTGCGCGATGACGATGGCGGGGAGCCGTAGGACGGCTGCGATCAGCCGCCGCTCGACTCGGGATGCACCGTCATAGAACAGGTCGAACGCGCCGCCGATGCGAAACAGCACGGGCCGGCGCATCACGCGCGCGATCAGCGCATACAAACCGGCTTCCCAGAACACCTGGTAGTCGGACGCCTGGATCTGCGTCATTTCGGCACGGCGAAGCGCGAACGGGAACAATGCGAGGTGCCAAAGCGTCACCAGCAAGCCATGGACAATCCGCCGTAACCCGCCGCGTAGGACGGCCCTATAGCCCCAATTGGCCGTCACGTTGCGCTTGGGCGGGCGGGACGTGGTGAACGCTATGAATTCCACCTCTGCCGCCAGCGGCGAGGCCATGAGGTTCAGCATGAATGTCGTCACTCCGCCCTTGGTGGGCGGCATCGGCCCGACCAGCAGGACTCGCGGGCGACCCGCTATGATCGCCGCGCCGCCACGATCAGCATGTTGCTGGCGAACCGTATAGGCAGCACCAGGCCGAGCGTCCGGTTCAGCCGGTCTGCCCGGGCGAAGTAGCAACCCTCCAGCACTTCGAACCCGGTTGCAGCCAGGTCCTGGCGCAAGCTGGCCGGTGTGCAGAACTGCTTCAACAACCCGAAGTAATGCGGCCGTCCCGTGAGGCGATGCACGAACCGCACGATCGCCCGGCTGACGGACTGACGGTTGGACATGGAGACGATCAGCAACCCGCCGGGCCGCAACAAGCCATGCGCGGACCGCAGCGCCGCCGGTAAGGACGGCAGATATTCCAAGGCGCTGGACGCGATCACCGCGTCCGCTTGCGGCCAATGCCGTGGCTCAGCGATCGGCAACGAAGCTGCGGTGAACTGCACCTGCGCCAAGCCTGCCTGCGTGGCGGCTTTGCGCGCAATGGCGAGCATGCCGGGTGCGCCATCGATGCCCATCACCCGAATGCCCCGACGCCCGAGCTCACAGGCGAGAATGCCGCTGCCGCAGCCCAGGTCATAGACGAACTGTCCACTCGTCAGGAAACGGTCGAAGAAACCACGCCAGACCCGAAGCCTTTCCTGCCGATTGGCGTCGGTCGCGTAGCTGGCGTGGAACTCAGCCGCTGCTCCGGAAAAGAAAGCTGCGGCGCCTGTTGCCACGACATGCCACCATTGCCTACCATGGCATGCAGCTTAGTAACGACGCCAGTGTTCATGCAACGCGAAACGTCAGGCCGAATGATAGTCCCGGAACCAGGAGACGAAGCGAGGAATGCCGACCTCTAACAGTGTCTTCGGTGCATATCCGGTGAGTTCGGCGATGCTGTCCACGGACGCCCAGGTTTCGATCACGTCTGCGGCCGGGCGCGGGACAAACTCGACGATGGCTTTGCGGCCCAGCTCGGCTTCCAGAAGCTCCACCAGCCTGCTGACGGATTCGCTATGATTGTTGCCGATGTTGAGGATGCGCGGCGGGCCTGCGGCGGGGGGCCGGTCCAGCACCCCCAAGACGCCAGTGACGATGTCGTCGATATAGGTGAAGTCCCGCCGCAGCGTCCCGCCTTGGTAGAGCGTGATCGGCTGCCCGGCCATGATGGATTGGGCGAAGCCGTAATAGGCCATGTCGGGCCGGCCCCATGGACCATAGACCGTAAAGAAGCGCAGCCCGGTTTGCGGCAGCGCATAGAGGTGCGTGTAGGCGTAGCTGATCAGTTCATCCGCCCGTTTCGTCGCGGCATAAAGCGATGTCGGGCGGTCTGCTTCTCCGCTCTCGGTCAGCGGGAAATCGTGCCCGAGCCCATAGACCGAGGACGAACTGGCGTAAACGAGGTGCCGCAGGTGCGGCAGCAGCCGGGCGGCCTCGAGCATGACGAGATGCCCCATGACGTTGGACTGGACGTAGGCGTAGGGGTTGACCATCGAGTAGCGGACCCCCGCCTGCGCGGCCAGGTGGACGATATGCGTGATGTTGGAGTTGGCAGTGACGATGCTCGTGATGGCATCGCGGTCCGCCACGTCGGCGCGGTGCAGCGTGAAGGCTGGGTGCGCCAGGCGGGCGACCCGGGCCTCCTTCAAGCCGGGGTCGTAGTAGCTGTTGAACGAATCGACGCCGATCACGCGCACACCGGCCGCCAGCATGCGCGCGGCGACGTGATAGCCGACGAACCCGGCGACACCCGTCAGCAGTACGATCAAGGCTCGACCCCCTCGGTGTCCCTTGCGCCGCGTCTTTCGCGATTGCAAGCGCGACTGGTCATTCTGATGTTGCTTCTGGGATGGCTCGGTTTTCCTTGCCAGGCGAGAATGCTGGACGATGACCTTGCTGGAGGGCTGGTGGTATATGCCGCCACGACGCTGCCTGGATATTTCCCAGGGTGTGAGCCACGAAGGCGACTGGTGTTCGCGGACGGCTCCGTCTTCTCGTGCGATGTGAAATCTGCGGCCTCGCTTTTCGCGCCTCGTGTGCTGATCCTGGGTGAGCCTGGCCGGACGCCGTCTGCGCTGCGTATCGGCAGCCAACCTCAGACGGGCGAATTGCTACAGCTACGGCAACATGTTTACGCCCGGCCCCAGCGCATCGGTGCAGGCGGCGGCGCTGCAGGCCAGCCAGGCCTTGGTGGGCTGCAACCACAGGCGAGTCTCGGCCGGGCGAGTGGGACTAGTCCCAATTCGGCCATTTTTCCTTAAGGCTTTTCAATTAGACTGACGTAACCTGATCCACCACTCTGCGGAAATGGCTGCCGAATGTCGCTTAGCATTCAAGAGGACGAACCGCTTTTGGCCACTGCCTACTGGCAAGCCGATCTAGACGGGGCGATTGTCGATGAAAGCCGCGACGAATTGCCGGGCGACGACTCGGCCACCTGGATTGGTATCGTCGCCGTGGTCGGGAGCGGCATCGTCAGTGCCAACCTCATCTGGTGGGCAGTTTCGGCCCTCTCCAGCTAGATCAGGTCAACGCGCCGCCGGTAAGGCAGACTGCAGGCATACAAAAGTATTCTCAAGCACATCGTAGCCAGCTAACGTCGCCCCGCGAGGCGGGGGTTAGGTGTGAGCGATAGGGCTGCCAGTTCGGCCTTCGACGCTTGGGTGGACGTGTTTCGCTGGACGGCCGCCGCGTCAGTCCTGATCACCCATGTTGATATTCGCATGCTGACGCCCGTGCGAACGGCAGCCGAAACGACTTGGCCGCGCCTTATGTACGCCTTCGTCGCAGGGTTCGACCATCAGGCGGTGATGGTGTTCTTCGTCCTGAGCGGCTACCTCGTCGGCGGGGCCGCTGTCAGGGAACATTGGCGGACAGGAACAATCGACTACGCTGCTTACCTCGGCCGGCGAGCGATCCGGCTCAGCATCGTCGTCTGGCCCGGGCTGGCGCTTTCGGTGTTGTGCATGGCCTCGGCGGTTCGCCTCGGCGCCGTCCAAACAGGCGTTCTGCCGCTTGACGTGGCCGAGACGTTCGGCCCGCCAGTGCTGCTTTGCAACATGGCCTATTTGCAAACGGCGTTGTGTCCGCAATACGCAGCCAACGGCGCGCTTTGGTCGCTGTTCAACGAAGCCTGGTATTACGTCCTGTTTCCGCCGCTCTACTTGGGATTGATCGGCGGCGATCGGCGGGGGGTCCGCCGGTTGAAGTTCGCAGGTGCTGCATCTGTGCTCTGCCTTCTAAGCGCGCTGCAGTTCACCGGCGCTGCTCTACTGCCTTACTTCGGCGTTTGGCTCACCGGCGTCGCCGTCGCGGTATGCCGCCGCTCACTGGTGACCCCCTTCACCGCATTGCTGCTGCTTCTGGCCGTGCTGCTGTCGATCCGTTTGCTGGTGCGCCGCAGCTTCGCGCCGGATCACCCTTTGCTGGCGATCGTGCTCGACCTGGTGTTCGCCGTCACGTTCGGCACGCTGCTGTTGGCCTGTAAATGCGACGCCAATCTGCCTGCGCCGCCTTGGCCGGGGCTGCATCGCACGCTGGCTGATTTCTCGTTCTCGCTCTATTGCACGCACATCCCGATCTTGACGCTGACCATCATCTGCCTGCAGGCGGCCACGGGGGCTGGTTGGCAGATGCGGGCTGATGCAGCCGGATCCTGGCTGGCCATCGCCGTCGCCATCACGATCGCCGTCGCGTTTGCCTGGCTGTTCTCGCGGGTGACCGAACGTCATACATCGCGGCTGAGAGCCTGGCTGTTGACGCCCCAACACTCGAAGGCGCAGCAACTCTGAGGCGGCTGCTCACCCTTGCCGAACTCGGGTACGCCTTCGTCGGTATCGTCTTTTACGAGCAAGGCATCATCCAGGCCTTGCGCGCCGCACGCGGGGCAGAAGGTTTGCGGCCAGGGTCTTCGGATATCGTCAGCACGATCACGCAATTCGCGATCCTCGTGGTTCTGATCGCGATCCTACTGACCCGGTTCCAGCGCTATCGCCCGGCCCTGCGGCATTTGCTGCCTTATGCCGCCATCGTCGTGCTTTGCTTCGTATCGACGGCGTGGTCGGACAATCCTCTGCCAACGCTGCGCAGGTCGCTTTCGCTGTTCAGTTGCGTGCTGTTCGGCGCGTATCTGCAACAAACTTGGGGATTTCGCCGAACCATCACCATGGCCGGGCAGGGTGCTGTGTTCCTCGGCGCACTCTCGATACTGGTGTTTATCGCCGCACCCGGCATCGGGCGGGAGACGGCGCTCGGCTACGGCAATGCCATGCGCGGCGTGTTTTCGCAAAAAAACCCGATGGCAGAATGCATGCTGCTTGGGGTGATCTGCGTCTGTTTCCGCATGCTGGACGAGCGGCCGATCTGGCCCCGGGCTGCAGCGTTGTCCGTCCTGCTGCTGTGCATCGTGCTTGGACGTTCTGCCACATCCCTGGCCCTCGCGCTGCTCGTGATGCTGGTGGCGGCACTGATCGCGACGCAGACCCGGCCAAGGCTGCGGCTCATCCTCATCCTGTCAGCCAGTTGGCTGGCCGTATCGGTGCTGACGCTGCTGGCCGTTGCACCGGACAAGCTATGGGCGCTCCTAAGCCGGGATGCGTCACTGACCGGGCGCGCGCCACTCTGGCAGGAGGTGTTTCAAGTCATTGCCGAGCGGCCGTTGCTCGGTCACGGCTATGCCGGGTTCTGGAACGAGAGCTCCGTGGCCGTGCAGTACCTATGGCTCCGCGCCGGATGGCGTGCACCGGATTCTCATAACGGCTACCTGGACGTTGCGGTGCAGTTGGGCTTCGTGGGCCTTGCCGCCTACCTCTTCCTATGGGGGCGCGTGACGTGGCGTTCCGCTGCCGCCTTTCGCGCCGGCTCGCTGGCGGAGGCGCCCTTCATCGTGATGTTCATGCTGGTCAACATCCTGCTCAATCTCGACGAGGGGCCGATGCCGTTCTCGGACGGTTTCACCATGCTGATGCCTGGGGCGCTGCTGGCCACCGGCGTTTGGCGGGAAGCCGAGCACTCCGGCCGACGCCGGGATGGCTGGCGGCCCGTCAGCATCTTGGCGCGGACGGCCCCCGATGTCTGAGTCGTCCGCCGCTGCCGGCGTCGTGAGCGTCATCATCCCGACCGTGAACCGGCCGCAGTTGGTGCTGCGAGCCATCCGCAGCGTGCTTGCGCAGACGCTCGCTCCGCTGGAGATCATCGTCGTGATCGACGGGCCGGACCCCGTGACAGCCCGCGCCCTGCAATGCTTCGCCGGTCATCGCGTGTGGACCATGCAGCTGCAGCAGCGCAGCGGACCCGGCGCGGCACGCAATCGTGGCGCGGCTTCGGCATCTGGAACATGGCTCGCCTTCCTTGATGACGATGACGAGTGGCTGCCGATGAAGCTCGAGCGTCAACTGCAGGCAGCTTCCGGACGGATCGCTTTCATATCGTGCCAGTCGTATGTCGAAACCCCGGCGGGACGCGAAGTCTGGCCGCGCCAGCCCTACAGCGGCACCATTCCCGTGGATGAGTATCTGTTCGACCGGCAGTCGCTGTTCCGCGGCCATGCGCATTTTGGAACGTCAACCTTCCTGCTGCCCGCCAGCCTGTTCGCGCGAACCGGGTTCAGCACCGATCGCCATCACGAGGATACGACGTTGTTGCTGCGCGTCGCGAAGTTGGCAGGTGCGGACGTGCTCATGGTTCCGGAGCCTTTGGTCATCTTGCAGAAGCGCGACCCGGCCTCGCTCGGCAGCCAATACGACTGGCGGGAGATGCTGGGCTGGGTGGATGGCATGCGCCCCCTGATAACCCGGCGAGCCTATAGTGGCTTTTGCCTGATCTATCTGGGATCCCAGGCGGCTCGCCGCCGCGACGTGGCGGCTTTTCCGCTGCTGCTGTGGCGTGCGTTCCGCCGTGGCAGCCCACGGCTGCTGCACGTGCTGCCGTTCTTGGGTTTCTGGGTGGTGCCGACCTCTGCGCGGCAACGCCTGCGTCACTGGTCCGGCAAGCGTCCGCAAGCGCTTTGACCGATGGCACGGCGCTGGCCGCAACCGGATCGCCCGCGCAGACGTTCGCGGCGCGATGGATCTTGCAACCACCCAGTTCCTGGAACGCGTCAGGGCGTTGGTGCCTGGCATGCGGGCCCGTGCGGCGGAGCTCGACGTGCAAGCGGGCTACCCTTCCGAGGACCTCGCTGCGTTGCTCTCAGCAGGAGCCGCGAGCGCGCCATTGCCCCAGGCAATGGGCGGGCTGGGCCTGGGGACGGAGCCCTCGCAGGCCGACGGTATCCTCGCGATGCTCCGCCTGCTCGGCAGCGGCAACCTGTCCGTTGGGCGGCTGTTTGAGGCGCATATCAACGCCATCCGCCTCGTAGTGCGTTTCGGCAGCGAAAACCTGCGGCAGGAGGCGGCGCAAGACTGCCTCGCGGGAGAGCTGCTCGGCTTGTGGGTCACCGACCCGCCCGGGGACGGCTTGAGGATCGGGCCGGATAGCGAGTTGAGCGGGATGAAGCAATTTTGTTCCGGCGCCGCATTTGCCCGGCGCGCGGTCGTGACTGGGGTGGACGGCGCTGGCGAGACGCGGCTGGTCTATGCCCGTCTCGATCGCGGGGCTATCGCCAAGCCGCTGCCGGGTGGCCTCGCCGGGATGCGTGCCGCGGGAACCGGGCAAGTGCTGTTCGACGCCGTTCCCGGCGTGATGTTCGGCCAGGCTGGCGACTATCTGCGCGAGCCGGACTTTTCGTGTGGCGCATGGCGCACTTCCGCCGTGACGCTCGGCGCTTTGGAAGCGCTCGGCCAAGAACTGCGCACCCAATTGGTGGCTCGCGGACGGGCTGGCGATCCGCATCAGCAAGCACGAGTCGGCCAGGTCCTGATCGCCACCGAGACGGCCAGGCTGTGGATGGTCCAGGCGGCGCGCCGTGGCGAGGCGGCTGGCGAGCATGATCGAGATGCGGTCGCCTATGTCGGCCTCGCCCGTCTTGCAGTGGAGCGCGCCTGCCTCGACGTGATCGAACTGGTGCAGCGTTCGCTCGGTGTCAGCGCATTCCTCCGCTCCAATGTGGTGGAGCGGTTTTGCCGGGATCTCGAAACCTATTTGCGTCAGCCCGCCGCGGATATGGTGCTCACGGAGGCGGCGGCGCTGGCGATGCTGCCGTGACCACGGCGGGTGCGTTGTTCGCCAGCAGCAGCAAATGGCCGCTCGCCTCGCTGGCGGCGATCACGGGCGGCCGTGCGCTTATTCTCGCGCCACATCCCGATGATGAAAGTCTCGGCTGTGGGGGCCTGATCGGCGCGAGCTGTGCGGCCGGCGCGCCGCCGTTCGTCGTGATGCTGACCGATGGCGCCGGGTCGCATCCGAACTCCGCTACCTATCCTCCCGCCCGGCTACGCGCAGTGCGGGAGGCCGAGACGATCGCCGCCATGGCTTGCCTCGGATTGGACGCTGAACGGATCGCCTTTCTGCGCCAGCCGGACACACGAGCGCCGACCGAAGGGCCGGCCTACGAAGCGGTGGTCGATTGCTTGTCGGCCCTGGCCGTGCGTGTTCAAGCGACGTCTCTGCTTGCGAGTTGGCGGCACGATCCGCATTGCGACCATGAGGCTGCGGCTTCGATCGCGACATCGGTTTCGGCACGGGTTGGGCTGCCGCTCTGGCAATATCCGGTCTGGGGCCGCACGCTCCCGCCCGATACGCCGCTGCCGCAGCACACCGGGGTGCGGCTGGATGTCAGCACCCAACTTGCCGCCAAGCGCCGGGCCATCCGGTCGCACAGATCGCAATGGGCTGGTCTGATCACCGACGATCCGGATGGCTTCCAGATGCGGGAAGATTTCATGGCGCATTTCGAAGGTCCGACCGAACTCTATCTGGAGGCAGCATGAGCCGCCGCATGCAATCGATCGAACCCGGCTATTTCGAGGCTCTCTACGCCGCCGATCCCGATCCGTGGCGTTTTGCCACCAGCGAGTATGAGCGGGAGAAATACGCTTCCACGATCGCGGCGCTGCCGGACCGGCGGTTCGAGTCCGGTCTCGAAGTGGGCTGCTCGATCGGCATCCTCACACGCCGGCTATCGGAACGCTGCGATGATCTGCTGGCGCTCGACGTAGCGGAAGCGGCATTGGCCAAGGCGCGCGAACATTGCCCCGGCGTGCGCTTCGAACGGCGCGCGATCCCCGCTGAATGGCCGGGCGGCACGTTCGACCTGATCGTGTTTTCCGAAGTGTTGTACTACCTCGACGCCTCCGGTATCGTGGCCACGGCAGGCCTGGCTGTGCCGGCACTACGCCCGGGCGGGTCCATTCTGATGGTGCACTATCTGGGCGAGACGGATTATCCGAGCAGCGGAGACGAAGCGGCCGAAGGCTTTATGGCCGCGGCCGGATTGGCTACAGCCCTTCAGATTCGACGGAATGGATACCGGATAGACCGCCTCGACCACCCGCGGGACGGATCTCCGCGAGTATCGCCCTAGCGGATGCCATCTCGGCCGTCATGCTGGTCACCGGCACCAGACGCCGCACCAAGGCGGGCGACTGTTTTTCCACCGCTTCCCAAGCCATCCCGAAATAGGGCTGTCGCAACAGTGCTATCAACGTGGACACGCCCAATTGCAGCCGCTCTGCAAGTGGCTGCAAGCCGAGCGCCGGATCGGCATAGGCCTGACGCAACTCGGCACGGCTGATCGCCCGCCGCGCGCAGGCCACAGCGGGCTCGAGCCGGTCGTCAAGGAACTCATCGGGCTTGGTCAGGCGTCGGCGGATCGTCTCCGCCATGCCGCCGTCGCTTCGGCCTACGGTGCGGCCTGACACGGTGACGTGCACCTGCGGCGCATGCCGGACGCTGGCGTCGAACCGGCGCAGCGCTGCAATCAGGGCGCGGTCCTCCCCGGACCGCAACGCGGGCACGCCGCCACAACGGTGGTAGGCTGCGACCGTGACCGCGATGCTCGCCCCGGAGTGCTGCGTGTGCCGCGGCAGCGGATCGGCGGGATCGGGGTCGAGCAAGCCATGGATCTCGTCACAAAGCGCATCGTACGCGCACTCCCGCGCATCGTCTTCGTGCAGTTTGGCAGGGATCTGGCCCCATTCGATCGGGTGCAACTCCACCCAGCCAGCCACGGCGTCGACACCTGCGCGCAACACGGCAAGGTTGGCCGCGAGCCAATCCGGATCAACCAGCCCGTCGGCATCCGTCGTCAGCAACACGCCATGGGGGCCCGCGAGCGAAGCGGCCGTTTCCATGGCAAACCGCCGGGCAAAACCCGCATTCGCATGATCCGGCGGAAGTGTTTTTTCGATAATGTGCAGCGTTGTCGAACGATGGACACGCGCCGATCGCAAGATATCGGCGGTGCGATCGGTCGAGTTGTTCACTAGCACGACGATGTGGTCGAGCCGTGCGCCATCCTGCGAATTCAGCGCGTCGATGCAGCCAGCAATACGATCCGCTTCGTCCTTGGCCGGAATGGCGACAGCGGTCACGGGGCGGGTGCGTGGAAACATGCCAACCGTGGACGCAAAACCGCGCGCGTGAGTTGCACGCCCGACGTAAGTCCCAGTTCACAACACCGAAGAGCGCACAAAAACAGAAGGCCCCAGCTTGCGCCAGGGCCTTCCCATTGCCGGACTACTCGCCGTCAAAGTCGAGGTGTTTAAGCCCCGCGGTTCCGCGAGGCGTAAATCCAAGTGCTGCCAGCGAATAGCGCGATCGGACAATGAGACACTGGATCACCTCCTTTCAGTAAGTTTCAGGGATCGCGAACGTGGGCTGGATCGGTAGCGATGACAAGGCCCCGTTTGCCTGGCTGTTGTCGAATGACACGGCGGCGATCGCGCGCAGGCCTGGACGGAAACCGCCTCCGACGCGACAGTGCAGGTAGCATCAACCGGGTGGACCACCATGCAATTCGATTTCGCGGCGCTCGCGCCCAAGGACCGCTACAAGCTCATGGTTTCCACCATCCTGCCACGCCCGATCGCCTGGGTAGTGACGCAGTCCGCGGCGGGCGTGGTGAACGCGGCGCCCTACTCGTTCTTCAACGGCGTCGGCGGCGATCCGCCGCTGTTCACCGTCAGCATCGAGGGCCGGGCGAGCGGCGGACGCAAGGACACGGCGAATAATATCCGCGAGTCCGGCCAGTTTGTGGTCAATCTGGTGAGCGACGCGATGTGCCGCGACATGGTCGTGACTGCCACCGACTTCGACCCGGCCACCAGCGAAGTGGCCGAGGCTAAGCTGGCGACGCTGCCCTCGGTCATGGTCGGGCCGCCCCGGATTGCGCTCAGCCCCGTCGCCTTCGAGTGCAAGACCTACCAGATCGTCGAATTGCCGCATGAGCGTGACCTGGTGATCGGCGAGATCCTCTACATGCATGTCGCGGACGAGGCGGTGATGGACGCCGAGCGCTGCTACATCGACACGCCGAAGCTGGACCTGGTCGGCCGCATGCACGGCGGTGGCTGGTACACGCGCACGCGGGACGCCTACGAGGTGCCACGCATGTCGGTGGCCGAGTGGAAGGCGCTCGCGGCCGAATAGCTTGACGCCGCTGCTGCTGCGCCCGCTGGCGATCCGCCGGGTCAGCCTGCTGTGGGGCGGGCTGACACTATCCGCAGTCGGCGACCAGCTTTACGCGGTAGCGCTGGTGTGGGTCGCCGTCGGCGTGTTCGGCCCGGCCGCCGGCTATCTATCCGCGTTGCAAGCGGCGTGCGGCCTGACATCCGCCCTTCTGGTTGGGAGATGGGCTGACCGGTGGGAGCAACGCCAGTCCATGGCTGGGGCGGATTGCCTCCGGGCCAGCGTGCTGCTGCTGCTGGTTGGGTGGTGGCTGGCGAAGGGAACGCCGCCGTCGGCCGGGCTGATGATCGCCATCGTGGCGCTGGCTGCGGGGGAGGCGGTGTTCCGGCCCGCTTTGGCTGCCACGCTGCCGTCCCTGCTGCCGGACCGCACGCTGCTGCCGGCCGCGAATGCGCTGTTCGATACGACGGAGCGGTCAGCCCGCCTGATCGGGCCGGGGCTGGTCGGCCTGCTCGCCGGGGTGGTCCCGGTGGTGCACTTCTTCACCATAGACGCCGCCAGCTTCCTGCTGTCGGCGACGGCAGTGCTCGGCTTGGGCCGGGTGCCGCTGCGGCCAGTCCGGCGCCATGCCTCGTTGCTGGCGGGCATCGGCCATGGCTTTTCCGTTGTGCGAACGCATCGGCTGCTACGGACGGTGCTGCTGATCAGCGGACCGGTCAACGGCCTCTGGTTCGCCACCTACTATCTGGCCTTGCCGTTGCTGATCGAGCGGGCCGGCATCATCGGGCCAGGCGGCACCGGGCTGAGCGCCTATGGCTTGGTGATCTCCGCCTATGGCTGCACCAATCTGCTGGCGACCTTGGTGATCGGCAGCCGTCCGCTCACGCCGCATCCGGGCCGGATGATGTTCAGCGGCACGCTGATCACCGGCATCGGCAGCGCAGCCCTGGCGTTCGGGGCGGTGGCGGGCTTGCCGGCACTGATGGCCGCGGCCGGGTTCACGGCTATCGGCGGTCCGATGAAGGACATTCCCGTGGCGGTGCTGCGCCAGACCGAGTTGCCTGCCGGCGAGGTGGCTGCGGCCATGCGGGCCTTCATGGTCGTCAGCTATGGCGGCATGCTGGTGGCCATGCTGGCCGCGCCGGCGATTGCCCGCGCGATTGGGCCCGTGCCGCTGATCGAGCTGTGCAGTTGCGGATTGTTTGTTTTGGGCGCGTGGGCAATCAGCCGGCACTGGGGAGATTCCA
>CAZZVB010000136.1:0-12513 GCA_964657445.1 uncultured Burkholderiaceae bacterium | reverse complement strand
CGCTTCCTTAAAGGCATAGGCCCAATGTCGAGCGCCGCATCGCCAAGAGCCGTGAGATGCCTTATTTGAACTGCATGCCAAGCATCACCCAGTACGACCGCAGCCGTCTCCAAACTCACTTGCGCCGAGCGCTGCACAGCCCCGGCTTGGCGATCGACCCAGCCGAAACCCAGCATGGAACGGCTCAGTTGCGCGTCGGCGACAACGTGCTCGGCACCGTTGACCAGGTGGACGACGAGGGAGAGCGGTCTTGGGCGGTGACGCTGGTCGTGCTCGAGGAGGATCTGGAGGGATAACGCCTCGGCACCATCAGGCGGTTATTTGATACCCGGCGCCAGACGGGTAGGCCGCAATGTTTTCCGTGAAGTCCAGAATACGAACATCTGGACGATCTTTGCGTGAGGGCCGTCTGCCTTCGAAACAGGGCACCGCTACAGTGTTGGCGGTCCGGTCCTCCGCCGGCTTCGCGGTTAACTCACTCTTCGTCCGAACTCCGCCGCGACTCGTTTGGATCGGCGAATGGCGATTGATCCACGATGTCCAAGTTATCGAGCGAGTAGGTGATCCACTTGCGGCAGCGCGCTCGTGGGCAAAGCTGCACCCTGCCGATCACGGTCGCCAGGCTGGCTCTCGTCATCTCGCCCGGTTGTATCAGCGCAGGCGTTTGCAGCCCGCAGCGATCACAGCGAACGACGAGATGCTGAGCTTTCACATAGCATGCTACTTACCTCTCCCGTTTGAGATGCATCGCACGGAGAGGTTCCCACCAGATTGTGGCCTCGCCCGCACGGGATGATAACTGCCTGAGAAGATTGGCGGACCCGACACGATTCGAACGTGCGACCTTCGCCTTCGGAGGGCGACGCTCTATCCAGCTGAGCTACGGGTCCCGCGGAGGTTCATTAGCGCACATCAGAACTCTAGGCCACCCCCCGGGTGATAGCGCGTGGCCCAGCCGGCGGCGGCGATGTCGGCGCCGGATGGGAGGAGGGCGTCAGGATGGCGCATCCAGGCGATCACATCGCCGATCACCGCCTGCCGATCCAGATCGCGCATGAGGAGGTGATAGCCGTTCGGGTAAACGGCCCGGCGCGTGTCTTGCGGCAGGTGAGCCCAGGCGACACCCATCGCGCTGGCGGGCACCAACTCGTCATGCGCGCCATAGGCGATGAACGTGCGGCCGCGGACCCGGGGGGCGTTCGCCTGGGCCGAGTCCATCAGGTCCACCAAGCCGTTCAGCGTGCGCACCTGCGTGGTACGGATCGTCAGCGGGTCACGGACGAGTGCCACCAGGGCGTCGCGGTTGTCGCTGGCGTGCACCCGGACGGGAACGTCGCCCGCGGTGATCTTGTATCCGGGCACGATGCCGTTGGCGGCCCAGAGCGCACTGGCAAGCACCAAGCCTTGCTCCGACCGGCCCCAAACGGCGGGAGATAGCAGAATGGTGCCGGAGACCGGCGGCGGGTTGTCTTGCGCCGCCACGTCCAGGGCCACCGCGCCACCCATGCTTTCGCCCATGAGGTAGAGCGGGGTGCCGGGATAACGCTGGTGCAGGATGTTGACCATCCGATCGGCGTCGGCCACGAGGGCGGGGACACCCGGCCAGGTGCCGCGGCTGGGCGTGTCGCCAAAGCCTCGCTGGTCGGGCGCATAGACGGCGACCCCGCTCGCCGCGAAGACCGGCCCGGGCAGCGCCCACTGGTCGCGGCTGTCGTTGAAGCCATGCAGCGCCAGGATCACCGCGGTGGGCGGCAAACCGGAGTCGGGCAGCCACGCGCGCACTGGCAGGCTCAGACCGTCCGCCATGGTGAAGGCGTCATCAGCCACCGGGTGCAGCACGAGCGGCTGATCGGACATGCCGTAGGGCGGCAGCCGCGATGAACAGGCGCCAAGCAGCACGACCAGTGCCGTCACCGCGCCCTTTAGGATGGATGGCTGGTTTGAACTCATGACCACCGCTGCTATCATGGCGGCGGCTGACCAGCCAGTTCACCACCCCTTGAGGTCCGCATGCCATTCGGCGCGTCCACGCCCCAAACGCCGCCCGGCATGCCCGCGGGCGAGCATGAGATCATCCACGTGGACGATCGGGTCGTCGCGTGCGACGGCGGCAGCGCCGGGCTCGGGCATCCGCGGGTTTGGCTGCGCATCGTGCGCGACCAAACATTCTGCCCCTATTGCTCGCGCGTGTTCGTGCTGAACCCCGGCGCTGGGGACAGCGGACACTGAGCGCGCCGCCCCGTCTGCACCTGGTGCTGGTGGACGGCTCCGGGTTCATATTCCGCGCCTTCCACGCCCTGCCGCCGATGACCCGGCCGGACGGCACGCCGGTCAACGCCGTGTTCGGCTTCACCAACATGCTGGCGCGGCTGCTGAAGGACCATGTCGGCACCCATCTGGCCGTCATCTTCGACGCCGGGCGCCTGACCTTCCGCAACCGGATCTACGATGCCTACAAGGCGCAACGTCCGGAGCCGCCGTCCGAGCTGATCCCGCAATTCGCGCTGGTGCGCGAAGCGACAGGCGCATTCAACGTGCCCGCCTTGGAGGTTGCCGATTGGGAGGCGGACGATCTGATCGCTGCCTACACGAAGGCGGCGGTGGAGGCGGGCGGCCAGGTCACCATCGTCTCGTCGGACAAGGATCTGATGCAGCTCATCCGTCCGGGCGTGCTGATGCAGGACCCGATCAAGCAGAAATCGATCGGCCCGGATGAGGTGCGCGAGAAGTTCGGCTGCGGGCCGGAGATGATGACCGATCTGCTGGCGCTGATGGGCGACAGCGTGGACAATGTGCCCGGCGTCCCCGGCATCGGCCCGAAGACCGCCTGCCAGTTGCTGTCCGAGTTCGGCGACCTCGAGGCGGTGCTGGCCGCGGCCCCCGCGATGAAGCCATCGAAGCGGCGGGAGTTGCTGATCACCCACGCCGAACAGGCGCGGCTGTCCCGCCAGCTGGTGATCCTGCGTGACGATGCGCCACTGCCGCAGCCGCTCGATGAACTGGGGGTCAAGGAGCCCGACCGCGCCACCTTGTCGGGCTGGCTGCACGGCATGGGGTTCCGCTCCACGGCGACCCGGCTCGGCCTGGACGGCCCGGTGGGTGAGGATGCGCCGCCCCCGCCCCCCGTAGAAGAGGTTGCGGCTTTCGGCCCATACGGCGTCGTTGCCGATCTCGCAGCCTTGGCTGGCGTGCTGGATGCGGCGCGGCAGGGCGGGATGCTGGCGATCACGCCCGCACAAGACGCGGCGGGCCTGATCGGGCTTGGTTTAGCCACGGCGAAGGGCAAGGCGGTCTATCTGCCCCTGGGGCATCAGGGCGATCTGGACCGGCCGGTGCAGCAGATAGCGCTGGCCGATCTTCGGATGGCGCTCGACCCGGTGCTGGCCGATCGCTCGATCCTAAAGGTCTTTCACGACGCCAAAGCCGGGCTGTGGGCGCTTTCGCGCGCCGGGTTCGGGCCTGTGCGGGCAATCGATGATTCGATGCTACTGTCCTACGCCCAGGACGCCGGTGCGCATTCCCATACGCTGGAAGACTTGTCGCGCTTGCATCTCGGGCATGGGCTGACCGGACTGGATGCCGTGACCGGAACTGGCCGCGGCCGGTTGTCGCTGTCGCTGGTGCCGCCGGAACGCGTCGCGACGCATGTCGCGGAGGCCGCCGACTGCACACTCCGCCTTCGTTACGCTCTTCGCCCGCGGCTGGCAGATGCGCGGGCCACCGCATTGTACGAGCAGCTGGAGCGCCGGCTTATCGAGGTGCTGTCCGACATGGAGCGGGCGGGCATCAAAGTGGACGAGGAGGAGCTTCGCCGGCTGTCGGCCGATTTCGGGGAGCGGATGGCCGCGGCCGAAACCGACATCCACAAGCTCGCCGGGCGATCTTTCAACCTGGGCAGCCCGAAAGTGCTGGGCGAGATCCTGTTCGATGAAATGAAATTGCCCGGTGGGCGCCGCACCAGCAGCGGTACCTGGGGAACCGACGCTGCCGTGTTGCAGCAACTGGCGGAGTCCGGTGCAGAGCTGCCCGGCAGGATCCTGGAATGGCGGCAACTGGCCAAGCTGAAATCCACCTACGCCGACGCGCTGGTGACGGAGATCAACCGCGAGACCGGGCGCGTCCAAACCACCTTTGCCATGGCGGCGGCGGCCACCGGGCGACTGTCGTCCAACGATCCGAATTTGCAGAACATTCCGATCCGCACCGAAGAGGGCGGCCGTATCCGTCGCGCGTTCGTGGCAGCGCCGGGTCATCTGCTGATCAGCGCGGACTACTCGCAGATCGAGCTTCGGTTGCTGGCGCATGTGGCCGACGTTCCGGCGCTCAGCGAGGCATTCGCCACGGGGCAGGACATCCATAGCCGCACCGCGTCCGAGGTGTTCGGTGTGCCGATGGCGGACATGACCGGATTGGTCCGGCGGCGGGCGAAGGCGATCAATTTCGGCATCATCTACGGCATCTCCGCCTTCGGTCTGGCCCGGCAACTCGCGATCGAACCGGGGGAGGCGAAGGCCTATATCGATGCCTATTTCCTGCGTTACCCCGGCATCCGCGCCTACATGGAAAGCACGCGGGAGGAAGCGCGGATCCGTGGCTTCGTCCTCACACCCTTCGGGCGCCGCTGCTGGGTGCCCGGTATCGCCGACCGGAACCCGGCGAAGCGCGGCTATGCCGAGCGGCAGGCGAGCAATGCGCCGCTGCAAGGTGGTGCGGCCGATATCATCAAGCGTGCAATGATCCGGCTGCCAGCGTCCATCGCGAAGGCGGGTCTGAAGGGCCGGATGCTTCTGCAGGTGCATGACGAATTGCTGTTCGAAGCCCCGGAGGACGAGGCGACCGCGCTGGCGGAGGTCGCGCGGGACGTGATGCAGCGCGCGGCCGAGCTGTCGGTGCCGCTGGTCGTCGAGACAGGGATTGGGCGAAGCTGGGCCGATGCCCATTGAGCCGAAACTCGCAAATTAGGCCTTTGTCGGCATAAGGCGGCCTCTCGCGGCTTAGATGCGTCTCACCGATGCTTGCTTAGAAGGATGCGGCGACGCCGAGCGACATACGAGCCCGATCCCCTTGATGCGATCATCCGGCGGCATCGGACCGGCATCCTTAAGACCTTCTTCGCCACAGCCGATTGGAAGCGCCTGAACGGGCGGCGCGCGCATCGGCATTACCGTGCCGCCTTGGGGCAAGTGACAGGTCTCAGTCGGGGATGGTATCGTCGCCGGCTCCAAGCGGTTTCTGCATATAGACGGTATCGAGCCATCGGCCGAACTTGAGGCCGGTCGCGCGCAAGACGCCGACGTGCTGGAAGCCGAGCGAGGCATGCATGCCGACCGACCCGATATTCTCGCTATCGCCGATAACCGCGATCATCTGGCGAAACCCGGCCTGTGCTGCCGTCTCGAGCAGTTGGGCAACGAGAGCTTTGCCAACGCCCTGGCCACGGACGTCCTCCCGCACGTAGATGCTGTCCTCCGCCGTGAAGCGATACGCGGTGCGATCCCGGATCTGTGCGTAATAGCCATAGCCGAGTACGCCGGACGTATCCGTCGCGACCAGCCATGGCCAGCCGCGGCTGGTGCCGGCAGTGAAACGACCCGTCATCTCCTCGACAGAGGGCGGTATTTCTTCGAACGTTCCGGTTCCATGTAGGACATGGTGCGCGTAGATCGCCTGGATCTCAGGCAGGTCGGCCGGACTTGCTGGACGAATATCCATTGCGCTCACGTCTCCATCGCTTAACCAAATCTGCAACCGAATGCCGCAATTTAGAAGTGCTGCTGACGTTTGAGCAACATCGGCGAAGCGATCATCTACTTGATGGATAGAACAGGCTCGTGACGGACCGAGTGACAGCGATGGCGGCGGCTGTACGCGGGCTAGATCGGCCATTTGGCCTGGCTGACGTTGCTATACGATTGCCACTAATTAACGAAAAGCTTTCCCAAGCTAGATTAAGCAGCGTAGAAGCCGCCGCGAAGTGCCCGACCATTGTCGCGAGGAATGAGAGCATTGGACACCCCACAGGCCGGCCGTAGCGACCCGGGCATCAATCCAGGGACCATCAATGGTCCGGAGCTCGATATGACCGAGATGCGGCTGCTCGCCGTTCTCGCGGTCGCTCGTCACCATGGCTTCGAACTCGATCGCGGCGATTTCCATATGGACCCGGACGATGCGGTTCCATCGCCGGCGTCGCTCGTGAAGTGGCTGCGTGATCAGGGCCTGGTGGCCAAGGCGAGCCGTCTGGCGTGGGGGCAGTTGATGCGCCTGACGGAGAGCAACGGCCCTGGGCAGGTGTCGCCTGTCGTGCTGCTGTTCAACGATGGGTCGGCCGGCGTGCTGGTCGGTTCCGACTCATCTCGCAACATCGTCTGGGTCCGTGACCCGCGGTCAACCGGCCTAGATGCTGTCGCCGTGGACCGGCTGCGCTTGTCGCAGCTTTGGGGCGGTGAGGCTATTCTCGTGCGCCGCCCGCGCGGATTGAAAGACGAGGACAAGCCGTTCTCGTTGCCTTGGGTGCTGAGCCTGGTCATCCAGCAGCGGAAGCTGATGAACGACGTGGGAATCGCATCGCTCACGCTGTCGGTGTTGACCATCATCCCACCGTTGCTGGTCATGTCGGTGATTGATCGCGTGGTCGGCCATCACAGCATGTCCACGCTCGTGCTGCTGAGCCTGATCCTGGCGATTGCCGGCATTTATGAAACGTTGCTCGGCTATGCCCGGCGTGAACTCATCCAGGTGATCTCGACCCGCGTCGATACGCGGCTGCAACTGCACATCTTTACCAGGCTGCTGTCCCTGCCGCTCGACTATTTTGAGCGTAATCAGGCTGGCCAGACCGTGTTCCGCCTGATGCAGATCTACAAGGTGCGGGAGTTCGTCACCGGCAAGCTGATGGGCACGTTCCTCGATTCGATCACGCTGTTCTTCCTGCTGCCGTTCCTGTTCTGGATGAACGTGACGCTGTCCTGGATGGTCGTTGCGGCAGCCGGCGTGATCGCCATCGTCATCATGTGCTTCCTTGGGCCGATCGGCCGGCTGATGGGGAAGGTGCAGGCCGCTGAGTCGGCCAAGAGCAGCGTGCTGGTTGAGAGCGTTCAGGGTATCCGCACGCTGAAGTCGCTCGCGCTGGAACCACAGCGTAAGGCCGAGTGGGACGACAAGGTCGCAACGGCGGGTGAACTGCGGTTGCAGGTCGGCCGGCTGGCAAACTGGCCGCAGACGCTGATCACGCCGATCGAGGTGTTCATCAACCGCGGCGTGCTGATGGTCGGCGCCTACCTGGTGCTGACCGATCAGACCAGCGTTGGCGTAGGCGCGCTGGTCGCGTTCATGATGCTGGGCGGCCGGGTCACGCAGCCGCTGGTCGGGCTCGCCCGGCTCATCGAGGATTTCACCGACGTGCGTGCCTCGGTGGGCGAGGTTGGCTCCGTGCTGAACAACCGGCCCGAGCAGCAGACCGGCTCTGGACTGCGTCCGCAATTCGAGGGTGCGATCGACTTCGACGATCTGACCTTCACCTATCCGACAGGCAAGAGCCCGGCGCTGGATCGCGTCAGCTTCTCCGTTCCAGCGGGCACTATGCTGGGCGTGGTCGGCCGTTCGGGCTCAGGCAAATCGACGCTCACGAGGCTGCTGCAGGGCGTCAACCGCGAATACAATGGCTTTCTCAAGATCGACGGCGCCGAACTGCGGGAAATCAATCTGGCGCATCTGCGCCGGTCATTCGGCGTGGTGTTGCAGGATAACTTCCTGTTCCGCGGCACCGTTCGTCAGAACATCACCGCGGGCCGGGCCGGGCTGACCATCGAGGATGTGGTGCGTGCCGCCCGGCTCGCCGGCGCCGAGGAGTTCATTGAACGCCTGCCGCAAGGCTATGACACCTGGGTCGAGGAGGGGTCGGCAAACCTGTCCGGCGGTCAGAAGCAACGTCTGGCGATCGCGCGCGCGCTGATCACCGACCCGCGGATCCTGATCCTCGACGAGGCGACGAGCGCGCTTGACCCCGAGAGCGAGGCGTTGGTGAACGCCAACCTCACCCGCATCGGCCGCGGGCGCACCATGGTGATCGTCTCGCACCGGCTTGCCTCGTTGGTGGATAGCGACATGATTCTGGTCATGGACAAGGGTAAGGTTGTCGATATGGCGCCGCATACCGTGCTGTTGGAACGTTGCGCCATTTACCGCACGCTCTGGTTGCAGCAGAACCGCCACATGGATCCGGTCGGCGCCCGTGCCGCTTTGATGTCTTTGAGCGCCGCTCAAGGTGACTGAAATCCCGATGGTTCGCCTTAGCAGAGGAGCCGGAGCATGAGCGTCTCGACAACTGGCGGAACTCGCCTCACGCGCGGGCAATCGGCCCAGATGCCGGCTCTGCTGGAGTTCTACTCACCCTCCGCTGCGCTGCTCGAAGCGAGGGAGAAAGGGCCGGCGCGTGGCGTCATCTACACCGTCGCAAGTCTGTTTATTGGGTGTGCGACGGCTGCTGGCCTGATCCCGATCGACAAGGTCGTGACAGCGCCGGGCAAGGTAGCGGCGATCGACGACACCATCGTCGTGCAGCCACTCGAAACAGCCATCGTACGCGACATCGCCGTTCATGAAGGCCAGATCGTGCACAAGGGTGACCTGCTCGCGCGGCTCGACCCGACGTTCACCACCTCCGACAAGACGGCCCTTGCGCAGTCGGTGGCGAGCCTGCGGGCAGAAGTTGAACGGCGGCAGGCGGAGGCGGCCGGTGTCGATTATCACCCCAGCGCCATGAGCCAAGCCGCGGCAGTGCAGCAGTCAATCTTCTCACAGCGACGGTCGGAGCGGCAGTTCCGTCTCGAGAACTACCGCCAGAAGATCGAGGCGCTACAATCCACCATGGCCAAGGCAACGGGCGACATCCAGTCGTTCACGGCCAGGATGCAAGTGGCGAGCACCGTCGAAGGTAAGCGGCGCGAGTTGGAACAACTGGGCTGGGGCAGCCAGTTGAACCGGCTGCAAGCCACCGATACCCGGCTGGACATGCAGCGCGGCCTGCTGGAGGCGGAGCAGACGGCCAAGTCGGCGTCAGGCGACCTGCTGGCTATGCGAGCCGAGGCGGCCGCCTATGACCAGAATTGGAAATCGCAGAACGCCCAGGACCTGACGGAGGCCACGCGCAAGCTGGATGAAGCGCAGGGGAACCTCACGAAGGCCAACCTGCGCTCCAACCTGGTCGAAATCCGGGCTGATCAAGATGCGACGGTGTTGAGCCGTGCGCCGGTTTCTGTCGGCTCCGTGCTGCAGTCTGGCGATCAGTTCCTCAAGCTCGTGCCGCTGAACGCACCGCTCCAGGTTGAGGGGCAGGTGGCGGGTACCGACGCCGGGTTCGTGCACGTCGGCGACCCGGTGACCGTCAAGTTCGATACCTTCCCATTCACCCAGTATGGGTCGGCCAAGGGCACCGTGCAGGTTGTCAGCCCGGACAGCTTCACCCAGCAGCAGGACGCAAACCAGCAATTGGTCCGCGGCGTGCAGCAAGCCGGCCAGTCGCAGAATATGGCGGCACAGGGAAGCTACTACCGGGTCAAGATATCGCTCGACTCGGTCGATTTGCACGATACGCCGCCCGGTTTCAAAGTTTCGCCCGGCATGCCGATCACCGCCGACGTCATGGTCGGCAAGCGCACCGTGCTGTCGTATATCTTCAGCCGGGCGTTGCCCGTCGCAATGGATGGGATGCGCGAACCGTGACCTCGGTGTCTGCGCCGGTTTTCAGAACCGCCCGCGGAGGATGGGCGTCGGCGTTGTGAGCGGCCTTCTCAACCGCCTGCGCCGCACACTCCCGTTCGGTCCCGCCGTCGAAAAAGCCGACAGCCTCATCAAGAGCGGCGACCCGGCAGGCGCCTTTCAGGTGCTCGCCAAAGCCGCGTCGGCCGGCGATGGCGAAGCGCAGTTCCGGGTCGGCCGCGCCTACATGGAGGCGATCGGCGTGCCACCGTCCGCCCTCGAAGCAGCCAAATGGTTCGAGCGCGCGGCCGTTGGCGGCCATGCTGACGCACATGCGCGGCTGGCTGGGCTTTACATGAACGGTTCGGTCCGAAGCGCGGGAAACGCCGGGTTGTTCGAGTCGGGCAGCCCCGTCAGCGCGGACTTTGCCACGGCAGAGATCTGGGCCAGGCGGGGCGCAGCCGCCGGATCGGCGGAATCGAAAGCGCTACTCGCTACGATCTTATCGTCCGGCCCTGAGGACACGCGGGACTTTGCCGAGGCTGAACGCCTCTACCGCGAGGCTGCAGACTCGGGAAATGGGCAGGGCCAGATGGGGTTGTCGCTCATGCTCGTGCGCGGCGAACCCGATCTCGCAGCGCAGCAGGAAGCTGCAATCCTGATGGGAAAGGCCTCCGCCAGCGGGCTGCCCATGGCGAAATACCTGCTCGGCGTGATGCTGGATTTCGGCATCGGCGTTGAGAAGAACGCGTTCCTAGCGGTCAAGCTGTACGGTGAGGCGGCGGAAGCCGGTGTGCGACCCGGGATCGCCCGCTATGGGCTCGCTCTGCTCGAAGGGCGCGGCATCAAGCAGGACCGTGTTGCCGGCGAAACTTGGTTGCGCAAGGCGGCCCTCGCCGGGGATGCTGAAGCCGCGGCGCTGGTCGGCGACCTCTACTCCAAAGGCGGGGAACTGCCGCCGAACTACGCCGAGGCCTCCATGTGGTTCAGCCGCGCCGCCGAGGCCGGTCATGCTCAGGCCGCGCGCGCATTGGGGCTGCTCCATTTGACCGGCGCGGGTGTGGCTCGCAACCCTGATGAGGCGGCGCGATGGTTCCGCCAATCGGCAGAGGCGGGCAACACGGCGTCTCAATCCGACCTTGCCAATCTGCTCCTGAAAGGGGTCGGAAGCGAGGAGGACCGTATCCGTACGCGCGAGTGGTTTGAGAGCGCGGCTGACAGCGGCGACCTCGTCGCAGCTTTCAACTTCGGCGTATGCCTGGCGGAAGGTGTGGGTGTGGAGCGCGACGAGCGTCGCGCCGCGATGTGGCTCCGCAAAGCGGCGGAAGGCGTCGTGACAGCCCAGTATTGGTATGGGCGTCTCCTGGCGGAAGGCCGCGGGGTCGAGCGTGACGAAGTCGAGGGCCGGATGTGGATCACGCGGGCCGCGAAGGCCGGCTTGATCGATGCCAGGGTGGCTCTCGCGGAAATGCTGGTCAACGGCCGGGGCGGGAAGCGGGACCATAGCGAAGCCTATGAGCTATTTGGCGGCGCCGCGCAGGAGGGTCATGTCGGCGCGATGTTTGCGGTCGGCGCTCTACTGGGCGGCGGCCACGATATCGAGACTGACCGTCCGCAGGCGCAGAAATGGTTCCGGGCCGCCGCCGACCGGGGGCATAGCTACGCCCAGATGATGTTAGGGCGCTATCTGTCGCGGGGCCTCGGCGGTGAGCAAAACTTGGATGAGGCTCGCACCTGGCTAAACATGGCAGTTGCTCAAGGGCTAGCGGAGGCGGCGGGCGACCTCGCGGCGCTCCCGGATCCGGATGTTGCACCGGACAAGGCCGCATCGGCCGCAGATTGATTGCGTGAGAGGCCCAGGCGGCGGCCACACGCCTGAGCAGACGGCAATACACCTGGCATTCGCATCCTGGCGCCGCGGAAGCGAGGAAGCCGATCCTATCAAGGCACGGTTCTGGCTCGAACGCGCGAACCGGATCGCGCCCGCTGACGACGCGGTCAAATTGAGCCTGGCACTGGCGTGCTATCGGGGCGGCGATGTCCGCCGCGCTGCAGGCCTGTTCGCGGACCTCGCCGCCAGGTTGGACTCGGCCCAAGCCTGGCTTGGTTTGGCTGGGACTGCGATGCGCCTCCCGGACGCCGCGCTTGCAGCCAGCGCCATGCAGGCCGCCCTTTCGCGCCACGCCACCGCAAGCGCCTCCTTCGCCCTGGCCGGGGCCGTTGCAAAGCTTACCGAAATGCCGGGCTGGTGTGCGATCGGCGCCGATGGGCGCTTGTACGCCGACGCTCCGGCGGAGCTCACCTTGGATGGCCGGGTGATTGCGCCACGCTGGACGGCGAACGGCTGCCGCCTCCCGCGGGGTCGGACGCTCACCGCATCACGCGCTGGGGTGGCGCTGCTGGGCAGCCCAATCGACCTTGGACGGATTGCTGCAGTGGATGGTTTCGCGGCGGGCGACGCCGCAGACCTGGTCGGGTGGGCTTGGCACCCGCGCGACCCCGACCGAGATCCCATCCTGGATCTGACGTTTGCTGATGGAACGAGGCGATCGATCACGGCCCGGTTGCCGGTTGCCGATCAGCAATCCGCCCATGCCCTGAGCCGCCGGCGGAGCTTCCGAATCACCGCTCTCGATATCCCGCCCGGCCCGGTCTCGATCACTGGCAGCGATGGTCGTGACCTCATCGGAAGCCCGGTCGATCCTGGCATGGAACGCCGAAGCGCCGCCGGGTTGGAGGCGAGCTTCGTTCCGGTCTGGGCTGATGTCGTGGGGATCAGTCCGCTAGGTCCGAGGAGTGCCAAGTCGCGCCGCC
>CAZZVB010000135.1:0-12570 GCA_964657445.1 uncultured Burkholderiaceae bacterium | reverse complement strand
AGGGCAACGCGGCGGCGACGGGGGCGCTTACCAAAGCCCGCGCCGAATTCATCCACTTCATCGATATGGCAGCGCAGGCGCAGCCCTCCTCGGCACAGACCTCGAACGACCTCAAGCAGCGTATCTTGCGGCAGGTGGACGTATCTTGCGATGCCTCGATCAAGGCAGGGGCGGTTGCGACCAGTGCAGCCGACGTGGCCGCAGCGCAGGCGCTCTATTTGAGAGACTGCGCCCGCGGCTTCCCGCAGTTGGGTGAGGAGCTCACCGCAGCCGCGACGCAACGGCAAAATGCGGTGGAAACCCAGGCCGCGGCCCTGGCGTCGACCACGCGGCAAACGGTGGTTCTAACCTACGTGTTCATCATTGCCGGCCTGGTGCTGGTCATGACCGGCGGCTTCTTCGCCGTCCGGGCATGGGTCGCCAAGCCGCTGGTGAGCTTGGCCGCCTTGATGGGCCGCCTGGCGGAGGGCGATCTGACCGTGTCGGTGACCGGCGCCGATCGCAAAGACGAAATCGGATCGATGTCGCGCGCCGTGCAGGTCTTCAAGGAGGCCGGGATCGATAAGCAGCGTCTGGAGCGCCAGGCTGAAGCCGACCGGCATGCCGCCGAGCAGGACCGTGCGCGTATCGAGGAGGAGCGCCGGGTCTTGGCCGATCAGCAGGCGACCGTAGTCCAAGGTCTGGCCAATGGCCTGCGACTATTGGCGGCCGGTGACCTGACCTGCGACATGACCGCAGCCTTCGCACCCGAATACGAGCGGTTGCGCACCGACTTCAATGGCGCGGTGGAGGAGTTGCGCACCGTCATCGGCACCATCATCACCAATACCAGCGCGCTGCGGTCCGGCACTGGTGAAATCAGCCAGGCCTCCGATGATCTGTCCCGCCGGACGGAACAGCAGGCTGCAAGCCTCGAGCAGACGGCCGCAGCCCTCGACCAGATCACGGCCACGGTGCGCAAGACGGCAGACGGCGCGATCGAGGCCCAGGCCGTGGTGGCGACCGCGAAGACCGAGGCGGAGCATGGCGAGGCCGTGGTGAAAGACGCCGTCTCCGCGATGAACGAAATCGAGAAATCCGCCAACGAGATCAGCCAGATCATCGGTGTCATCGACGAAATCGCCTTCCAGACCAACCTCCTGGCCTTGAACGCCGGCGTCGAAGCCGCCCGCGCCGGTGACGCGGGGCGCGGCTTCGCCGTGGTGGCAAGCGAAGTGCGGGCGTTGGCGCAACGAAGCTCCGGCGCGGCGAAGGAAATCAAGACATTGATCGGGGGCAGCAGCGCCCATGTCGGCCGGGGCGTGACCCTGGTGAGGGAGACTGGCGACGCCCTGACCCGGATCGCGGCCCAGGTCGCCCGGATCAACCTCACCGTGAGTGAGATCGCCGCCGGCGCGCAGCAACAGGCAAGCGGCCTCGCCCAGGTCAATACCGCGGTCAATCAGATGGACCAGGCGACCCAACAGAACGCCGCCATGGTTGAGCAATCGACGGCGGCCAGCCACAGCCTCGCGCAGGACACGGCCGAACTCGAGCGGCTGACCACGCGCTTCAAGATCGCGGCTGACCGAGCCGACAGCACCGTAAAACCCCGGGAAACCGCTTCGGCCAGAAAAATCACACGCCCCAGCCCGTCCAAGCGTCTGGCCGTGGTAGCGGGCAATACGGCGCGCAAACCCGCGCAAGACGAAGATAACTGGCAGGAGTTTTAAGTCTTCGGGTCGCCCCAGTGACGGCGCGGATGAATCCGCGCTCTCTGACGCCCTATTTTCCCTTGCCTGTCCCCGCAAACACGGGTCAGGCTTGCACGAATAAAAACGGCGGGGGACATACGGGTGCGAACCATCTTGGCCAAGGCGTGCCTGGCACTGACGCTCGCCTGGTGGGCGCCGGCCTCCGCGCAGCAGCAACACATTGGCGACCCGCCCGAATCGTCCAACATGCGCCTGGTCGGCACCAGCGACCTTCAGGCCCGCAGCGCCTACCAGCCGACCATCCACCACCAGGGCAACCGCTGGATCGCCTATATCGGCCACCACGGCGGCACCGACGACATTCCGAACCCGGTCAACCCGCTGACCGGCGTGGCGGAGCCGAACGGCACCTCCATCGTCGATGTCACTGACCCGGCGCACCCGAAATACCTCAAGCACATCCCCGGCCAGCCCGGCACCTATGAGGGCGGCGGCGGCCAGATGGTGCGCGTCTGCGACGGCAAGACGCTGCCGAAGGGCGATCCTAACGCGGTGTACATGCTCCGCACCTTCGGCAGCGAAGCGCACGAGATCTGGAACGTCGCCGATCCGGCCAACCCGGTGCTGCTGGTCCGCCTCGCCGGACTGCTGGACACCCATAAAAGCTGGTGGGAATGCGACACCGGGATCGCCTACCTCGTCTCCGGCGCGCCGGACTGGCGCGTGCGCCGCATGACGCAGGTCTATGACCTGAGTGACCCGGCGCACCCCGTCAAAATCCGTGACTTCGGCATACCGGGCCAGGAGCCTGGGTCCACCGGCGCCGTCCCGACCGAGCTGCACGGCATGATCTCCACCGGGCCGCAGGGCAACCGCATCTTTTTCGGCTACGGCACCGACAAGGGCGGCATGATGCAGATCGTGGACCGCGACAAGCTGCTGCACGGCCCGGCCGAACCGACGCCGGACAACCTGCGCTACCCCGAAGTCGCCCGCCTATACATGTCGCCCTTCAACGGCGCGCACACCACCTTTCCCATGCTGAAGATGCCCATCGCCGAATTCGCCAAGGACAAGGACGGCAGCGTCCGCGACATCGTCATGTTCGTGGACGAGGCGATCCTGAACGAATGCGCCGAAGCCCGGCAGATGGTCTGGTTCGCCGACGTCACGATCGAGACCCGGCCCATGATGGTTTCCAACTGGACGGTGCCGGAGGCCAGCGGCAACTACTGCCAGCGCGGCGGCCGCTTCGGCTCCCACTCCGCGGCCGAGAGCATGGACCCGGTGTTCTACAAGAAGCTCGCTTTCATCAGCTTCTTCAACGCCGGGGTGCGCGTGCTGGACATCCGCAATCCCTATAGCCCGAAGGAAGTCGGCTACTTCATCCCATCCATCACCGCGGCGACCGACAAGCGTTGCGTGACCATCGACGGCCAGCCGCGGTGCAAGGTCGCGATCCAGACCAACAACGTCGAAACCGATGACCGTGGCTACATCTACATCGTGGATCGCGCCAACACCGGCTTGCACGTCCTCGAACTGACGGGCGCGGCGCGCCAGGCCGCCGGGCTGCCGTAGCCGATGCGCTGGCGCCTCGGCGTTGGCCTGCTGATTGCCGCCGGGCTGGGCGGCGTGGCGCTCGCCTCGACTGTGCTGCGCCCATCTCCCCCGGGCTGGCAGGAAGTCGCGTGGCCGTTCCCGCGCGACCCCTGGCCGCCCGGCCGAGCGTTCCGCTGCCGGGACGCGTCGTGCGGCGGCAATTTTGACGTTTACGTCCGCGCCAAGCTCGGCTTCTGCGCCAACTGCGCCCTCGGCGTGACCGGGGATGCGGAGGTCGATGCCGTCAGCGACATCGACATGATCACGCCCGATTTCGTGCCCACCGCCACCGGCCAGCCCGTCACGCTGGCCGGCATGAAGGGCCGCACCCGCAGCTACCTGCTGCACCTGCCCCACGGCGCCACGCTGCCCGCAGCCGGATACGCCGTGAACCGCCAATGCGACCTGTTCGTCGTCGCCGCCCAAGGCCCCGACGCCGCCACGCCGCCCGCCAGCCACGCGATCGCCGAGCTGCTAGCCACAGACCCGCTCAAACACTGGATGAGGACCCTGTAGGATGGGCGAAGGCCCATCAAAATCCTCGCAACGACACCATCAACCGCGCTCCGCACCGTAGGGTGGGCTTCAGCCCACCAATGACCGCATATCCGATGCGCTGAAGCCCGCCCTAAGACCGGGCGAGCGCCTGAGCCGCTAGGCGGAACGCCGCATTCGGCGCGCCAAATCCCTCGCTGCCGCGGCGTTCCACGAACTCGAAGAACAGGCCGCCCTCGAACTCGCGCGTGTAGGCGTGGAGGAACTCGCCGTCCGCGTCGCGGTCGTACAACAGATGCAGCCGTTGCAGCGCCGCGATCTCCTCGTCCGAAAGGCCGAACCTGGCCGCGATGTCCTCGTAATAGTTGGCGGCAATGGCCAGCAGCGGGGCCCGGCCTTGCAGCAGCGCGGCCGTCCGCTCCGCATCGGCGGTCGCGAACGCGATGTGCTGCACCCCGGCGCCGGACGCGGACCGCACGAACCGGCCGGTCAGTGTCTCCACGCCGTCGGACACGTTCAGCGGCAGGCGAAACCGGCCGCCCTCGCTGATCAGCGCGCGGCTGCGCACAAGACCGAACGGGTCCGCCAGATCGACCGGGCGCGCCGGCTGCAGGCCGAACACCGCGCGCCAGAACAGCACCGTCCCGTGCAGCGCGATGGCGGGCATGGCTTCCGCCAGGTGATCGACCGCGACCAGCCCTGCCCCTGCGCAGTCGCCGGGCAGCAGTTCGAAATCATCTTCCCAGATGGAGCGGCCCGCCGGGTCAGGGCCGACCAGGTGGATCAGCATGCCGTCCGGCGCGCGCACCGCGGGAATGTGGCGTTCGCCTTCCTGCACCGGGCTGCGCCACTCCGGGGCCTGCAGCGCCTCCGCCCGCACGACCGTCGCCGCCACGTCGTCCACCCGCAGCGCCAGCGCGCAGACGGACGGGCCGTGCAGTTGGAAGTGCTCCGCCGCCGCGCTGTCCTGCTCGCGGTTCAGCACCAGGTTGATGTCGCCTTGCCGGTAGAGCGCCACGTCCTTCGACCGGTGCCGCCCAGCATGGCTGAACCCCAGCGAGCCGAGCGTGGCCGCCAGCGCCGTGCCGGTCGCCTCGTCCACCGCGAACTCGATGAACTCCACCCCGCCGATCGCAGGCGGCGGCGGCAGGCTGGTCAGCCCGGCTTCGGCTTCCACCAGCGCCAGCGACCGCAGCCCGTCCCGCGCGATCATGCGGGCGGGGGCGGAGCGGAACTCGTCGTTGAAGATTTCCAGCGACAGCGGCCCGCTATAACCGCTGGCCATCGTGCAGCGCAGGAAGTTGGCGACGTCCAGATCACCCTGGCCCGGGAAGCAGCGGTAATGGCGGCTCCAGGACAACACGTCCATCTGCAACAGCGGCGCGTCGGCGAGCTGCACGAAGAACAGCTTGTCCGCCGGCACCGTGGCGATGCCCGCCGGGTCATCCCCCAGACAGAGCGTATGGAAGCTGTCCACGATCAGGCCCAGCGCAGGGTGGTTCGCCGCTTGCACGATGCGCCAGGCATGGCTCCAGCGGTTGACGTGCCGGCCCCAGGCCAGTGCCTCATACCCGACCCGCAAGCCCCGCGCCTGCGCCCGCTCCGCCATCGCGAGCAGGTCCGCCGCGGCGCGCGAATCGTCATCGAGGCAGGCCGGGCTGGTGTTGCTGCACACCAGCACGAGGTCGGTGCCGAGCTGCTGCATGACGTCGAACTTGCGTTCCGCGCGGTCCAGGTTGCGGGCGCGCTGTGCGTCGGGCATCGCCTCGAAATCGCGGAACGGCTGGAAGATGGTGATGGCGAGTCCCAGGTCCTCGGCGATGCGCCGCACCTCGGCCGGGGAACCGTCATAGGTGAGCAGATCGGCCTCGAAGATCTCCACCCCGTCGAACCCGACCCGCGCCGCGGTGTCGAGCTTATCCGTCAACCCGCCGCTGAGGCAGACGGTGGCGATGGAGCGGAGGGGACGGGTCACTCCCCGCTCCAATCCTGAAAGCCCTCTCCCTCAGGGAGCGGGTGAAACAAGGAACTCACCCTAAACGTCGAGGAACACGGTCTCATCCGCCCCCTGCAAGCGGATGTCGAGCCGCCAGGCGGGCAGGCCGTCGCGTTCGCCGACCGGCTTGGCCACCAGGGTCGCCCGGCGCTCCGGCTCCAGGCTGGAGAGCAGCGGGTCGGCCTCGTTCAGCGGCTCGCCGTCGAAATAGGCGCGCGTCTGCAGATGGATCAGCATGCCGCGGGCGAACAAGGTCAACGCCACGTGCGGCGCCTGGTAGGCGTTGGCCCCGGCCGCACCCGGCACCGGCTCGGGCTTCAGCGTGATGAAGCGGTAGTTGCCCTCGATATCCGTCCCTGCCCGGCCGAAGCCATTCCAGCCCGGGCGCGGCGGCGGCATCGGTTGCCACAGCTCCACACAGGCGTCGGTCACCGGCAGGCCGTCGCCGTCCGTGATGGTGCCGATCACCGCGATCCGTTCACCCTCCACGCCAAACCGGGTCAGGTCAGACCAGGACTTATCCTCCAGCAGGTGCCAGTACGGCCCGATCGTCTGGCTGGTGGTGGCGGCGGTCAATGGGCGTGCTCCGCATCCTCGAACGGCGTCTGCCCGCGTCCGCGCAGCACGAAGTCAAACCGGTAGCCGAGCGCCCATTCCGGCTGCGTGATGTCGAGGTCGAAGGCGGCGATCAGCCGGTTGCGCGCCGCCTCGTCCGGCGTCGCGAGGAAGATCGGGTCGAGCGCCAGCAGCGGGTCGCCCGGGAAATACATCTGGGTGATCATGCGCTGCGCGAACCCGGCGCCGAACAGGCTGTAATGGATGTGGTTCGGCCGCCAGGCATTGTGATGGTTGCGCCACGGATACGCGCCGGGCTTGATCGAGGTGAAGCGGTAGCGCCCCTCGGCGTCGCTGAAAATCCGCCCCGTGCCGTGGAAATTCGCGTCCAGCGGCGCGTCGTGCTGATCGCGTTCATGGTCGTAGCGCCCGGCCGCGTTTGCCTGCCAGATCTCGATCATCACGCCGGGCTGCGGGCGGCCGTCCTCGTCCACCACCCGGCCTTCCACGATGATCCGCTCACCCAGCGCGCCCTTGCCGTGGGTGAGGTCCGTCTCCGGAGCATACTGCGCCGGGTCGAACCGGGGTGCGGCCGTCTCCGTGTAGGTGTGCCCGGATGGCAGCCGCACGAGCGCCCGGGTTGGGTGCCGCTTGGCCGTGCTGCGGTATCCCGGCGCATCCAGCGGGGGCTGTGTCGCGGGGGAAAACGGGCGGAACGGCAGCGTTTCTGACTCGGACATCGCGGCGTTTCTCCATCTTTTGGCAGCTTAGCCAGCCTCGGACGGGATGGCGAGACGGCGCGCGCCGCCGGCTATGGTATAGTGGGCGCTCACCCGGAGCATCGGACTGCATGAATCGCTGGATGTTGGCGACCGTCTTTCTCGTCCTGGCGCTCGGCGCCGGGGTCGCCTGGCTCTACACGCCCGACAAGTCCCGCGCCGCGCTGGATGCGGCATACGCGGTGTCGCCGGCCGACTATATCGAAGTCGCCGGGTTGCGGCTGCACCTCAAGGATACCGGGCCGCGCGACGCCCCGGCCATCGTGCTGCTGCACGGCTTCGGCTCCAGTCTGCTGACCTGGGATGCTTGGGCGAACGCGCTTTCGGCGGACTACCGGGTCGTCCGCTTCGATCTGCCCGGTTTCGGACTGACGGGCCCAGATCCGGCCAACGACTATTCGGACCAGCGCGCCATCGCCGTCATCGTTGCGGTGATGGACCGGCTTGGCATCCCTCGCGCCACCTTGGTCGGCAACTCGCTCGGCGGGAAAATCGCCTGGACCTTCGCGCTCAGCCATCCGGAGCGTCTGGACAAGCTGGTGCTGGTCTCACCCGATGGCTTTGCCAGCCAGGGGTTCGACTACGGCAAGAAGCCCGATGTGCCGTTGATGCTGCGGCTGCTGCCCTACACGCTGCCCAAGCCGATGCTGCGGGCCAGCATCGCGCCGGCCTACGCCAACCCGGACCGGCTGACCGACGCCACCGTGACGCGCTACCGCGACATGATGCTGGCGCCCGGCGTCCGGTCCGCCATCGTCGCCCGCATGGGCCAGGTCATGCTCGCCGACCCGGCCACCCTGTTGCCGCGAATCCAGACGCCGACCCTGCTGCTATGGGGCGAGAAGGACGGGATGATCCCGTTCCCCAACTCGGCCGACTACATGCGCGCCCTGCCCCACGCGACGCTGGTGCCGCTACCCGGACTGGGACACGTGCCGTTCGAGGAGGACCCGGAACGCTCGCTGGCGCCGCTTAGGGCCTTCCTTAGGTCCTGAACACCCGCTCTATCTTCAAATCCTCTCCCGGAGGGAGAGGGAGATGAGGAAGGAGCTAAGCGACGAAGATATCCGCCGGGCTGTCCGCCCGCAGGCTCGCGCCCAGCTCCGCGCCGATCCGCGCCGCATCCGCAGGCGAACCCGAAACCGTGCGCTTCAGCAAAAAGCTGCCATCGCCCCGCGCGACCAGCCCCGTCAGCGTCAGCACGCCGTCGATCACGCGGGCATGGCCGCCGATCGGGGTCGAGCACGACCCGTCCAGCACCTGCTGCATCGACCGCTCCGCCGTCGAAACGGCGCGGGCCTCGCGATCCTCGATGGCGGCGAGCAATTCGCGCAATTCGACGTCGCGCTCCCGCACGGTGATGCCGACGATGCCTTGGCCCACCGCCGGCACCATCACGTCCGGGGCGATCACGACCGACGCCTCGTGCTCCAGGTCCATCCGGCGCAACCCGGCGAGTGCCAGCAAGGTCGCGTCGTACTGGTCGTCACGCACCTTGGCGAGGCGGGACTGCACGTTGCCGCGGATCAGCTTGATTTGCAGGTCGGGGCGGACGTGCAGCATCTGCGCCTGGCGGCGGATCGAAGAGGTGCCGATGACAGCCCCGTGGCGCAACGGCGCATACGGATTGTCCGACTCGCACGCCGGCGCATCCATGCCCAGCACGATCGCGTCGCGCGCATCCTCGCGCTTCAGCGTGCAGGCCAGCACGATGCCGTCGGGCATCTTGGTCTCGAGGTCCTTCAGGCTGTGCACCGCGAAGTCGATGCGGCCGTCAGACAGCGCCTCGTGGATTTCCTTGGCGAATAGGCCCTTGCCGCCGATCTCCGCCAGCTTGCGGTCCTGCACGCGGTCACCGGTGGTGCTGATCGCGTGCTCGTGGAACGCGTCCATGCCGCGCAGCACCGGGCAGAACCGGGTCAGCAGGCGCAGGAAGTCGCGCGTCTGCCACAAGGCCAGCGGCGAAGCGCGTGTGCCGACCCGCAGCGGCAGCGACCGGCTGTGCTTCTTGACCGCCGGGGCGGGCGGGGCCTGGTGGACACGGCGACTCTGTGCGGGCCGCAGACCGGCCTCGAGCTCGTTCGACATCATCTGCGTCACGTCTTGCTCCCGAACTTTCATTGGATTTGATTGCCGGCGATCCGGCCGAAGGGTCGATTGAGGTTGACGACCGCGCGGTTCAGCACGGCCGCGAAGATCACCCACACGAGGTAGGGCAGCAGCAGCAAGCTCGCTTGCGTGGACAAAGGCAGGAAGGCCACCACCAGCGCGGCGACGGAAAGCCACAAAGGCACGACTTCGGCCAACGCCCAGTCGGGGCGGTGCAATTTGAAGAACAGCAGGCTCCAGCCGATGTTCAGCAGCCCATTGAGTGCGAACAGCGTGATGATCGTGGCGCGGGCCTCTGCGCTGGGGGCCGCCTTCCACGCCAGCACGCCGGACCACGCAGTCAGGATGCCGATGATCGTCCAAGCGGGTGCGAACAGCCAGTTCGGCGGCTGCCAGCTCGGCTTGCGGAGGGATGTGTACCACGGCCCGATTTCGGTCACCGCACCCCCCACGCCCAGCACGAACGTCGTCGCGGCGATGGCAATCAGGATGGTGTCCGTATCGGGGCCGAAGAAGGTCACGCCTGTGCCAGCCCCACCAGGTGCGCAAGATCCTTGAAGAAGATGCGGACCTGCTGGACGGGCTTCTTCCGGGTCAGCTTCTTGTTCATGTAGCTTTCCCAAGTCATCTGCTGGACGTCTTTGTCCTTGCAGATCTTGACGAAGCTTTCTCGCCGCTTGTCGTTCGAGTACCAGAACCACTGCATGGCGCCGAGCACCATGAACACCATGCCATGCTCCTTCATGAAGCGCTTGCGGGCGGTTTTCAGGGCACGGGCGTCGCCGGTCTGGCACAGCCCCTCGACCGAGTCTGCCGCGAGCCGGCCGCCCAGCATCGCGTAATACAGCCCCTCACCCGACGCCGGCGCCACCACGCCGGCTGCATCGCCGGCCAGGATCACGTCGCGGCCATTATCCCACCGCTTCAGCGGCTTCAGCGGGATCGGCGCACCCTCGCGGCGCAGCGTCTCGACGCCGGCCAGCCCCGTGATGCCGCGCAGGTCGCCCACTGCCTTACGCAGCGCAAAGCCCTTCTTGGCAGAGCCGGTGCCGATGCTGGTGGTGTCGCCGTGCGGGAAGATCCAGCTATAGAAGTCCGGGGAGAGCGAACCGCGGTAGTAGATGTCGCAGCGGCTCTGATCGAACTCCTGCTCCTTCGGGGAGCGGACGATCTCATGATAGGCGAACACGAACTTCATCTTCTCCGCGCCCGGCACGCATTGCCGGGCTACGGCGGAATTGGCCCCATCGGCGCCAACCACAACCCTCGCGCGGACCTGCTCCGGCTCCGACCCATGCGCGGCAGACCGTGGATTATAGCGCACCACGGCCACGCCATCCTCGTCGCGGTCGAGCTTGACGAAAGTGCCGTCGCGCCGTTCGGCGCCGGCCAGGGCGGCGCGCTCACGCAGCCACTCGTCGAAGTGCTCGCGATCCACCATGCCGACAAAGCCGCCGGTGTTGATCGGCATGTCCACCTGCTTGTCGGACGGCGACACCATCCGGGCGGAGGTGGCGCGCGCGACGAGCATGTGCTCGGGGATGTCGAAGTCGCGCATCATGCGGGGCGGGATCGCGCCGCCGCAGGGCTTGATGCGGCCTGCGCGGTCCAGCAGCAGGACGGACCGGCCGGACCTGGCCAGGTCCCAGGCGGCGGTCGCACCCGCCGGGCCGCCGCCGACCACAACGACATCGTACGTCTGCGTCATCATACGTCTCCGGTTGCTGGCATGAGGGACAGTCGGTTCGGCCGGGTTTGCACCGGTCCGGCATGCTTGAAGACGGCCATCGCCTGGCGCGCGGCCCAGAGGAACAGCAGCGCCTCCCCGGCGAATACCGCGGCGTAGGCGATGGACGGCGAACCGAGCAGCGCGCGGGCCAGATCGCTGGCGCTGGTGCTGAGCAGCCCGCCACCGGCAAAGGCCAGCGCCTGCGCCGCACCCCAGACGCCCATCCGAGTGCCGGCCTGCGATTGGTGCCCGGCGGGAGCACCCTGCCCGGCCAGCGTCATCATCGCGCCGATGGCCGACACCGCGAACGTGCCGTTGGCCACGCCCATCAGGAACACCGCTGGCCGCAGCGCCGCAGCATCGCCGGCCAATCCGCAGAGGCCGAGCAGCAGGATCGCTGCCCCGGACCCGGCGCAGCCGCCGATCGTCCACAGCCGCATCGACCCGGCGCTCCGCCCCCGGCTGCCGGCGACGGCCACGATCAGCATGCCCAGCAGCACGCCGCCATGCTGCAACCCGACGAAGCTAGTCGATTCGCCCGGCGTCAGGTGGAACACCGCGCCGGCGAACGGCTCCAGCACCAGTTCCTGCGCGCTGTAGGCGAGCATGGAGAGGAACACGAAGATCGCGAATTGCCGCGCCCGGTCATCGGCCCAGACCTGGCGCAACGCCGCGCCGAACGCCACGCGCGGCCCGGTCTCGGCCGCGGCCGCGCCAACGGGTTCGACCCGCCAGACCGCCAGCACGGTCATCGTGAACGCGATCACCGCCACCACGGCGGTCACCACGACCAGGCGCGTGGGGGAGAAGGGTTGCAGCATATGCCCGGCGACGCCGGCCGTGATGGCGATGCCGGCGATCATCATGATCCAGGCCGTCGCGGCCGCCGCGGGCCGGCGCTGCGGCGCCGTCATCCCCGCCAGCAGCACCAGCAGCGACGTGCCGCAGGCGCCGACTCCGCCGCCGATGAACGAGAACGCGACGACGGCGCCGGCGAGTCCCGCGATCCGGTGATCGCCCATGATCGCCGTCGCAACCGCCGCGCCGATCGCGCCTAGCGCCAAGGCCGCCATCCCGCCGATGATCCACGGCGTGCGGCGCTGCCCGATGTCCGAGCCATATCCCATCCGCGGCCGCAGCACCTGGATCGCGTAGTGCAGCGCCACCAGCGCACCCGGCACGATCGCCGGGATCGACCATTCCACCACCATCACGCGGTTCAGCGTGGACGTCGCCAAGACCACGACGGCGCCCAGCGCAGCCTGCACCAGGCCGAGTCGCGCGATTCCGAGCAAGCCGAGCTGCTTCGTCATACGGCTGGCCGCAGGGCGATGGCGCTCGCCAGCATGCCCAGCACGTAGAGCGTCGTTCCCGTGCCGTTGTACCAGGGCGCCCGGCCGCGCGGGTCCGCCAGAAAGCGCACCATCAGCGCCAGTTGCGTCAGCAGCAGCAGCATGACGATCCCGGCATAGAGCGGCAGGCCCCAATGCAGCAGCAATCCGATGACGACCACCTGCGGCGCCGCCATGACGACACATGCCAGCCGCGCCGCCTTCTCCACACCCAGCTTCGCCGGCAGTGAGCCGATCCCCATCTTGAGGTCGCCCTCGA
>CAZZVB010000134.1:0-12760 GCA_964657445.1 uncultured Burkholderiaceae bacterium | reverse complement strand
CGCCCGGCCGGCTTCCGCCGCTGACCAAACGTTCGCCGAGCCAACAGCGGGCACGGCAAGGTAGGCGACGCGTTTGGCCTCTTTGCGACCTCGCGCGACGGAATCCAGGATAAATCCGCAGGTGATCGACAAAAACGCAAGCCCCATCACCGAGGCCGACAGAACGGCGGTCGGCAGCCGGGGCACCAACCCGGTGGCCAGGTAATCCGCGACGACCGGGATACCGAGCAGCAGCGCTATGAACGCCAAGAGAATGGCGCCGGCGGCGAAGAATTGGAACGGGCGGACTTCCTTCACCAGCAACCCGATCGTCCAGAGAATGCGAAAGCCGTCCGTGTAGGTTCGCAGCTTGGACTCCGATCCAACCGGACGGTCCTTATACTGCGTCTCGATCTCACCGACCGGCATCGCCAATTCCAAAGCGTGCACCGTGAACTCTGTTTCCGTTTCGAACCCGGTGGACAAGGCCGGGAAAGATTTGACGAACCGGCGGGAGAAAGCGCGGTAGCCGGACAGCATGTCGCTTACCCGGTTGCCGAACATCAGGGTGACGATCCGTGTCAGCACGTAGTTGCCGGTTCGATGGCCTGCGCGGTAGGCGGCTTTGACATCGGTGACCCGGGCCGCCGTGACCATGTCCAGCTGCTCGTCGAGTAGCAGTCGCAGCATCTCCGGGGCGGCGGCCGGGTCATACGTATCGTCGCCATCCACCAGTATGTATGCGTCCGCTTCGATGTCGGCGAACATGCGGCGAACGACGTTGCCCTTGCCCTGCAGGGTTTCGGACCGAACCACCGCCCCCGCCGCACGGGCCGCGGCGATCGTTCCGTCGGTCGAGTTGTTATCATAGACGAACACCACGGCGTCCGGCAGCGCGGCCCGGAAACTGCTGACGACGCGGCCGATCGCAACCTCCTCGTTATGGCAGGGGACGAGCACCGCAATCCGGTTCATAGCGAATACCAGTCAGTTACGATCGAAGAGAGCAGCCAGCGATGCTGCCTCCGGGGCAGCCGCTAGCGGAAAACGACCGCGCGGGACAGCAGGAAATTGATCGTCATCCCGGCGATGGCACCCGCCATGATGGCGATGACCGGTATATCGGCGCAGACGGATGACACAGACACCAGAACAAAGTAGGTTCCCAAATTCAGGCATAGACCCGGGATGTTTGCGAACACGAAGCGCAGCCACTGCCGGTGCATCGGGCCGATGTTGCTGACCCCGCGGAACGTCCAGACCCGGTTCAGCCACCATGTCGTCGTGACCGCAGCCCCATATGCAAGCGCCCCGGCGACATAGAGCCCGGCCCAATCCCGTGTCGCATAGACGAAAGCGGTATCCACGAGGAATCCTGCCACGCCCACGAAACCGAATTGGGCCATCTGGGCGAGCAATCGCACGTGGGCAGGTGCGACATGCCGCCGTAACGGGGCGGGCAGCACGTCCACGAGTCTATCCACTAGGGCCAACATGCGGCGGCTATATCCTACTTGCTGGTGGCTGTAATCGGGCGCGATGGTGCAACGCGGTATTAAGATGCGCCGCCGTTGTGGCGCTTTGCCTGCCGCCGTGATGTGATGCACGCTACATCTTGGATAATTGACGATGCTTCGCCGCCGCTTCCTCGCCGGCACAACCGCAGTCGCAGCCTCGGCGCTTGCTGCCCCAGCAGTGCGCTCCGCGTCACCGCAGGTGCTGCGCTTCATCCCGCAATCCGACCTGACCGTACTCGACCCGGTCTGGACCACCGCCTACGTGACCCGGAATCACGGCTTTGCGGTGTTCGACACGCTGTATGGCATGGACGGCCACTACAACGCCGTTCCCCAAATGGCGGCCGGCGCCGTGCGGGATGAACACGGGATGGAATGGCGCATCGGCCTGCGCCCGGGGCTCACATTCCACGACGCCTCGCCCGTGCTGGCGCGGGATTGCGTCGCTAGCATCCTGCGATGGGGTAAGCGTGATGCGTTTGGCCAGGCGCTCATGGCCGCGACCGACGAGGTATCGGCGCCCGATGACCACACAATCCTGTTCCGGCTGAAACACCCGTTCCCGCTGCTGCCGGACGCGCTCGGTAAGTCCGCCACCAACATGTGCCCGATCATGCCGGAGCGGCTGGCGCAGACCGACGCGTTCACGCAGGTGACGGAGATGGTCGGCAGCGGCCCGTTCCGTTTCGTCGCGGATGAGCGGGTTGTTGGCGCCCGGGTCGTTTATGAGAAGTTCCGCCGCTACGTGCCGCTCCCAAGCGGCAAGCCGGATTGGACGTCCGGGCCGAAGATCGTGAACTTCGACCGCATCGAATGGCACGTCATTCCCGACCCGGCGACCGCTGCCGCCGCGCTGCAGGCCGGCGAGGTCGATTGGTGGGAGTTGCCGCTGCCGGACCTGCTGCCGGCCTTGCGCAAGGTCAACGCATTGTCGGTCACGGTGCCGAACCCGACCGGGCAAATCCCGGTGCTACGGATGAACCAACTGCATCCGCCGTTCGACAACCCCGCTATCCGACGCGCCCTGCTGTCTGCAGTCAGCCAGGAAGATTTCGTGACCGCTGTTGTCGGCGACGACCCGGCGCTAAAGCACGTCCCCGCCGGCTTCTTCTGCCCCGGCTCACCCATGGCGTCCCAGGCCGGGATGGAGGCGTTGACCAGCCCGCGGGATCTGGATGCCGCCCGTAAGGCGATCACTTCCGCCGGCTACAAGGGTGAGACGGTGGTCGTTCTGGCGCCGACCGACTTCCCCTCCTTGAAGGCGCTAGCCGATGTCGGAAGCGATCTGATGCGACGGCTCGGGCTGAAAGTTGATTACCAGGCGATGGACTGGGGCAGCGTCGTGCAGCGCCGAACCAATCGCAACCCGCCAGACAAAGGTGGGTGGAGTGTGTTCCACACCTTCTGGGACGGCCTCGACCAGCTCAGCCCGGCCGTCAACGTCATGCTTCGGGGCAATGGCACGAACGCGTCCCCGGGCTGGCCGGACAACCCGGGGATAGAGGCATTGCGCGAGCAATGGCTGGCGGCCCCGACGCTGGACGAGCAGAAACGCCTGTCAGCGGACATCCAGCGTCAGGCCTTCGCCGACGTGCCTTACATCCCCCTAGGCCAGGATTTCGTGCCAACCGCCTATCGCGGACTTACGGGCGTGCTGGACGGTTTTCCAATTTTCTGGAACGTCCGCCCGAGCTAAATAACCTCAATGCCGCGAGCCGTTTTGAACCAATCCAGGGCGATACGCGCCCACGCCCCGAGTGGCCCCGGCTTTACGGAAAACGCTTCGGGTTAATTCCGGTCGCGGTAACCACCAGGATGGCGTTCGCGCCATTCGTAGGCGGTGCGGACGATCTCAGTTAGTTCGGCGTAGCGGGGCGACCAGCCGGCCTCCGCCTTGATGCGGTCGGACGCTGCGACCAGCACCGCCGGGTCACCGGCCCGGCGGTCGCCGTAGCGGACCGGAACCTTGCGGCCGGTCACCTTCTCGACGGCGGCGATCACCTCCTTCACGGAGTGCCCCTGCCCGTTGCCGAGGTTGTAGGTGACGCTACCCGCCTCCAGCCGCTCCAACGCGCACAGATGCGCGGCGCACAGGTCGGACACATGCACGTAGTCGCGTATGCACGTGCCGTCGTGGGTCGGGTAGTCGGTGCCGAACACGGTCAATTCACCGCGGCGTCCCAGCGCTGCGTCGATCACAAGCGGGATCAGGTGGGTTTCGGGTTCATGGTCCTCCCCGATGCGGCCTTTCGGATCGGCGCCCGCGGCATTGAAGTAGCGCAGGCAAGCGGACTTCAGGCCATGGCACTGGCCCGCCCAATAGAGTGCCCGTTCGATCATCAGCTTGCTCTCGCCATAGGGGGACCCTGGCTGGATGCTGACGGCTTCGTCGATGGGGATGCGCTCTGGCTCGCCGAACAGGTTGGCGGTGGAGGAGAGGATGAAGCGGGAGACGCCGTGCCGAACTGCAGCCTCGATCAGAGTGATGCCGCCCATCGCGTTATCGCGCAGATAGCGCATCGGCTGCTGCATGCTCTCGCCGACGAGCGAGAGGGCAGCGAAATGCACGATCGCTTCCCACTCCCGGCCCGCCAACGCGGTGTCCATGGCCGCCGGGTCCGATACGTCCGCCTCGATGAGTTCGACACCTGGCGGCAACGCGGCGCGGTGACCCTGGCGAAGGTTGTCCACCACGGTCACCTCGGCGCCACGCTCGACCAGCAGATCGACCATGTGGCTGCCGACATACCCGGCGCCCCCGGTGACAAAGAAACGTTTCGCCACGGGCGGCTCCCATGCTGCAGTTGCGAGGTGGTGTAGCGGACACGTCCGCCGCATCGCAACGCGGGATACCGGCACGGGGTTTATTTGGTGATAAATAGCCCAACATCTGACTGAGACGACCAGGAGGGCTGCCATGGACATGCCAATCGACGCGACCACCCGCTTTGCCATCGGGCAGCCAGTCTCCCGCAAGGAGGACCCGGTGTTGCTGCGGGGCGAGGGCCGCTACAGCGATGACCTGTCACTGCCGGGCCTAGCCTATGCCGTCATGGTGCGTAGCCGTTATGCCCACGGCCTCTTGCGCGGCGTCGAGACGGCGGATGCCAAGAACATCCCCGGCGTGCTCGGGGTTTACACGGCGGCCGACCTAGAAGCCGCAGGCATAGGGCCGATGCAGGCGCAGGCCGGCAAGAACCGCGACGGCTCCGCCACGCCGAGACCGCACCAGACTGCCCTCGCTAAGGATCGGGTGCGCTACGTCGGCGACCCGGTGGCCATCGTCGTAGCCGAGACGCGGGACGCTGCGCGTGACGCCGCAGAGGCGGTGTTCTTGGACGTGGAGCCGCTGCCTGTCGTGACGACCGCTCGGGACGCGGTGGCTGAAGACGCGCCGCAACTCCACCCCGAAGCGCCCGGCAACGTCGCGCTCGATTTCCACTTCGGCGATACGGAGGCGGTCGCGGCCGCGTTCGCCGAGGCGGCGCATGTGACCCGGCTCGATCTGCGCAACAGCAGAATCGTGGTGGCAGCCATGGAGCCACGATCCGCGCTGGCAGCCGTCGAGGATGGCCGGTTGGTGTTGCGAGTCGGCTGCCAGGGTGTGTTTGGCCTGCGCAACACGCTGGCGGGCATCATGAACATGAAGCCGGCCGAAATCCGCGTGCTGACCGGGAACGTCGGCGGCTCGTTTGGGATGAAGGCTGGCGTCTATCCGGAGTACATCGCGCTGTTGCACGCCACGCGCGTACTTGGTCGGCCGGTGAAGTGGACGGACGCCCGCTCCGACAGCTTCCTGTCCGATAGCCATGGCCGGGACCACGACATGACGGCCGAGCTCGCGCTGGATGCGGACGGCCACTTCCTGGCGGTGCGCGTTACCGGCTTCGGCAATATAGGCGCCTACCTCAGCAACTCGACCACGCTGCCGCAGTCGATGAACACGGTGAAGAACGTGATCGGCGTTTATCGGACGCCGCTGGTGGAGGTGTCGAGCCGCAGCCTGTTCACCAATACGACCCCGGTCGGCGCCTATCGCGGGGCCGGGCGGCCGGAGGGCAACTATTACATGGAGCGCCTGGTGGACACCGCCGCGCGCGAGATGGGGATCGACAAGGTCGAGCTACGCCGCCGCAACCACATCCAGCCGGACCAGATGCCCTACACCGCACCGTCCACCATGGTGTACGACAGCGGTGACTTCCCGGCCTTGCTGGAGGAAGCGCTTGCTGAGGCCGATTGGGACGGTTTCGCCGCTCGCCGGGCCGAAAGCCGCCGCCGGGGCAAGCGCCGCGGCATCGGCATCGGCCACTACCTCGAGGTGACAGCGCCCGCGAACAAGGAGATGGGCGGCATCAGCTTCGACGCCGATGGCGGCGTCACGATCACCACAGGTACGCTGGACTACGGCCAGGGTCACGCTTCGCCGTTCGCCCAGGTGCTGGTGGACCGGCTTGGCGTGCCGTTCGACAAGGTGCGCCTGGTGCAGGGCGACAGCGACAAGCTGCTGGCCGGCGGCGGAACCGGCGGTTCTCGCTCGATCATGAACAGCGGCCAAGCAATCAGCGAGGCCTCGACGCTGGTCATCGAGAAGGGCCGCGCTCTGGCGTCCGATGCGCTCGAGGCGGCCGAGGCTGATATCGAGTTCTCGACCGGGCGGTTCACCGTGGCCGGCACCGACCGCGGCATCGGCATCATGGAACTGGCAGCCCGCTCCCCGGGCGCGCTGGATGTCGAGCATGTGTTCGACGGGGCACCCTCGGCGTTCCCCAACGGCTGCCATGTCTGCGAGGTCGAGGTGGATGAGGACACCGGCGTGGTGGACGTCGTGCGCTACGTGATGGCCAACGATTTTGGCACGTTGGTCAATCCGATGCTGGTCGAAGGTCAGGCCCATGGCGGCGTGGTGCAGGGCATAGGTCAGGCGTTGCTGGAGCGGACGTCCTATGACGAGGATGGCCAACTTCTGTCAGGATCGTTCATGGATTACGCTATGCCGCAAGCCATCCATGCGCCGGGTTTCGTTTTCCGCAGTCACCCTGTGCCGGCGAAGACAAACGTCCTCGGAGCGAAAGGCTGCGGTGAGGCCGGATGTGCGGGAGCGCTGCCCGCTGTCATGAACGCTTTGGCAGACGCGCTTGGCCAGCACATTGAAATGCCAGCGACACCTGAGCGGGTCTGGGAAGCGCTACAGGCAGCCTGAACGAAAAACAGCGATCGGCACCTAAGCCGATCGCTGTTTTGCTTACACGAACCTCAGACCGAGTTTCGCCAGGACTAGTAGGCCGCGCCCTTGGTGTTGTTCACCGGAGTTTGCACCGCGCCCATGTTGCTCGTGCCGATGTTCGGCGTGTTGCCCGTCGCGCGCTGTCCGCCACCATTCGAGGACGTGATGCCGCTGTCGAGGCGTGCAGACGTAGCCGTGCCACCACCAGGCTCTGCGCCGGCGCACGCGGCAAGGGCCAGGCAAGCTCCCGCGATGATCGAAACCTGCTTTATGCTACGAAAAGCTGACATTATGCGTGATCCTGTAACCAGTTGTGTTGCTAACCAATCACGCAAACGCAACGTCACGCGCGGCGGTTCACTCCATAGTTCGATTTATCAGGCGATCACATGGTGCCGGCCGCAACCGACACCCGCATGACGTGTGGCCGCGAAGTTGCAACTCGCCGCTTGCACAGGTGTGAGCGGACGCAACGATGATCGAGTCAAGTGTGTCAATTTACCCGGCTGCACCAGCGACCCCAGCCGCACCGCCCGGCAAGCCGGCCGAAACCGGCTTTGCGCATCAACTGCTCTCCGAACTGAACCCGCTGCAATATGTGCCGGTGATCGGCACGATTTACCGGGCGGTGACTGGCGATACGATCCCCGAAGCTGCACGCCTCACCGGCTCACTGATTTTCAGCGGTCTGACTGGCGGGCCGATCGGTCTGGCGATCAACGCCGGTGTTACGCTCTTTGAGCATCTTGCCGGCATCGATCCGGAGCAAATCGGCAGCGACATCCTGTCCGGCCTGGGTGTCGCTTCATCATCGCCCGAACCCCTGGCAAAGGCTTCACCTCCGCCGGCAGAAGCGGCCGCGCAGGAACCAGCGCCGGCCACCGGTTGGTCCGCGGAGCAGTTGCGGGCCTATGGCATCACCCTGACGCGCCAGGGCGAGGTTTCACTCGGCACGCAGTCCGGGGCAGACGTGCTGAATGGACTGGAACTGTCCAGGATCACACCGTCCTGACGCCCCGTGCTCCGTGCCCGTGGATGGCCGCGCTCAGGCGGACGTCAGCACGTGGATCACCCGGCTCGCGAGCATGTCCTTCACCTTGGCGGCGTAGGCGGCCATATGCGGCGCCTTGGCGTGGGCGGCCAGGTCCTCGGCGGTCTCCCACTTCTCGATCACCATGAACGTATCGTCGCCGACCTTGGTCTGGATCGCGCCCATGCCGGTCGCGTCGATGGCAGGGCCGTACTCGATGCAGCCTTTCTCGGCATGCACATGGGGCACGTTGGCCTTGAACGCCTCAAGCACGGCGCTGCGCTTCCCAGGATGGGTGGTAATGATCGCGATGACATGGATCATGAAGGACGGCTCCCATTGATTGACCGGACTTGTAGAGCCGCGCCGGCCGGGCCGCCAGCCTCACGCCGGTTGCAACGTCCTGAGCCGGAAGCGCTGCAGCTTGCCGGTTTCGGTCTTCGGCAGTTGCTGCACGAACTCAATGGCACGGGGATATTTGTAGGGGGCGATCTCGGCCTTGACGCAGTCCTGGATTGCCCGAGCCAGATCCGGGCCTTCATCTGACCCAGGTTGTAAAACCACGAAGGCTTTGACGATCATGCCGCGCTCTTCATCCGGGATGCCGATCACCGCACATTCCGCCACCGCGGGATGCATCAGCACGGCGCCCTCCACCTCCGGCCCGGCGATATTGTAGCCGGAGGAGACGATCATGTCGTCCGACCGGGCCTGGAACCAGAAATACCCGTCCTGGTCCTGGCGGAAGGTGTCGCCGGTGATGTTCCAGCCATGCTGGACGTAATGGCTCTGCCGCGGATCGGCCAGATAGCGGCACCCGACCGGCCCGCGCACCGCGAGCCGCCCGACCTGGCCGCGGGGCAGTTCAGCACCGTCCTCACCGATGATCTTTGCCTGGTAACCCGGCACCGGCAGGCCGGTAGCGCCTGGCCGGATTTTCTCGACGGGAGCGGCAATGAAGATATGCAGCATCTCGGTCGAGCCGATCCCGTCCATCAGCTTGATGCCCGTCGCGTCGTACCAGGCATGCCAGGTCGGCTTGGGCAAAGCCTCCCCAGCGGACACACAGATGCGCAGGCTGTCGAAATCACCCGGCCGATAAAGCGCCAGCATAGCGCGGTAGGCCGTCGGCGCAGTGAAGCACACTGTCGGGCCCAGGGTGCGGATGGTCGCAAGTAAGGCCTCCGGGGAGGCTTTCTCCAGCAGGATGGCCGACGCGCCGATCCGCAGCGGGAATAGCACCACTGCACCCAGACCGAAGGTGAAGGCGAGCGGGGCGGTGCCGATGAATACATCGTCTGCCCGCGCCCGCAGAACATGCTTGGCGTAGCCATCGCATATCGCGAGCATGTCGCGATGAAAGTGCATGGTCCCCTTCGGCTCGCCCGTCGTGCCGGAGGTGAACGCAATCAGGCAGACGTCATCGGCACGGCTGTCATACGCCGCAAACGCGCCGGTTTCGGCGAGGATGAGCGTGCAGAGGTCATCGTCCTCCGTCCCGCCCATGGGAATGATCTGCTCCAGCACCGGCTGCATCGCCTGGGCCGCCGCCAAATCGTCCAGCAGCCGGTGATCGCATACGGCCAGCCGGACGCGCGCCTTGCCCAGCATGTAGCCGAGCTCCTTGGCGCGAAGCAGCGGCATGGTCGCGACGATGATGCCGCCGGCCTTGATCACCGCCAGGTAGGTGGCGACCATCATCGGCGTGTTCGGCGCGCGCAGCAGCACACGCTCGCCGGGCGCCAGGCCGAACCGCCGGGTCAGCACGGCGGCGATCCGGTTCACCCGGTCGGCCAGGTCGGCATACGACCACTGCACCTCGTCCAGGCGCAGGCATGGCCGGCCGCCCTGCCCCGCATCGACCCAGCGATCGAGCAGCTCAGTGATGCAATTCAGGCGGTCGGGATAGCTGAAATCGGAGCCACCCAGCAGCAGTTCGGGCAACAGCGCAGGCGGTGGAAGATTATCGCGGGCGAAGCTGTCGATGAATCCCTCTGCCACTGTGAGCATCCGCGATGAGTTGCGAGCAGCGAGCGTGACGGGTGACCCGGAATGCTTCAAGCCTAAAATGGTTTGTGTCTGCGAGGATGACCCGTTTCTATTCCGCGAGCAGCGCTCGCAGATCGAGCGCGCGGGTCACCATCGCCAAACCGCCCTCTGCGTCCCGCGGCCACTCCTGCTCCGGCCGGTCACGGTAGAGTTCGACCCCGTTTTCATCCGGATCCCGCAGATAGAGCGCTTCGCTGACGCCGTGATCCGACGCGCCGTCCAGCTCGATCCCCGCGGCGAGCACGCGCCGCAGCGCGTCGGCCAGCGTGGCGCGGCTCGGGTAGAGGATGGCGTGGTGGTACAACCCGGTGGCGCCCGGCGGCGGCGGCACGCCTCCCTCGCTCTCCCAGGTGTTGAGACCGATATGGTGGTGGTAGCCACCAGCCGAAATGAAGGCTGCCTTGCGGCCGAACCGCTGCATGAGCTGAAACCCGAGCACCCCGACGTAGAAGCCGAGCGCCCGATCCAGGTTCGCAACCTTCAGATGGACGTGCCCGATCCGCACGCCAGGATCGATCGGAGCCATAATTCGCCACCCTCATGGGATGGGCGACAGCCCATCAACCGCTTACAGCCAACCAAGCCCCCGCAACATATCACCTTCGCCGCCCAGAAACCGCTGCCCGATGTCGTTCCGCCAGCGCAGCTCCGGCGCCACCACGTTCGCTGCACGCGCCGCAGCCGCCTGTTGCGCCGAGCGGACATCCTGCCCGGTTCCCGTGATGATCATTGCATGGCCGGAGCGGCGGCGGACCAGCAACTGATCGCCTTCGCGCCGCATGTCCACGTAATGGTAGTGCGGCTGCTCCGATGCACCGGGTTCGGCGAGGAAGAAGATAGGGGCGTCCTCATCGGCAGGCACGGCGGTCCAGGCCGGGAACGGCGGCACCGTCAGCACGATCGCGACGGCCCAGCCGGGCACCGTGCGGAACCGCCCGCCAGCCCCTGCCGCCATCCGCGCCAGCAAGTCGCCCCAGCCATCCGCCTGCATCGCCGCCAGGATCGCAAACCCTGGATTACCGAACCGGCACGTGAACTCGAGCGGGAATGGCCCGCGCTCATCCACGATCAGGTTGAGATTCACGTAGCCGACGTGCCCGGCTCCGGCGAGCAGCGGCGCCACCCGGCCGAGCGTCGCATCGAACAGCTTGTCGGCACCCTGATACGACGCCAGCGTGCCCATCTCGCCCGTCATCTCCCCCATGTCGCCGGGGAAAAAGCGCTTATGTTCGAAGTCGATGCAGGCCGGCAGCAGGAACTGGCGGCCATCGAAATAGGCTCCGATGCCCACTTCGATGCCGCGCAGCCGTTCCATCAGCAGAACCCGGCCGGCGCCGGCGTGGCGGCGCAGCGTGTAGGCGACGTCCGCCCCCGCCGGGTGCTCCCCGACGAAGGTCGCGTGCTCGCCGCCATCATACTTCAGGACGTAGGCGCCAGGATTGCGCTCCAGCCAGGCGGCGGCGTCCGCTGGCCGGTCGAACCCGCGGCTCCAGGCAATCGGCAGCCCCAGCCCGGCCAGCACCGCCTGCCCGTACGCACGGTCGATCTCCAGCCGGTCGCCCAGCGCGCTGCCGCCGACTACACGGTAACCTTCAGCGCGTAACTGGTCTTGCAGCGTGCCCCGGCCAACGCCCTCAAACAGGATGATGCCGTCCCGCCCGACCCAGCCCAACTGTTCGCGCCAGTTTTCGACAGTTGAGATCATGCCGCCAAACGCGCGCTGCTCGGGTGGATCGAAGGCGAACACGCGAACCTCGTGGCCATCGCGCATCAGGCTAAGATAGATGTCGCCGAGATAGATCCTCGGCCCGATGGCGAGGATTCTCACGCCGCGAGCGACGATGTCGCTACGCCGGCAAGACGCTGTGCAAGCCGTTCGATGCCCGCGGAGTCCACGTTGGCGAACGAGACCCGCAGGTGGTCCTCCGACCCGGCGAAGGCCGGCGCGGGCAGCAGCAGCACACCGTGGTCGCGCGCCAGGTGTTCGGCCACGTCCCAGGCAGAGCGGCCAAGAAACGGGTGGCGCACATAGGCGAAGTAGGCGCCGAGGGAGTCGACGCGCCAGTGGGAAATGGCGGCGAAGCTGCGACGGACGGTGGCGGCGCGGTCTGCCATTTCGACCCGGTTGGCATCACGCCACTCGTGCAGCGCCGGAATCGCCCAGGTGAGCGCCGCCTGTGCCGGACGCTGCGGGCAAATATGCAGGCAGTCCAGCACCTTCATCGCTTGCGAGACCATCGTGGCCGGCAGGGTCAGCGCACCCACCCGCGCGCCTGGCACGGCGTAGGACTTGGAGAACGAGTAAAGCCGGATCGCATCGCCGGGCGGCGCGGCGGCGACGGTCCCGGCGGGCAGGAAGTCGCGGTAGGTTTCGTCCAGCAATAGCGCAGCACCACGCTGGCGGCATAAGGCGGCAAACGCCTCGATCGTCTTCGCCGGGTAGATCGCGCCGGTCGGGTTGTTCGGCGACACCAGCACCACGGCGGCAACGCCGTCCATAAGCGCCGCGGCGGCAGAAGGGTCCGGGATGAAGCCGGCGGCAGCCGAGGTTGGCAGCGCCCGCGCCTCCAGCCCCAGCATGTCGCAGGTCATCTTGTGGTTGTAGTACCAGGGCGTCGGCAGCAGCACCGCAGCACCCCTCGGCACCAGGGTCAGCAGCGCGGTAAAGAAGGCCATGTTGCACCCGGCAGTGATGATCACGCGGTCCGCCGTCACCCCCGTATCGGCCGCAAATGCCTCTCGCAGCGCGGTGTCGCCTGGGATGAATCCGTATTTGGCATTGAGCGGGTCCGCCGCCGCATGCGCGAGGCGTTCCAGCAGTCCCGGATGCGGCGCGTAGCCCGGCACTGCCTGGCACAGATCGATCAGCGGGCCCCTGCGGCCGTCATAGGCCCGGCCCCAGGCTTGAACGGCGGGGATGGGCGGGCTGCCGGTGTCTTCGACGAGCGGGTTCATGAG
>CAZZVB010000133.1:0-12994 GCA_964657445.1 uncultured Burkholderiaceae bacterium | reverse complement strand
GCATGCTCGAGGAATGCCAAGTCGCGCCGCCGGGTCGATGTCGTGGTGCCGGTTTATGGCCGGTTAAGCGTTACGCTGGCTTGTCTGGACTCGGTCTTGCCCACGCTCCCGAAAGGCAGCCGGTTGCATGTCGTGGACGATGCCAGCCCCGACGCCGCCCTGGTCGCCGCGTTGGACGGGATGGCGGCAGCAGGGCGCATCATTCTTCACCGCCTGCCGCGGAACCTGGGCTACCCTGCTGCCGCGAACACCGGGCTGCGGGCAGCCGCCGGCCGCGACGTGGTGCTGCTCAATAGCGATACGGTCGTTGCACTGGGCTGGATCGAGGCGCTTGCCGCTGCCGCATACAGCGCTCCCTGGACCGGCAGCGCGTGTCCGCTCTCCAACGACGCCACCATCCTGAGCTATCCCGACCAAACCGGCGGCAACCCGATGGTTGATCCGGCGCAGCTGACCGGTTTGGCTGCACGGGCGAATGGTGCCGCGACCGTGGAGATTCCGGTCGGGGTGGGCTTTTGCATGTTTGTGCGCCGCGACTGCCTGGACGCGGTCGGCCTGTTGCGGGAAGATCTCTTTGCCCAGGGCTACGGCGAGGAGAATGACTGGTGCTTGCGGGCGAGGCATCGTGGATGGCGCCATGTTGCGGTTCCCGGTTGCTTCGTCGCCCATGCCGGTGGTGCATCGTTTGGTGACGCGAAGCGCAGCCTGCTGATCCGCAACAACGCGCTTCTTGAGCGATTGCATCCCGGATACGGTGCGCTCATCGGCGACTGGATCGGGCGCGATCCGCTCGGTCCGGCACGGCGGCGGATCGACGAGTTACGCTGGCAAGAAGGCCGTGGCGAGTCGGCCGTGGTGCTCGTCACCCAGGCCGGGCCGGGTGGTGTGGAACGGGTCGTGCAGCAGCGTTGCGCGGCGCTGCGATCGAGTGGCGTGCGCCCGATCGTGTTGCGTCCGGACGCCGGCGCGATCGTGGTGGGTGACGGCGCAACGCCCAATCTGCGCTACCGGCTTCCCGAGGAATGGGACGAGTTACTTCGTCTGTTGAAGCAAGACCGGGTCGCGGCGGTAGAGTTACACCATGTGCTGGGTCATCCGCCTGCGATCACGGAGCTGGCCGGTCGGCTTGGGGTTCCTTACGACACCTTTGTTCATGATTATGCGAGCTTTTGCGCGCGCATCGCACTCGTCGCCCGGGATAGCTATTGCGGGGAGCCGCCTGTCGAGACTTGCGAGGCCTGCGTGGCCGATAATGGAACGAAGCTGGAAGAGGATATCGGCCCGGCAGCCCTCATTGAGCGCTCGGCGGCGCTCCTGGCCGCAAGCCGGCACGTGGTGACGCCGGCGGTTGACGTGGCCAAACGCATCCGGCGGCACTTTCCAGCCGTTCACGCGACCGTCTCTGCTTGGGAAGACGACGCGCTTATCGCGCCACCCGAGCCGTTTTCGAGGCCCGTCAGGCATATCTGTGTCGTCGGCGCGATCGGAGTGGAGAAGGGCTACGACGTCCTGCTCGGCTGCGTGCGGGACGCGGCTGCTCGTGGGCTGCAGTTGCGCTTTACCGTCGTTGGTCATACCGACGATGACGAGCGACTGTTTGCGGCCGGGCCGGTTGCCATCACCGGCCGCTACAAGGAGGCCGATGCCGCCCTGTTAATACGCGAGCAAAAAGCCGACGTGGCATTCCTGCCTTCGATCTGGCCCGAGACCTGGTGTTTCGCGCTCAGCCTGGCGTGGCGGGCGGGTTTGCAAGCCGTCGCATTCGACCTTGGTGCGCCGGCTGAGCGAATACGCCGCACTGGATGGGGCCAATTGCTGCCGCTCGGCATGTCGCCCGCAGCCTTGAACACGTGGTTCAGCGGCGGCGCGCCGGTGCAGGCCAATCGCAGGGATCACTGATTTGCCGCGAAATCCATCGCCATTGACAGCGATACCTGCCATTTGACCATCGGATTGTCAGAAACCAGAAAGCGATAATGTCGGACGCACCTGTCTCTCAACAGCCGCTTGTGACCGAGATCAAGGCGACTGCTCACCTGATGATGCTTGAACCGGGCGTTTACTGCGTCAGCCATTCGCCCGGATCGCAGCCTCCGGATCCTACGACCGGTTTGCCGGGTGCACGGATTTCGGTTCCGCCCGGCCGATCCGGCCATGGCGTGTCGATCACCGGGTTCCGGGAGGATGGCTGGCTCGGTTCCCTCGACTCGGCTGCGCTGATCCGCGTGAGCGACGGGCCGGCTCAGGTGCTGATGACGATCTATCAAACGCCGAACAGCAAGCACGAGGCGCCTCGGATTCAGGTGACACGCCTGGCAAGCCTGGGGCCAGCGGCACAGGCCGCTGCAGAGCAACCCTTGCCCGAACCGTCCAAAGCCATGTCAAACCCGACAGCCGAAGCAGCTGCGGAGGCGGAGGTTGCCGCGCATGTGCAGAAGCGGGGCGATGTCCTCGGCATGATTGGTGAGTGGATCGGTGAACCTGGCAGCCGGCTCTGGATCGAAGGATTCGCAGTGTCGCCGCGCGAGGTTCCCATGGCTTCGGAGGACATCGAGTATCAAGCCGTACTCGGCCGCGGCTGGCTGTCGCCGTGGGCGGAGGGCGGCCAATACTGTGGCAGCCGTGGCATGGCGCTGCCTATTTTGGGGCTTCGCGCCCGGCTTCGCGGGAAGGCTGCGGAGCTGTACCGAATTCAGGTCACGGCAACCTTTACCGATGGCACGAAAATTGGCCCGCTTGGAGCCGGTGAAGCTTGCGAAGCGCCGAGCCTAGCGCCGCTGGAGGCATTCCGTGTCGAACTGGTCGCGATAGAGCAAGCTGCGGGCAGGGCAGAGCCGAAACGGAGGACGCTTGCGCCGGTGCCGCCATTGAAGCCCGTTGCCACACCGCTGCGTAGGTCGGCCGCCAAACCTACGGCCGGCAAGGCAAAAGCGACGGCGACTGCGAGCCAAGCAAAAGCCGCCGCGCCGATCCCCGCGAAGAAATCCCCTTCGAAGGCTGCCAAGGCCCAACCTACGGCGGTGACACCCGCCGCAGGATCGACCCGGGGGCGTGGCCGCAAGTAAATAGCCCCGATGCGCTTCCTGTTCGTTCATCAGAACTTTCCAGGCCAGTATATCCATCTGGTAAAGCATCTGCTGGCTCAGCGAACGCACGACGTCGTCTTCGTCTGCGAGCCCAATTCGAACGTCATTCCCGGCGTCCGGCGCGTTACCTATCGAGCGCAAGAACGCCCCGGTCCGCCAACGCACCATGACGCGCGAGACTTCTCCCTCGCTATGTCGCGGGCGGAGGCCGTCGCGGGGGCAGCGAGGCAAGTCAAGGCGCTCGGGTTCAAACCGGACGTCATCATCGGGCATCACGGCTGGGGCGAGCTACTCAACCTTCCCGATGTTTGGCCTGACGTTCCTATCCTCGGATACCATGAGTTCTATTACTCAGTGGATGGGCTCGACGTCGGCTTCGATCCGGAGTTTCCCCTCCACGAAACGGCGCTCTCCTCGGTGAGGGCCCGCAATGCCGTCAATTTGCTGGCTTTGACCAACCCTGGTTATGGTCAAACGCCAACCCAGTTCCAGCTCAATACTTACCCGGAGTGGAGCCGCCCGAAGATTGCTCTGTTGCGCGAGGGGGTGCATCTCGACGTCTGCGCTCCGTCGGCACGTCGCCGCGCGATGCAAATCGGCGGGGTGGCGATCTCGGCCAAGGATCGGCTCGTGACCTATGTCGCCCGCGAACTGGAGCCGTATCGCGGCTTCCATGTGATGATGCGCGCGTTGCCAGCGTTGTTGCGCGCCCGTCCGGATGCCCGCGTCATCATGGTTGGCGGGGATAGTGTCAGTTACGGTGCGCGGCTGTCGACCGGCACCTGGCGCGAGCAGATGCTCGCCCAATTAGGCTCGACGCTGGACACCAGCCGTGTCCATTTCCCGGGCAAGCTTGACTACGAAAGCTACGTGCGCCTGCTGCAGCGGTCGGATGCCCACGTGTATCTCACCTATCCATTCGTCGCATCGTGGTCGTTACGGGAATCGCTGGCATGCGGCTGCGCTCTGGTCGTCAGCGACACTGAACCGGTCCGCGAATTCGTAACCCATGGTAAGACGGGGATCCTGACGTCATTCTTCGACCCCGGCGCGCTGGCCGATCGCATCGCCGAAGTGCTGGAGGGTGGCCCGGCAATCAGAGCGATGCGGCGCAATGCACGAAGCTGGGCAGAGCAGAACCTGGCGATGAATGACTATCTGCACCACTACGAGGCGCTTATTGCGCGTTTGGCAGGTCAGTCGCCATCGTCGGGTATTGACCGGCGCGCAACCGGCACCGTCCCGCCCAGCCCGCGCGCGGCGGAGCCGGAGCTGAGGGCAACGGCACGATAGTGGTCCACCAGATAGAGCGGCCGGCGTTTGGTTTCGTTGAAGATCCGGCCGAGATATTCGCCGATGACCCCGAGCGTAGTAAGCTGTGCGCCCCCCAAGAACAGAATGACCGCCAGCAAGCTTGGATAACCGGGCACATCCGAACCGAACAGCAAAGTCCGCAAGATTATGACGGAACCGTAAATTCCGGCAAACACCGCGATCAGCAGTCCGAAATAAGTCGCGACCTTCAGCGGCATGACGGTGTAACCGGTAATGCCCTCGATTGCGAAGTTCCAAAGCCGCCAATAATTCCACTTGCTGATGCCGCCGTGGCGCGGAGCGCGGTCGTAGAGCACGGCCTGGGATGGAAAGCCGATCCAGGCAAACAATCCCTTCATGAAGCGGTGACGTTCCCGCAGCTGCAAAAGCGCATCGACCGCACGGCGGCTCATAAGCCGGAAGTCGCCGGTGTCGCGCGGGAGCTTCACCTCCCCGATGCCGCTCATCAACGAGTAGAACCCGTTGGCTGTCGTGCGCTTGAACCAGGTTTCGCCTTCACGGACCCGCCGCTGCGCATAGACGACGTCAACTCCGGTCCGCCAGACTGCGATCAACTCTGGGATGACCTCCGGCGGATCCTGCAGGTCGGCGTCGATCACGACGACAGCGTCCGCGTTGGCGTGATCGAGGCCCGCGGTCGTGGCGGCCTCCTTGCCGAAGTTTCGCGACAAGCCGAGCACCGAGGCATGCGGGTCGGAGTCTGCCAGGGCATCGGCCAGGGCGCGTGTCCCGTCGCGGCTTCCGTCATCGACGTAGATCACTGTCCAGTGAGACGCGCTGGCGTCCATGACCGCCGACAACCTTGCGTGAAACGCCGCGAGGGACTCCACCTCATTGAAGCAGGGTACCACAACGCAGACCGACCCATCTCCTTTCGGGAGGACGGGGCTACCATTCCCGGTGCCGCCGGGCGATACCATGTGCGCGTCCATGACAGACTACCTTAATCGCCTGAACCCTGAGCAACGCGCCGCTGTTGAAACGGTGGATGGGCCATTGTTGGTACTGGCGGGGGCAGGAACTGGCAAGACCCGCGTCTTGACGACGCGGTTTGCCCATATCCTGCTGACCCGGCGCGCCTTTCCGAACCAGGTGCTTGCCGTCACCTTCACCAACAAGGCTGCCCGCGAGATGCGGGAGCGGGTCGGCGCCATTCTGGGTCAGCCCGCCGAGGGGCTTTGGCTGGGCACGTTCCATGCCTTGTGCGCACGCATGCTGCGGCGCCACGCGCAATTGGCCGGGCTGCAATCCAACTTCACGATCCTGGATACCGACGACCAACTCCGCTTGTTGAAGCAGGTCATGGAGGGGGGCCGAATCGACCCGAAGAGATGGGTTCCGCAAGCGTTGATGTCGATTATCCAGCGATGGAAAGACCGCGGCATCACCCCGGCCCGGGTGACGGCGGCGGAGGACACGGATTTTGCGGGGGGTCAGGCGAGGGCGCTCTATCAGGCCTACCAAGCCCGGCTGGCCGCGCTCAACACCGCCGATTTCGGCGACTTGCTGCTGCACACTACGGAAATCCTGCGCAGCCACCCGGAAGTGCTGGCGCAGTATCACCGCATGTTCCGCTACATCCTGGTCGATGAGTATCAGGACACCAACCTGATCCAATATCTGTGGCTGCGATTGTTAGCGCAGGAACACAAGAATATCTGCTGCGTCGGCGATGACGACCAGTCGATCTACTCGTGGCGCGGTGCGGAGGTGGAGAACATCCTGCGCTTCGAGAAGGACTTTCCCGGCGCCCGCATCGTGCGTCTGGAGAGCAACTACCGCTCAACCGCACCCATTCTGGCCGCCGCGTCGGGGCTAATCGCGCACAATGAAGGCCGCCTGGGCAAGACGCTGCGGTCCGGGCGGAATGACTCCTCTGGGGATCCGGTCAGCGTCGTCAGTCTGTGGGATTCCGACGAGGAGGCGCGCATGGTCGGCGACCGTGCCGAGAGCCTGAGGCGGGACGGCCACGCCTTGGCCGAGATGGCCGTCCTGGTGCGCGCTTCGTTCCAGACCCGCGCCTTTGAGGAGCGGATGATCACGCTCGGCTTGCCATACCGCGTCGTCGGCGGCCTGCGGTTCTACGAGCGGCAGGAGATCCGCGACGCCATCGCTTACATGCGTGTGATGCACTCGCCGGCCGACGATCTGGCATTCGAGCGCATCGTCAACCTGCCACGCCGCGGGGTCGGCGATGCGGCCATGCGGACGATGCACCAGGTGGCGCGTGCCTCCGGGATCTCGCTGTATGCTGCGGCCGGCCAGGTGACGCGCGATGGCACGCTGAAGGGCCGCGTCAGCCAGGCCATTCGCGAGTTGCTGCACAGCTTCGATCGCTGGCGGGAGATGCTTGGCCGCGACGGTCACTTGGTGACGGCCGCGACCATGATGGACGAAAGCGGCTACACGGAAATGTGGAAGCGCGACAAGTCGCCGGAAGCGCCGGGCCGTCTGGAGAACCTGAAGGAGTTGCTGCGCGCGCTGTCGGATTTCGACACGATCGCGGGCTTCCTCGACCACGTCAGCCTCGTCATGGAAAACGAGCAGGACGGCGACACCGATCGGCTGAGCCTGATGACCTTGCACGGCGCCAAGGGGTTGGAGTTCGACACCGTGTTCCTGCCGGGGTGGGAGGAGGGGCTGTTTCCCTCCCAGCGCACCTTGGACGAGAGCGGCAACAAGGGCCTGGAGGAGGAGCGCCGGCTTGCGTACGTAGGCATCACCCGGGCGCGGCGGCGGGCGATCATCAGCCACGCCGCCAACCGGCGCATCTACGCCAACTGGCAAAGCTCCATTCCGTCACGGTTCATCGACGAATTGCCGGAGGCGCATGTCGAGCGCGCCGGATCCGCCGCAATGGGCCGCGAGCAGCGCCTGACGGCGCCGACCGTGTTCACCGGCCAGTTCCCGCTGATGGCGCGGCGGCCGAAGGTGACCGAAGCCTGGGAGCAGCCCGCCCGCCCGCCGCGCCCGGATGCGCTAACGGTGGGTACGCGTGTGTTCCACCAGAAATTCGGCTACGGCACGGTGAGCGCGGTCAGCGACGACCGCCTAGACGTGGCGTTCGACAAGGCTGGGGACAAGCGCGTGCTGGATCGTTTCGTGGAGCGGACGACCTAGCTAAGCCTAGGACCGCTGTTCGCTACACCGGCAATCGGACGCTGTACTCCGAAATGTAGCGTCAACCTCCGTAACAGCGCCAGCCGAGTTGCTCGGCCTGAATACGGCCGCGCAAAGTTCATCATTGTCTATTCAGCGCCAATATTGTCGGCTTCGCGACGATCTCTGAGGCTTTTTCTGCATCGCTCTCCCGCCACGGACAGGCAATCCGCTGGCTGGCCGTCAGAGCGCCGGAAAGCCCGATGGCGAAGTCTCATCTTGTCGATCGTGACACTTCTGACGGGACTGAGAAAGTTCGTGGCGGTCTGATTGAATTAGTCTTGGCCCAACTCTGGAGCCCAACTCTCGCAGGATTTCCTGCGAGAGTTGCGTGTGCCTAGCGGTGGCGGATGTGCGGACCGGCGTGGCCGCGGCGGCGGTAGATGGGGCGGACCGGCGGCGGGAGCGGGGGATTGCCGATTTTGTCGAACGTGGCATCCAGGTTCTGCGCCGCAAAAGCCTCCGCCTCGCGCGCACGGGCCACGACGGCGCCTGTGCCGAAGAACTCGTGCACCGTGCCGCCATACTCCGTCCGCTGCACGTCCACGCCGTGCGCCTGCAGCTTGTAGGTCAGGAACGTGCCATCCGAGGTGAGCGGGTCCATTTCGGCCGAAATCACCGTGGTCGGCGGCAAGCCGTGCAGGTCCGCCTTACCGATCAGGTCGATCCGGGGGTCCTGCAGGTCTTGCGGTCCATTGAGCGTGTTAGAGACATACCATTGCACGTCTGCGCGCCCGAGCGGAACCGCGTATTCGTTGGCGATGTATGACGGGGTCCGCATGTCCACGCCTGCGACGGGGTAGATCAGCAACTCATGCACCGGCAGCTTGATGTGCGAATCACGCGCGGCGATGGAGACGTTGATGGCCAGGTTGCCGCCGGCCGACTCACCGGCGACGGCAACCCGGCGCGGGTCCGCCCCCAGCGAAACGGCGTTGGCCAGCAACCAGCGATAGGATGCGAACGCGTCGTCATGCGCCGCGGGAAACCGGTTTTCCGGCGCCAGGCGGTAGGCGACCGACAGCACCATGGCATGCGCCTGGGTCGCCAGTGCGCGGTCCGAGGCATCGTAGGTGTTGAGGTCGCCGGTCACCCAGCCGCCGCCGTGGAAATAGAGGATGATCGGCTCACCGCGGTGACCCGGCGCCGGGTCATACAACCTTGCCTGCAGCGGCCCTGCGGCGCCATCGACCATGATCTCGCGGGTAGCCGTGAAGACTGCGGGCGAGAATGCCTGGCCTTTCTGGGCCTGGATAACAGCATGCACCGCGTCGCCGATCGTCGGCTGCGCGCGCGCCTGGGCGACTGTCAGTCCGTGAACCGGCTTTGCACCGATTTGCTCGTAGGTATTGACGACGCTTGCCATGTCGTCGCTCGCCCGCCCATTGGCGTCAGGGAACGGGCTGTAGAGCTGGCAGCCCCCCAGCAATGCCACCGCGGCGAAAATAACCGGCGCTCCACGCTGCCTGGTCGGAACGGGGAAACGGGTCGCTGGCATCGGCATCCTCCATCGAGACGCTCCGGCGCAGGATCGTCACCTGGACCGAAGCGCGCTTGCTTTGTCCTCCGTGCCATCCTATCCGCGCCGCAACAATACCGTTCGAACCCTAAACCGCTTCACGGAGACACATCGTCATGTCCGCAATCGCCGATATCGTCGCCCGCGAAATCCTCGACAGCCGCGGCAATCCGGCCCTGGAGGTCGATGTCGTGCTCGAAAGCGGCGCGATGGGCCGCGCGGCGGTGCCGTCCGGCGCCTCGACCGGGGCGCACGAGGCGGTCGAACTGCGTGACGGCGACAAGGGCCGGTATGGCGGCAAGGGCGTGCGGCAGGCCGCGGCCAATGTCGAAGGCGAGATCTACGACATGCTGGGCGGGCTGGATGCGACGGATCAGGTCAAGATCGACGAGATGATGATCGACCTGGACGGCACCGCGAATAAGAGCCGCCTGGGGGCCAATGCCGTGCTCGGCGTCTCGCTGGCCGTCGCGAAGGCGGCGGCGGAAGATGTCGGCCTGCCGCTGTATCGCTATGTCGGCGGGGTGTTCGCCCGCACGCTGCCGGTGCCGATGATGAACATCATCAATGGCGGCCAGCACGCGGACAACCCGATCGACATCCAGGAATTCATGATCCAGCCAGTCGCTGCGGCCAGTGTGGCCGAGGGCATCCGCATGGGATCGGAAATCTTCCAGGCGCTGAAGAAGTCGCTCCAGGCCGCTGGACACGGCACCAACGTGGGCGACGAAGGCGGTTTCGCCCCAAACCTGAAATCGGCCGACGAGGCGCTGGGCTTCATCAGCAAGGCGTGCGAGGCGGCGGGCTACTTGCCGGGCGAGGACGTGACGTTCGCCCTGGACTGCGCCGCCACTGAGTTCTACCGCGACGGCAAATACGCCATGCAGGGCGAGGGCAAGACGCTGGATTCAGCGGGCATGGTGGCCTACCTGGCCGACCTGGTGAACCGCTTCCCGATCGCATCCATCGAGGATGGTTGCTCCGAAGACGACTGGGATGGCTGGGCGCATCTGACGGCGGAACTGGGTGGCCGGGTGCAGCTGGTGGGCGACGACCTGTTCGTCACCAATCCGGAGCGGCTGCGGCGCGGCATCAAGGCCGGCACGGGCAACTCGATCCTGATCAAGGTGAACCAGATCGGCACGCTGACCGAGACGATGGACGCGATGGAGATCGCCCACCGGGCCGGCATGACAACGGTCATGAGCCACCGCTCCGGCGAGACCGAGGACAGCACCATCGCGGACCTCGCCGTCGCGGCCAATTGCGGGCAGATCAAGACCGGCAGCCTGTCGCGCAGCGATCGCACGGCCAAGTACAACCAGCTCATGCGGATCGAGGCCGAGCTCGGCTCGGCAGCCCGCTACGCCGGCCGCACCATCTTGAGGCGCTAGCCCTAAGCGCCTGAACATGCAGCATTGCGGCAACAGTCCGCCCGGGAATTTGGCCGAGGCCAGCATTCCCGGCGGCGATTATCCACGTTCGCCGCTAGACTGTCGGCGGGTTTGCTAGGGGCGATTCGGGATGTCGATCGGACGTGAGATCAAGCGCCGTGCCAAGGCAGCCGTCCCGCCGCTCGCGCTGCTGGCGATCGCCGGCTACTTCGCCTGGAATGCGACGCAGGGCGACCACGGGCTCAAGGCCTACGCACGGCAGCAGGACCAACTGCGGCTGGCGCAGGCCGAGTTGGGCCGCGTCAACGCCGAGGTCGAGCTGTGGGAGCATCGGGTCGCTGGCCTGCGGAACACCGGCATCAATCCGGACACGCTCGACCAGCAAGCCCGCGCGCGTTTGAACCTGGCTGACCCGGCGGATATCGCAGTCATGTATGCGGCGAACAAGAAGCTGTTCTAAACGCCGCCGTCCTACGATCCGCAGTTGGTCCGTCCGACCGCAACGCAGTCCTGATTGGCCATCCATCCCTGGATCACCGGGAAACCCCACCAGACCAGCAGCCCGATGAGCACAGCCACCGCCAACACTACGATTGGCAGGCTGTCGAAGCGTTTCGGCTGGTCTGGCACGCGAGAGAGTTGGGGTAGCCGCTGCCGAAATCAAATGGCGGACCAATGAACATCCGGCTGGGGCCGGCCTGGCAATATACGCCGTTTCAATGAATTAACCGCAATACGGTTAACGCCGTTTTTGCATTGCACAACAATGATGTTGCGGCCTCTCTCTTGTCCCTCGGCGATGCGAGGGCTACGTGTCAGGACTACACGGAGGGAGCGAAACATGGCTCAGGCAGCCGACAAAAACAGACGCGCCAAGCAGGCTGCTGCTCCAAACTCCTTTATGTCGCGGGACGAACTGCTCAAGGCCTACAGCGACATGCTGCTGATCCGCCGCTTCGAGGAGAAGGCGGGCCAGCTTTACGGCATGGGGCTGATCGGCGGCTTTTGCCACCTCTACATCGGGCAGGAAGCCGTCGTCGTCGGCATGCAGGGCGCGCTGAAGGATGGCGACGAGGTCATCACATCCTACCGCGACCACGGCCACATGCTCGCCACGGGGATGGAGCCGCGCGGCGTCATGGCCGAACTCACCGGCCGGTCGGGCGGCTATTCCAAGGGCAAAGGCGGCTCAATGCACATGTTCAGCCGGGAGAAGAACTTCTTCGGCGGGCATGGCATCGTCGGCGCCCAGGTCAGCCTTGGCACGGGTCTGGCGTTCGCAAACTGGTATCGCGAGAACGACCAGGTCAGCGTGACCTATTTCGGCGATGGCGCGGCCAATCAGGGCCAGGTGTTCGAAAGCTTCAACCTGGCAGCGCTGATGAAGCTGCCCTGCATTTACGTGATCGAGAACAACAAGTACGGCATGGGCACAAGTGTCGAGCGCGCCACCGCGTCGCGCGACCTGTCCAAGAACGGAGCGCCGTGGAGCATGGCCAGCGCCGCGGTGGACGGCATGGACGTGACAGCGGTGCGTCAGGCGGCGGAGACGGCGGTGGCGCACTGCCGCGCCGGCAACGGGCCGTTCCTTCTGGAGATGAAGACCTACCGCTATCGTGGCCACTCAATGTCCGACCCCGGCAAGTACCGCACCCGGGAGGAAATCCAGAAGATGCGCGGCGAGCGCGACTGCATCGAGCATGCGCGCCATCAGTTGCTGGAACAGGGCCTGGACGAAGAGGTGCTGAAGAAGATCGACACCGAGGTCAAGGCGCGTGTGGCGGAAGCGGCGGAGTTTGCGCAGGCCAGCCCCGAACCCGACGAGAAAGAGCTTTGGACCGACATCCTGGTGGAGGGCTGAGAGTGTCCACTCAGGTATTGATGCCGGCGCTGTCGCCGACCATGACGGAGGGCAAGCTCGCCCGCTGGCTCAAGAAGGTCGGCGAGGACGTGCGCGCCGGCGACGTGATCGCGGAGATCGAGACCGACAAGGCCACGATGGAAGTCGAAGCCGTGGACGAGGGCACGCTGTCCCAGATCCTGGTCGAGGAGGGCACCGAGGGTGTTGCCGTGAATACGCCGATCGCCGTGCTTGGCGAGGGCGAGGCGGAGACGGCGGCGCCGCCGGCCGCCGAGGCGCCGCAGAAGCTGGAGCCCAAGCGTCCGGAGCAGGTCGCGGCCAACGTGTCGGCCCCGCTTGCCGCTGCGGCGCCCGAGAAGGATTGGGGCGCCACCGCGCCGACTACGGTGCGTGACGCCTTGCGCGACGCCATGGCGTTAGAACTGCGGCGCGACAAGAACGTGTTCCTGATGGGCGAGGAAGTCGCGCAGTATCAGGGCGCTTACAAGATCAGCCAGGGATTGCTGGACGAGTTCGGCCCACGGCGTATCATCGACACCCCGATCACCGAGCACGGTTTCACCGGCATGGCAGTCGGTGCGGCGATGGCCGGGCTGCGGCCGATCGTCGAGTTCATGACGTTCAACTTCGCCATGCAGGC
>CAZZVB010000132.1:0-12997 GCA_964657445.1 uncultured Burkholderiaceae bacterium | reverse complement strand
GGTGGAGCTGAGGGGAATCGAACCCCTGACCTCCTCATTGCGAACGAGGCGCTCTACCAACTGAGCTACAGCCCCGCCTTGCAGGCGCCGGGATATGACGACCGGGGCGGGGCAAGTCAAGCGAGCGGACACATTGCGGTCGGTTTACAGCGAGGCTAGGGTCCGCGCCCGCGCCGGTGGACGTCCACGCCGGGCGCCCGCCGTGTCGCGTCCGCCGTAGGGGAAATTCGCTTGGTCACCATTATTTTTGAACTGCTCGACCAGGTGCTGCGGCTCTACTGGTGGGCGGTGATCCTGGCGGCGGTGTTCAGCAACCTGATCGCGTTCGGCGTGCTGGACACCCGCAACCGGCTGGTCTGGACGGTGACGGACTTCCTGTATCGGATCACCGAGCCGGCCTTGCGCCGCATCCGCAATTTCCTGCCCAGTTTCGGCGGCATCGACTTGAGCCCGATCGTGCTGCTGCTGATCATCTGGGCCTTGCGGCAGGTTTTGGCGCGGGTTTACCAGGCGATCGTGTTCGGCGGTTTGCAGCCGCTGTTCTACTGACGGGCGTGCCGCTGGCGCAGGACATAGACGGCAAGCTGCATGCCGGTCTGCTGCGCGGGCGCGTGGCCGCCCGGGTGGCGGGCTTGGCCTTTCAGCCCGGGCTTGCCGTCGTCCTGGTCGGCGATGACCCGGCGAGCGCCGTGTATGTCCGCAACAAGGATCGCGCGGCGCAATCCGCCGGTCTGGCGGTGCAAACCATCCGCTTGCCCGCCGAAACCTCCGAGCCCGAACTGCTGGCTGTGGTGGAGGCGCTCAACGCCGACCCGGATGTTGACGGCATCCTGGTGCAATTGCCGCTGCCCGCGCATCTGCGTGCGGAGCCGGTGATCGCCGCCATCGACCCAGCCAAGGACGTGGACGGCCTGACCACGATCAATGCCGGGCGGCTCGCCTCCGGCGCGGAGGTGCTGTCGCTCGATCATCCAGAGGGGACGGCGCTGGCGCCTTGCACGCCGCGCGGGGTGATGCTGCTGCTGGCTACGGTCTGCCCGGCGCTGTCAGGGAAGCGGGCGCTGGTGCTGGGCCGCTCGGCGCTGGTCGGCCGGCCCGTTGCATCGATGCTGACGGCCGCCGATGCCACGGTCACGGTCGCCCATTCCCGCACGCAGGATTTGCCGGCCGAGTGCCGGCGCGCCGATATCGTGATCGCCGCGGTCGGCCGTGCGGAGATGGTGCAGGCGGACTGGCTGCAGCCTGGCTGCGTCGTGGTCGATGTCGGCATCAACCGGCTGGAGTCCGGCAAATTGGTGGGCGATGCCGCCTACGAGGCGTGCCGAACTGTCGCGGCGGCGATCACCCCAGTCCCAGGCGGGGTGGGGCCGATGACGATCGCCTGCCTGTTGGAGAACACGGTCGCGGCGGGCATCGCGAGGCGCCGCGTCACGCCAGCCGAGTAAGGCCGGCGCTAGAAGTCCGTGCAGCGGCCTTTCTGTTCCCAGTCGCCATAACGCGTCGGCTCCGGCCCGGCCGGTCCACCGTATTCCTTGGGCATCGGAGTCTTGTCGGCCGGCTTGGGAACAGGCTTGTCTTCGGTCTTTTCTTCCATGGCCGTGATGTGGTTCGCGCGACCCGGTCTGGCAACTACTGCCGGATGCCGTCAGCCAACCGTTGTTCCACTTCGCCACGCCACGGCGCATCGGGGGGCGCGGCCGCCAAGGCGCGGCGGAATAACGCCTCCGACGCCGGGCTGACCCGGCCTTCGGCCCGGCTGGTCGCATCGGCGACCTGTGCCGCAAGCAGCGGGTCAAACCGGACATCGAGCGCCTTGCCCCAGGCCGCGGCGGCGGCACCGAAGTCACCGCGGCTGGCCTGCAGATTGCCGAGCAGGATGTCGCCTTGGCGCGCACGGTCGGAATGGGGATCGACCTTGTCCAGCGCGGCCTGGAGCTGCTGGATCATCACGCCCTCGTCCGCCATCTGGCGGTCGGCCTCCGTCATGCGCGAGGCAAGCGGTTCAGCCGGCACGTTAGGGCGGCCGCCGATCATGTAGAGCCCGAAAGCGGCCAGCGGGACCAGCGCCAAGCCGAACACCAGCCGGCTCCGGTCCGATCCGGCGGGAACCGTGTCGCCAGCCTCGGACGCGGCGAGAAGCCGGCGTTGCACCTCGAGCATCGCCGTCGCGTGGTCCGCTTCCGAGATGCGCCGTTCAGCCAGGTCGCGATCCAGTTCAATGATCTGCGCGCGATACAGCTCGATCGTCGCATCGCGCCGCCCGCGCACCCGCACGCGTTTGCCGAGGCCCACCGCGGCGGGCAGCAGGGCGATCAGGGCAAGCACGGCGGCCGCCAGCCAGATCATGGGCGGGTCAGCTCCGCCAGCCGGGCGCGCTCGGCGTCGGACAGCGGCGCGGGCTGGGCGACGCGGGACCGGCGGCCGAGCATCACCATTCCCGCCCCAAATGCCACGAACAGGATAGGCGATAGCCACAGCAGGGCCGTCACCGCGTTGAACGGCGGACGCAGCCGGACGAAATCGCCGTAACGCGCTACCATCCAGGCGATGACCTGCTTGTCGCTGTCCCCAGCCGCCACGCGCTGCCGGACGATGCCGCGCAAATCCTTGGCAAGGTCGGCGCCTGAGTCCTCGATGCTCTCGTTCTGGCACACCAGGCAGCGCAACTGGCTGCCGATCTTCTCGGCGCGCGTCTCCTGCGCCGGGTCCCGCATCATCTCGGCTGGGTCGCTGATGGCGTGGGCCGGGCCGGTGACCAGGAAAAGCGCCAGCAGACCGGCTGATATTAAGCGAGCGCGCGCCACGCTGGCTGCAACCTGTTCTGGATGATGTTGGCGTCGATCGGCCCGGCCCAGTGCCAGCGCACCACGCCCTGTCCATCGACCAGGAAGCTCTCGGGAACGCCCGAGAGGCCGAAGTCGATCGCCACCCGGCCGGGTGCGTCGCGGGCGATGCGCTTGTACGGGTCGCCATGGCGGGCGATGAACTGGGCTGCCTTGTCCTCCGGGTCCTTGTAGGCGATGGCCCAGATCGGCACGCCGGCTTCGGCAAGGGCGAGCAGCGCCGGGTGCTCTTCCACGCAGGGCAGACACCAGGAGGCGAAGAAGTTCAGCAGTAGCGGCTTGCCGTTGGCCAGGTCAGCGCTGCTGAAGCCTTGGCTCGGCGGTTGAGCCGGAAGGTCGAACTGGGGGATCTTCTGGCCGGTAATCGGGCTAGGCACGCCGCGCGGGTCGAACGTGCCTGCCTGCATGCCGCGCAGCATGGCCCAGAACGCGCCGCCGCCCAGCACGGCCGCACCCAGCGGGGCGGCGAGCAGAAGCTGGCGGCGGTCCATCAGGCCGACACACCCAAAGCCACGGTGCGGCGGGCTGGCGCGCCAACCCGCAAGCGGCGGTCCGCCAGCGACAAGCCGCCGCCGATCGCCATGATCAGGCCGCCGAGCCAGATCTCCGGGGCCAGCGGATTGTAATAAAGCCGCATGACGGCCTGGCCGTCCCGCTCCTCACCCAGCACCGCGTAGATATCGGCAAACCCGGTCGTGTGGATCGCGGCCTCGGTGGTGGTCACCTGCTGCACCGGGAAGGTGCGGCGGGACGGATGCATGGAGAGGTCGGGTTTGCCCGGGCGGATCACCCGGATGTTGGCGACGCGCTCGGCGTAGTTCGGCCCGCTCTGGTCGCTGAGGGAATCGAGGGCCCAGGTCATCCCGGCGGCCTGCACCTGCTGGCCGGGGCGTACCAGCACGACCTGCTGCGTCGCCATCGACATCCCTGCGATGCCGGCGATGGTGACGCCCATTCCGGCATGGGCCAGGGCGGCGCCGTAGGCCGCGACCGGAAGCCCGCGCGCCCGGGCGAAGCTGTCGCCCAGCGGGATGCGGAACAGCCGGACCCGCTCGACGATCTCGGCCCAGGACCCGATGATCAGCCAGGCCGACCCGGCGAACGCGATGGCGGGCAGGATCGGCAGCCGGGTCGAGAAGAACAGCCCGACTCCCACCGCGACCAGCGCCGCCCACCACAGCCGCAGCAGCGCCGGGGCGAGCGAGGCGCGTTTCCACGGCAATACGGGTCCGATCGCCATTGCGACGAACACCGGCACCGAGAGCGGCAGCACCGTCGAGTTGAAGAACGGCGCACCTACGCTGAGCTTGTCATGCAGGACCAGGTCACTGAACAGCGGATACATGGTCCCGGTGATCACGACGGCGGCGATCGAACACAGCAGCACGTTGTTCAGCACCAGCGCGCCTTCCCGCGAGACGGGTGCGAACAGCCCGCCGGCGGCGAGCGTGGGGGCGCGAATTGCGAACAGCAGCAGGCTCCCCCCGATCACCAGCCCGAGCAGGCCCAGGATGAACACGCCACGTGCCGGGTCATTGGCGAAGGCGTGCACCGAGTTCAGGATGCCGGAGCGCACCAGGAACGTGCCGGACAGGCTGAGCGAGAACGTGCCGATGGCCAGCAACACGGTCCAGATCTTCAGCGCCTCCCGCTTTTCCACAACGATCGCCGAGTGCAGCAGCGCCGTTCCGGTCAGCCACGGCAGCAGCGAAGCGTTTTCCACCGGGTCCCAGAACCAGAAGCCGCCCCAGCCCAGTTCGTAATACGCCCACCAGGAGCCGAGCGAGATGCCCCCGGTCAGCAGGCACCAGGACACCAGCGTCCAGGGCCGCACCCAGCGTCCCCAGGACGCGTCCACCCGGCCCTCCAGCAGGGCAGCGACGGCGAATGCAAACGGGACAGCGAAGCCGACATAGCCCGCGTAGAGCATGGGCGGGTGGAAGGCGAGGCCAGGATCCTGCAGCAGCGGGTTCATGTCGTGGCCGTCGATCGGGGCCGGCACGAGGCGAACGAACGGATTTGACGTCAGTAGCGAGAACAGCAGGAAGCCGACGGACGAACCGCCGAGCACGCCGATCACCCGCGCTCGCAGGGCGCCGGGCAGGTTGCGGCCGAAGCCGGCGACGGCGCCGCCGCACAGCGCCAGGATCAGCGCCCAGAGGATGATGGACCCCTCGTGGTTACCCCAGGTGCCAGTGATCTTGTAGATCAGCGGCTTTAGGCTGTTGCTGTTCTCGGTCACGTTCAGGACGGAGAAATCGTCCGTCACATGGGACCAGACGAGGCAGAATGCCGACACGCCGAGGGCCAGCAACTGGCCGCACGCCAGCCCGGGGGCCGCTGCGATCAGGCGGTAATCTCGGCGGTGAGCCCCCCAAATCGGCAGCACCGCTTGCGCCAAGGCAATCGCACAGGCCAGCGCCAATGCGAAATGGCCCAATTCCGGGATCATGCGCGTTCCCCTAGCCCGACGTTTTGGTCGCGAGCGTGTTCCATGTGGCCGCCGGTGGCGGCGGGCCCTTTGTCGGGTCCCACATGCCGGCCTTTTTCAGGGCTTCGGCGACATCCTTCGGCATGTAGGTCTCGTCATGCTTCGCCAGCACCTCGCTCGCGCGGAAGGTGCCGTCCGGCCGCATGGTCCCGAGCGTCACCACGCCCTGACCCTCGCGGAACAGGTCGGGGAGGATGCCGGTATAGGCGACTTCAACACTGGCGCGGCCGTCAGTGACGCGGAAATGCGCGACCGGCTGGCCGCTTTCGCTCACGCGCTCCACCGAGCCAGACTGCACCAGGCCGCCGAGCCGCAGCGAGCGGCCGGGCAGACCTTTTTCGGCCAGGTCGGAGGGGGCGACGAAGAAGACGATGTCGCTGCGGAACGCCGCCAGCGAGAGCGCCACGGCGGAGCCGAGGCCGAGGCCACAGACGGCGAGGATCGCCATGCGGCGGCTTTTGCGGGTCATCGGCCGGATGCTCTGGACGCGCGCGGGTCAATCGCGGCGAGGCGCCTGCGTGCCGATCCCAGCCGTAGGCTTGCCGCCAGCGCGAACCACAGCGGAATGCCGACCGCCAGAGCGTAGGACGGGATGATGTATTCGAGGTGGGTCATGCCGCCATCTCGCTGCGGGATAGCAGCAACCCGCGGATCCGCCGCTCCATCACCGCCGCGCGCACGCGGGCGACCGTGATAGCGAAGAAGCACAGGGTGAAGCCAATGGCGCAGACCAGCAGCGGCCACAGCATGTCGGCGGCCATGGTCGGGGCGCCTGTCAGCGTGATGCTTGCGGGCTGGTGCAGCGTGTTCCACCAATCGACGGAAAATTTGATGATCGGCAGGTTCACCACGCCGACCAGCGCCAGGATCGCACCGGCGCGATAGCCTCGCTGCGGGTCATCGAAGGCGCGCACCAGCGCGATGTGGCCGAGATAGAGGAAGAACAGCACCAGCACGGAGGTCAGCCGCGCGTCCCACACCCACCACGCGCCCCACATCGGCTTGCCCCAAAGGCTGCCAGTCGCAAGGCACACCGCGGTGAAACCGGCGCCCACAGGCCCGATCTCGACCGCGGCCAGATCGGCCAGGGGATGGCGCCAGATGATCGATGCGGCGGAGGCGAGTGCCAGGCTGAAATAGCCCATCGACGCCAGCCAGGCGGCCGGAACGTGCACATACATGATGCGGACGGCATCACCCTGCTGCCAGTCGGCCGGGGCCACGAATAGCCCCCAGTACAGGCCAGCAGCCGTGACCAGGATGGCGCTGGCCGTCAGCCAAGGCTGCACCGCGCCCGCAATGCGCAGGAACCGGCCTGGATTGGCGAACCGGTGAAGCCCTTTGCCCGTGCGCGGCGTGATGAATGCAGTTGCGTCCACACCCCGAACATAGCACCGGACGCGAAAGTTAGAAGCCGTGCGGTTCCGTGTCAGGCAAGAATGACATACTCTTAAGCCGGAAATCGGACACCAAGGGGCACATGGCATATTGGCTCGTGAAGTCGGAGCCCGACGCCTTCAGCTGGGACCAGCAGGTCGCCAACGGCGTCGAGCCGTGGACCGGCGTTCGGAGCCACCAGGCGAAGAACAATCTGAAGGCAATGAAGCTGGGCGACCGTGCCTTCTTCTATCACTCCAATATCGGCAAGGAGATCGTGGGCGTGGTGGAGGTGGTGCGCGAAGCCTACCCCGACCCGACCGACGAGAAATGGATCAGCGTGGACATGAAGGCAGTCGGTCCGTTGCCCAAGCCTGTGACGCTCGCCACGGCCAAGGCGGACCCGGCGCTGGCCGAGATGTCGCTCGTGCGGCTCTCGCGGCTGTCTGTCGGGCCGATCACGACTCCGGAGTGGAAACACATATGCAAGCTCGGGGGCTTCAAGGGCTAGGCCCGTGCGAGTAGCGTAACAATCAAAAGCTTAGGGGGCGCAAAATGTCTGAGACCACTCTGTTCCACGTCAAGCCGTCGATCGCTGCGTCAGCTCATGTGAACGGCGAGAAATACCGGCTGATGGTGAACCACGCCGCACGCGACCCCGAGCATTTCTGGGCGGAACAGGCCAAGCGGGTGCCATGGATCAAGCCGCCGACCATCATCAAGAACAGCAGCTTCGATGGCGACGTCTCGATCAAGTGGTTCGAGGACGGCAAGCTGAACGTGTCGGCCGCCTGCCTCGACCAGCATCTCAAGCAGCGCGGCAACCAGGTGGCGATCATTTGGGAGGGCGACGATCCCAACAGCAGCAAGTCGGTGACCTACCGCCAGTTGCACGATCAGGTCTGCCGCCTGGCCAACGTGCTGCGGGAGCGTGGCGTCAAGAAGGGCGACCGGGTCACGATCTACCTGCCGATGGTGGTCGAGGCCGCCGTCGCCATGCTGGCCTGTGCCCGGGTCGGTGCGATCCATTCCATCGTGTTCGGCGGGTTCTCGCCGGACAGCCTGGCCAACCGCATCCAGGATTGCGGTTCCACCCTGCTGATCACCGCCGATGAGGGCCGCCGCGGCGGGCGCAAGGTCGCGTTGAAGGCCAATGCGGACGAGGCGCTGAAAAGCTGCCCGACCGTGAAGGACGTGCTGGTGGTGAAGGTCACCGGCGGCGAGGTGGCCATGCAGGAGGGCCGCGACATCGACTACGGTGCGGCGGTTGCAGCCGCGTCGCCGGAGTGCGAGCCGGAGCCTATGAATGCGGAAGATCCGTTGTTCATCCTCTACACCTCGGGGAGCACGGGGAAGCCCAAGGGCGTACTGCACACCACCGGCGGTTACATCATCTGGGCCAGCTTCACGCATGAGATCGTGTTCGATTATCAGCCGGGCGAGGTGTACTGGTGCACCGCCGATGTCGGCTGGGTCACCGGGCACACCTACATCGTGTATGGCCCGCTCGCGAATGGCGCCACCACGCTGATGTTCGAGGGCGTGCCCAACTACCCTGACAGCTCGCGCTTCTGGCAGGTCGTGGACAAGCACAAGGTCAACATCTTCTACACCGCGCCGACCGCGATCCGCGCGCTGATGCGCGAGGGCGAGGGGCCGGTGAAGTCCACCAGCCGGGCCAGCCTTCGCATCCTCGGCAGCGTCGGGGAGCCGATCAATCCGGAAGCCTGGCTGTGGTATCACCGTGTGGTCGGCGATGAGCGCTGCCCGATCGTCGATACCTGGTGGCAGACCGAGACGGGCGGCATCCTGATCAGCGCGCTGCCCGGCGCCACCGCGCTAAAACCCGGCTCCGCCACGCTGCCTTTGCCCGGCGTGCTGCCGGTTCTGGTGGACGGCGAGGGCACGCTGCTGGAGGGTGCCACGGAGGGCAACCTCTGCATCGCCGATAGCTGGCCTGGCATGATGCGAACCGTGTTCGGCGACCATGAGCGCTTCAAGCAGACCTATTTCTCGATGTTCCCTGGCAAGTACTTCACTGGCGACGGCGCCAGGCGCGACGCTGACGGGTACTGGTGGATCACCGGCCGGGTGGACGACGTGATCAACGTGTCGGGCCATCGCATGGGCACGGCCGAGGTGGAGTCGGCCCTCGTATCGCATCCGAAGGTGGCGGAAGCCGCAGTCGTAGGCTTCCCGCACGACCTGAAGGGCCAAGGCATCTATGCCTACGTGACACTCAAGACCGGTGAGGAGCCGTCGGACGCGCTGCGCAAGGAGCTGGTTGCCTGGGTGCGGCACGAGATCGGGCCGATCGCGTCGCCGGACGCGATCCAATGGGCGCCGGGTCTGCCGAAGACGCGCTCCGGCAAGATCATGCGCCGTATCCTGCGCAAGATAGCCGCCAATGAGACCGATGGGCTGGGCGACACCTCCACCCTGGCCGACCCTGGCGTGGTGGATGAACTGGTGCAGAACCGCAGCGCATGAGCATGGTGCTGTATGGCTACTGGCGATCGGCCGCGACGTATCGCGTGCGGGTCGCCATGGCGCTGAAGGGGCTCACGGCCGAGGAAATCCCGATCGATCTCGACCGCGGCGAACAGGATGACCCGGCGTTCCGTGCGATCAACCCGCAAGGTGCGCTGCCGGCGCTGATCGAAGACGGCTTGCCGCCGCTGACGCAGTCGCTGGCGATCCTGGAGTATTTCGAGGAGCGTTACCCTGAACCGCCGCTATTGCCCTCCGACCTGCGCGGCCGCGCCCGCGTGCGGTCGCTGGCGGCGGCCATCGCCTGCGACAGCCATCCGCTGATCGTGCCGCGCGTGCGCAACTACTTGATGCAGCGCGAAGGTTTCGACGCGATCCGCTGGAAGGCGTGGCAAACCCAGTGGTTCGGCGAAGGCTTGCGCACGCTGGAGACGCGCCTGGCCTCGGATCCGGAGACTGGCCGTTTTTGCCACGGCGATAGCGTGACGATGGCCGACCTTTGCCTGATGAGCGCCGTCATGGGGGTGCGCGTCTTCAAGCTCGACATCGGGCCGGTGCCGACCGTGGATCGCATCGCGGACGCTTGCCTGTCGTTGGAGGCGTTCGAGAAAGCCAGGCCGGATCGGCAACCGAGGGCGCCGGCATAGATCTAGGTGGGTCGGCCGAGCTAAGGTCGCGCTGGCCTAACGGATCCTATAATGCAACCGCAGGGAGAACTGCGCGTTCTGGGCTTGCAACAAGGGCGGATCGAAATGATGTATCGCAATCAAGCCAGCACTCCGGCAGTGGCATTCGACGCACGAAGCGGTCGCCGCTTCGACCTGCTGGGCCTAGCGGCTGCGATTTTCGCCCTCATCATGCTGAGCGGTTGCAACACGACGGCCGGCGTGGGTAAGGACGTGTCTGCGACCGGTAGTGCCTTAACCCGTGGCGCCAACGACGTGAAGTCTGGCCTATGAGAAGAATGCTGCCGGGTGAGTGAGAACCGGCAACTCCGCAGTATGTTATCGAACGCCGTTCGCCGTGGTAGCGCGGTATCGATCTGGATCAGCCACGTTTCCATACCAACCCGAGACCTCTTGCACCACAATCGTCCATCCGTCCGTTATGCCGTCGTTATCGCGGGCGCGGGCGGCTCCCGGGGAGAATGACGGTATAGCCTGGTTACCAATGATGAGGTGCATGGCGATCGTCTTACGTTGCCCGTCTGCCGGATCAACATAAGTTTCCTGCGGATATTCCATGTAGCTTGACGCTACAAGGTGTCCGTCAACGAATAGGTCTATCAAGTTGCTGCCGTCATTGCGCCAGTTTCCAACAAGGTCATGGAAGCCCGTTGACCAGTCAAACGGGGTCCGCAGGAATTCGGGAGCATAGGACGGACCATAGTAGCGCCAACCATTGCCGTCAGCCCAGTAGGTAGCGTGCGGTTTTTGCTTCCACTTGACGCCATAGATGTCCGGTGTGCCGAAGTCGATTTGATACCCGGTAGGCACTCCGGCACCGAAACGCGAGAAGTTGTCGTTCCAGTCGATCTCGAAGCCAGTGTTTCCGGTGCGGTAAAGCGCATCCGGCGTTTGAAAACCTTGATACGGGTTACCGCCAGGACCCGGAGAGCTTTGTTGACCGGTAAACATCCAAATCGGAGCCCAGGAGTGGTCGCCTTGCGGACTGCGATAACGAACCTTCAGCGTCATTCCCGGCCGCCACTCAAACGGTAGGCGCACCATAGCGCCCCAAACCGCACCCGGGCTACAATCCGTACGTCGCTTTGAGCATATAGCGCGAAGGTGCATCCCATCGTGCTCCATGACGTGCAGATCGTCAGGATCGCCGACCGGGAAGTGCCGCGCTACGGCAGCAAAAGTGTTGTTGTTCGCTTGTCCGTTGTCCATCGGGCTCCCGACCGCTTTAGTTAGGTCGCCCACTGCATAGTTAAGGTAGAAACGATCACGAATAGATTGTGAGGTCTTCATATTTGCCTGAGGCTGCTCACTACCCATCACTAGGGAGAATGCGTTGCGAGACCCTGCCGCCATGATCAAACCATCGCCCGGCGTTGCCCCGTCATGGACGGGCAATGGCTCGCGCAGTGGCTCATTAGGGGTCGTGAGGAAACTTTCGCCATTTCCACTTTGGGCGCTTTGAGCAAGCACGATCATGCCGGTGCAGATGTAAGCAGCAAAAGCCGAGGTCGCGAATACGAGGTGTCTCATGCCTGTGTTGCAAGCGCAGTAGTGGGCGTTCGCGGGTTGAAGATCACAATATGCATCGCTATCCCGGATCAAGTGAGCCGCTCGAGCTAATCGGCTGCAACGAGGCTACGCTTCATACCATCCGACTGGAATAATGATTAAAGCGTCTCTCTATCTGCCTCAAGTTGATGTGATACCCTTTTCAGCCTTTGCGTTGAGGTCAAACGAAGCGGGATATTACCACGCCGTATCGAAGTGTCTCGCACTACGCCGCCAAACAAAGGACCCACAATGACTGATACGCTAACTCTAGGCGAGCGACTAACTGCCACCAGAAATCGGCCTGCCGGTTTTGATTACATCCGTATCGTTTTAGCATTTAGTGTAATCGGTTGGCACAGCTTGCTGATCACATATGGCACTGACAACACTGACAGTGTCTGGGGTATCGCACTCAAGTCAGTAGCTTTGTTGATCGTACCTATGTTTTTCGCACTTAGTGGGTTTCTGGTCGCCGGCAGCTTGGAACGATCAAAGTCGCTTATTACCTTCCTCGGGCTACGTATATTTCGAATTATGCCAGCGCTTGCAGCTGAGGTTCTGGTATCGGCGCTTATTTTAGGTCCAGTTCTGACAACCTGGACCCTTTCTAGGTATGTTTCCAGTCCCGTTTTTCATGAATATTTTTGGAATATTCTCGGCGATATCCATTATCATCTACCTGGGGTGTTCGAGTATAACCCGACTGTTCTAGTTAATGGACAACTCTGGACCGTTCCGTATGAACTTGTCTGCTATGTTCTTCTAACGATACTCACGATTGTCGGGATAGTGCGCCGACGCGCCTTCATGCTTGGCTTTCTAGGCATCTATTATGTCGCCCAAGTGGGTAACACGCTCTTCCGGGCGTCAACCGGATTTGAGGGTGCCGGCGGTTCTAGCGTTGTCATGGCATTCATTACCGGGGTGGTATTCTATCGCTATCGGGACCGTATACCCTGGTCTCGTATGCTGTTTTTAGCGGCCGTCTTGCTCTCGATCGCACTGCCACTCTTCTTCCTGAAGGGCATGCGGTTTGCCGCGATCCCGGTCACATACATGACAGTTTATATCGGACTGCTTAATCCAACGCGAAACCGTGTTATCCTGAGCGGAGATTATTCGTATGGGTTGTATCTCTACGGCTTTCCCATTCAGCAGGCGGTCTATACGTACTCACCGTTGTTTCACACCTGGTACTACAACATCCTGCTGGCATTCCCACTGACGACTGGCGTCGCAATATGCTCATGGTGGTTGTTGGAGCGCCCGGTCATGAACCGCCGAGGCGTGCTGAGAGTCGCCGAAAATTGGTATCTTCATCGCTTTCCTAGCGGACTGGGACGGCTGACGATCAAGACATAGCCTAGTTGTTTAGTCCCGGCATTTGGTGAAGCGGATCGCGCATGAATCGTTTTGGTTTGTTTGTCCAGATTTGCAGATGGCTTCGTAGGGTGTGAGGCCCTTGAGTGTCTTCAATCTTCGGCCGAAGTTGTACGCGTTGACAAAGTCGGCGAGATGCCTGCGGAACTGGTCGTGGGTGTCGTAGTGGAAGCGCTTGA
>CAZZVB010000131.1:0-13022 GCA_964657445.1 uncultured Burkholderiaceae bacterium | reverse complement strand
CTTGAACGGCGGGGATGGGCGGGCTGCCGGTGTCTTCGACGAGCGGGTTCATGAGGCTGTAAGTTCCAACTCGCGCGGAAGTTGTTAGCCCACTGCGGCCGTCAGAAACTTCGTCAGAAAAAACGAGCGGTAGCCTCGCGGGTAGTCGGGCAGTTCGCCAAATACGCGGTACCCCAGCTTCTGGTAGAAGCCAGGAGCCTGGAAGCTATACGTCGACAGCCAAACGGCATGGCAGCCGCGGCGCACGGCTTCCTGCTCGGCCCGTTGCATCAAGGAGCGGCCAACACCATTGCCCCGAACAAACTCCGGCACGAATAGTAGGCCGACATACAGATAGCCTCGTCCGACTTCAGCCCAGAGGCCGCCGATGACCTCAGACGAGCCAGGCGTTGTGAGGGTAAGGGCGAAGGCGCTGAACTCGTGCGGCTGGCCGGAACGCTCGTCGTTCAAACGCCTGAGCGGCCCGGCGATTGCCTGCCGGACGTCTGGTTCCGGATGGTTCACTAGCTCGATCATCGGCGTCATGAAGCACCCCTTACCGATGCAGCGCCTGCCACACCCGTTGTGCCGAGGCCGGCATGTCCAGATGCGACACGCCCCGAGGGCGGAGCGCGTCGATGATGGCGTTCATCGCCGTGGGCAGCGCGCCGGTGGTGCCGGCTTCGCCCGCGCCCTTCACGCCGAGCGGGTTGTTCGGCGACGGCACGCACTAGTCGCTGATATCCACCCGCTTCAGCAGGTCGGCATTCGGCATCACGTAGTCCATGAATGACCCGGTCGCGAGTTGGCCGTCCTCGTCATAGATGCAAATCTCGCCCAGCACCTGGCCGAGCCCCTGCATCATGCCGCCGAGAATCTGTCCCTCCAGCAGGGTATGGTTCATCACGACCCCGCAATCGTCCACTGCGGTGTAACGCACCACTTCCGTCATGCCGGTGTCGGGGTCGATCTCGACCTCTGCCACGTGCGCGCCGGAGGGAAAGGCGCGCGTCGCAGCCAGCCCGGCCGTGGTGTCGAGCGCACCGCCGCCAGCCAAGGCCACGAGGTCGACCATCCGGTCGGTACCCGCGATGCGGTAGGCGCCGCCGGCATACTCGATGTCGGCCGCTGCGGCTTCCAGGGCGTCTGCCGCCAGCGTCTTGCCCTTCTCCACCACCTCACGCGCGGCGACCAGGCTGGCCGCGCCGTGCGACATCATGGAGCGGGATGCGAACGCGCCGCCACCCACCAGCGCCGGGCCTTCAGGATCTCCGGCAGACAGGCGGATGCGCATCGGGTCGATCTGCAACACCCCCGCGACGATGTCCGGATAGACCGTCTCGTGCCCCTGACCGTTGGAGGTGACGACGGTGTGCAGGACGATCAGGCCGTCCTCGTCGAAGGTGATGGCGACTTCGTCCTTCGGCACCACGCCGCCGGCCGGCTCCACGAAAACGGCGCAACCGATGCCGCGCAGCTTCCCGCGCAAGGCGGCTTCGGCCCGGCGGGCGGGAAACCCGTCCCAGTCGGCCCTCGCCAAAGCCTGCTCAAGCCCGGCCCGGTAGTCGCCGCTGTCGTATTCCGAAGCGACGGCGCCGGTCGGCAGCTTATATGGAAAGGCCTCGCGCGGGATGAGGTTACGGCGCCGTAGCTCAATGCGGTCGATGCCCGTCTGCACGGAGGCCTCGTCCACCAAACGCTCAATGATGTACGCCATGTCCGGGCGGCCTGCGCCGCGATAGGCGGTGATCGGGACCGTATTGGTCAACGCCAGCCTATTGCGGCCATAGACAGCAGGAATTCGGTAGCACCCCGTGGACATCACTGCCGGGTTCAGCGTGTTGATCAGCGGCCCGGTGGCGACCGGATGGGCGCCCTGGTCAGCCAGCCATTCGTGGCGCAGCGCCAGGAACCGGCCCTCGGCGTCGAGCGCCAGTTCGCCGGTCATGACCAGGCCGCGGCCATGATAGTCAGACAGGAATGTCTCGCTGCGGCTTGCGACCCATTTCACCGGCCGGCCAACGCTGCGGGCGGCCAGTGCGAGCGCGCCGTATTCCGGATAGGCGCTGCCGCGGATGCCGAATCCGCCTCCAACGTCCTGCGCGCGGATGCGGATGTGATCGGCCGCCAGGCCGGACTGGCTGGCCAGGCTGTCGCGCATCGCCGTCATGCCCTGGGTCGCCGTCCATAGGTCGAGCATGTCGCCGTCCCACGACGCCAGTGCCGCCTTCGGCTCCATCGGGTTCCCCGCGACCCGGCTGCTGGTCAGCGTGAGGCGGACCACATGGGCCGCGCCGGCGAATGCAGTGTCGGTCGAAGCCGCGTCGCCGTAGTCAAAATCGAAGCAGAGATTGCCCGGCACGGAGCCATGGATCGAAGCAGCGCCAGGGGCCAGCGCCGCCGCGGCATCGGCGATGACCGGCAGGCCGTCATAGTCCACTATAATAAGCTCGGCGGCGTCCTGCGCCTGATGCGCGGTCTGCGCGACGACGAGCGCCACCGGCTCGCCCACGAAACGCACCCGGTCCGTGGCAAGTACCGGACGAGGCGGAACCTTCAGCGCCTCCCCCCGGCCCTTCACCGGCATCAACGCCGACCCGCGGTCGAACCCGGCCGCCACGGCATCTGCCCCTGTCAGCACCGCCAGAACGCCAGGCGCTGCCAGCGCATCGGCGGTGTCGATGGAGCGGATTTCGGCATGGGCGCGATCCGCCCGCAGGAACGCCGCATGCACCTGGCCGGGACGGTTCCAATCGGCAGTGTAGCGTCCCTGCCCTGTCAGCAGCCGTGCGTCTTCGCGCCGGCCGGTAAAATCTATTGCCAATGATCCGCTCCGAATACCGTTCTCAAAGTAAGCCCGGCTCGGCGATCGTCCAGCCATCGTCATATGTCCGCCGTAGTCCCGCATACGCGAACCGAGTGCGGGCTATCCGTCGGCCAGCGATTCGACTGGCCGAGTTCGCGTGCTTTCGCTGTGCGAACGGAGCTTTAGCCTGCGGAAACCGGCACTTTGCCCTCCAAAGCGACATCCTCCAGGCGTTTGCCGGACGGTTCCACGCCGAGCAGCAGGGTCGCGGCGATCAGCACGGCGAGCAAGCCGATCATCAGCGCCAGCACGCCGCCTACGCCATAGGTGGTGAAAAGCGGCACGACCGCGAACGGCGTCACGATCGTCGCGCCGCGGCCGAACGTGTTGCAGATACCGGATGCGCGCAGCCGCACCTCGGTCGGAAACAGCTCGGGGATGTAAACGCCGAACAATACGGCGACCAGGACATAGATCGGGATCGTCAGCGCCAGGCCCACCAACGGCAACAGCACCGGGTCGGCGACGAACGGGTAGATCGCGCCGAACACGATCGACAGCGTGCAGGCCGACACGATGGTCAGCCGCCGGCCCCAGCGATCGACCGTCAACGCGCCGATCAGCGACCCGACGGGCGCGCCCAACGCCATGACGAAGGCGTAGCCAAACGACGTCGCGACCGTCATACCCTGGCGCGCGAAGAAGGTCGGCAGCCAGGTGATGAAGCCGTAGATCAGCGTGTTGATGACGATCAGCGCGATGCAACCCAGCGCCATGCGGCCCAGCAGCGGCGGAGCGAACAGCGTCGCAAGGCGGCGTGATGGCGCGTGCAACGGTGCAGGGGCCGGGGGCGGCAGAGGAGCCTCCCCCGCTGACTCGAGCTCGATGGCTGACACCAGGGCCTCGGCTTCGGCAGCGCGGCCCACGCTTTCCAGCCAGCGCGGGCTTTCCGGCAGGTTTTTCCGGGCGCGCCAGACGAGGAGTGCGCCGATGCCGCCCAGCACGAACATCACTCTCCAGCCGAGGGATGGCACCAGCCACCAGGCGAGCAGCGCAGACACCGGCAGCCCGGTGACGACGAAGACGGCGATGATGCCCAGCCAGCGCCCGCGGTGCGCAGGCGGCACGAACTCCGTCATCGTGGAATAGCCGACGACGTTTTCCGCCCCGAGCCCCAGCCCCATGACGAAGCGCAGCAGTATCAGCGCGGTCATATTCGGCGCGAAGGCGGCGGCGAGTGAGGCGAGGCCGAAAACCAGCAGGTTCACCTGGTAGGTGAAGCGGCGCCCGTAGCGGTCGCCTACGAAGCCCGTGATGACGGAACCAAGCATCATGCCCACAAAGGTCATCGACACGAAGGCAGCGTTCTGCGGCAGCGTCGAAAAGCCCGAACGCAGGGTGGCGCCCAGGACCGAGGCAGCGATGTAGATGTCGAACCCGTCGAAGAACATCCCGAGGCCGATCAGCCGCATCATCCGCCGGTGAAACGGCGACACGGGCAAGCGGTCGAGGCGTGCCCCGGCATTGACGATCGGCATGTCGGAGCAGTCTCCTACCGTGGCTCTTGCGGCCGGCGCGCCACCATGGGAGGCACGAACGGCAGCGTCAACGAAGGGAATTCGGAGCATGGCGGACTTCGCGGACGGCAAGGTGAAAGCAGTGGTGAAGGGCCGCGGCCCGGCCGTCTGGATTTTCCACTCGCTACTCGCCGACGCCCCCAGTTGCGAGCCGTTGGCCGAGGCGCTGTCGGTCCGCTACACGGTTACCCTACCTCATCTGCCGGGGTTCGGTGGTTCGGAGGCGACCGCCGCGGCGCTCCCGGCGGTGGCCGGCCGCATGGCCGAGGCGATCCGCGGTGCGGGACACCCAGTGACGATCATCGGCAACGGTTACGGCAGTTTCGTTGCCCTGGTGCTGGCGCTGCACCACCCCGAGCTCGTGCACCGCCTCGTGCTGGCTGGCACAGGCGCCGCATTCAGCGAGCCCGGTCGCCAGGCATTCCGCGGTATGGCCGCCGCCGTATCCGCCAAGGGTCTGCACGCCATCGCCGACGTGGCGATGCGACGGCTCTTTGCGCCCGCCTTCCAGGACGCGCACCCGGCGCTACTGGCCGACCGCCGCGCTGCGTTCTTGGCCACCGACCCGGCGGTGTTCACCGGCGCCTGCGCCGAACTGGCCGCGCTCGACCTGCGCGACGAGGTGCCCCGGCTAGTGCCGCCGCTGTTCGCCCTGGCCGGTGACGGTGACGAGGCGACCCCACCCGCTATGGCTGAAGAACTGGCCGGCCTCGTGCCCGGCGCCAGGTTCGCGCTACTTCCCGGATTGGCCCATGTGCCGCAGTTGCAGGACACACCACGCTTTATCAGTGCGATCCAGCCCTTCCTGTAGCGGTTGCCCTCCTGCGCGAGGCGTCCCAAATGTGAGAAAACGGGAGACGTGACAGGATGGCGGTCGAGCATTTTGACGTCGTGATCATTGGCGCTGGTCTGTCTGGGATCGGCGCTGGCTGTCACCTCACGATGAAGCTTCCTGGCAAGAGCTTCGTCCTGCTCGAGGGCCGGGACACAATCGGTGGCACCTGGGACCTGTTCCGTTACCCGGGCATCCGCTCCGATTCAGACATGTACACGCTGGGCTACTCCTTCCGGCCCTGGCAGGAAGCCAAGGCCATTGCGGACGGCCCGTCGATCCTGCGCTACGTGCGCGAGACGGCCGAAGCCTACGGTGTGGACAAGAAAATCCGCTACCGCCACCAGGTCAAACGTGTGTCGTGGTCGTCGGACGAGGCCTGCTGGACGGTCGATGCCGAGCGCGGGCCGGAGCGTGAGCCCGTCCGGTTCACCTGCGGGTTCCTCTACACATGCAGCGGCTACTACGACTACACGGGCGGCCACTCGCCCGAATTCAAGGGCGTCGAGCGGTTCAACGGCCGGGTCATCCACCCGCAGACGTGGCCGGAGGAGCTGGATTACGCCGGCAAGAAGGTCGTCGTGATCGGCAGCGGCGCCACGGCAGTCACTCTCGTTCCGGCCATGGCCGAGACGGCGGCCCATGTGACCATGCTGCAGCGCTCCCCCACCTACGTCGTCACCCGCCCGTCGGAGGACGCGTTTGCCAACAAGCTTCGTAAAAAGCTGCCGGCCAAGCTCGCTTATGGCCTGATCCGCTGGCGCAACGTTTTGCTGACGATGTTCTTCTACAATCTTGCTCGCAAGCGCCCGGCCAAGTTCAAGGCGCAGGTGATCGCCGGCGTCGCCAAGATGCTCGGCCCGGACTACGACGTCGCGACCCATTTCACGCCCACCTACAATCCGTGGGACCAGCGGCTATGCCTCGTGCCCGATGCCGACCTGTTCCGGGCCATACGCAAGGGCATGGCCGAGGTGGTGACCGACCATATCGACCACTTCACAGAGACGGGGCTGCGGCTCAAATCCGGCCGCGAGATCGAGGCAGACATCGTCGTCACCGCAACCGGGCTGAAGCTGATCCTGCTCGGCGGCGTCGAAGTGTGGAAGGACGGCCAGCGCGTCGATCTTTCTAAGTGCATGAGCTATAAGGGTATGATGTTCAGCGACGTCCCGAACCTCGCGGCGGCGTTCGGTTACACCAATGCGTCCTGGACCCTGAAAGCCGATCTCACCAGCGAGTACGTGTGCCGCCTGCTCGCCACCATGGATCGCCAGGGCTACGCGCAATGCACGCCGGAACGCGACCCGGCGATGGCGGAAGAGAACTTCCTCGACTTCACCTCCGGCTACGTGCAGCGCGCGCTGGACCAGTTGCCGCGCCAGGGCGTGAAGAAGCCCTGGAAGCTGCACCAGAACTACGCGCTGGATATGCTGGCGCTGCGGCTCGGCAAGGTGAATGACGGCACGATGAAGTTCAGTCATCGCCGAGTCCGGCAGCAAGCGGCCTGACCCCGAATTCCGCTAAGCGGGTTTCAGCACAGAGCGGCTGAGGAGGCGAAGCAGGCCGCCCTTCACGAAACCATCAATGGCATAATAGGCGATGGTAGCGGCCGCAATGCACAGCAGCAGCAATACGGCCGCATTGGTGACGCCAAGGAAAGCGTATCCCGCGATGAAGACCGGAAACTGGAGAACATACAGCGGATACGATACGCCACCCAGCAGGCGGCAGAGCCGGACTACCGCGGGGGATGCGGGTCCCGCCCTACTGGGGCGCACGGCCAAGAACACGACCCCGAGGCAGGCCAGGAACGTAGCGGCTGCGTAGGGCTCGGGGTTGAGGACGCCATTATTGACGATCAGCAAGCACGACACGGCCGCCAAACCGAGCGTCGTGACCACCGAGCGGTTGGCAAACAGGAAATAGCCCATGAACCAAGCCCAGGCGTATTCGATCGCGTTCAGCCGAGTAAACACGAAGTAGATCGGCCCGAGATCATCGTGGCGCGGCAGCGAGTACGACACTGCGGAAACCCCGATGACGACCAGCACGCACCAGCGCGGAAGCCGGAGCATCAAGGGCGCGACCAGATAGTACGAGACCTCGACGGCCAGCGACCAGGTCGGGCCGTTGAACGCTAGAGCCTTCACCACGAACGTTTGCAGGAAGACCAGATTGCCGAGTGTGGTTCTAACGACGTCATCGCTCTGGATCGGCTCGCCGGCCGGCAAATGCGCCACGCCGCCGAGCGCTAGGGTCAAGATCACCGTAGCGACAAGAGCGAACAGGTATATCGGGTAGATGCGCCACAGGCGCCGCCGATAGAACCCGCCCCGACCTGACTTGTGCAACGACGCCGCGATCGAAAAACCAGACACCAGAAGGAAGCCGAGCACCGCCGCTTTGGCCCCGAGATCGTCGGCAAATCGCATCGCCGGATCCACATCGGCGAAGTAGTAGGTCAGGTGGTGGCAGGCCACGATCGCGGCCAGGACGAACCGCAAAGCGTCAAGCAGATACCAGTTGATGCGGGTGTTCACATATCGCTCGATTCAGACGTCGGAGCTTTGAACAGCTTACCGTTACGAAGTAAACACGTATCCCGGTCTATTCGCTGCACGCCCTGACGGACGCCGGAGGAAGCCTGACTTACCCGCCGGTGTCCGGCGCATCCGCACCTAGCCTTGCTCCGCAATCTCGCCTATCTCTGAGCCGTGACAGGAACACTCCCAGAACAGTTCGCCGCATGGTTCGCCGCGCGGGGCTGGGCGCCGCGGCCGCATCAGTTGGCGGTGCTGGAAGCGGCATCTGCTGGGAAAACGGCGCTATTGATCGCGCCGACCGGCGGCGGCAAGACCTTGGCGGGGTTCCTGCCGTCCCTGGTCGAACTGGCCGCCGCGCCGCGGGACGGCATCCACACACTATACGTGTCGCCGCTCAAGGCGCTCGGCACGGACGTTGCGCGCAACCTTACGGCGCCGATTGCCGAGATGGGCCTGCCGGTGAGCGTAGAGACCCGCAGCGGTGACACCCCGCAATCGCGCCGCGCTCGCCAGAAAGAACGCCCGCCCAACGTCCTGCTGACCACGCCCGAAAGCCTGGCCCTGCTACTCAGCCAGCCCACAGCACCCGGCATGTTCGGCGGTCTGCGCTGCGTGGTGATCGACGAAGTCCATGCGCTCGCCGGCACCAAGCGGGGTGACCAGTTGGCGTTGTGCCTGGCGCGCCTCGCGCTGCTGGCTCCGGCGGCGCGCCGGGTCGGGCTGTCGGCCACCGTCGCCTATCGGGACGCGATCCAGGCTTACGTCGGGTGCGGCGGCCCGGTCGAGCTGGTGGAGGTGGCGGATGGGGAACCGCCCCATCTGGAGATCCGCCTCAGCGAGGATCGCGTACCCTGGTCCGGCCGCATGGGGCTGGCCTCCGCAGCCGTCATCCTCGACCGCATCCGCGCCGCCGGCATGACGATCGTGTTCGTCAACACCCGCGCCCAGGGCGAGCTGCTGTTCCAGGCGCTATGGAAACTGAACGAGGAAACGCTGCCAATCGCCCTCCACCACGGCAGCCTGGACATCGCCCAGCGCCGCCGGGTCGAGGCGGCGATGTCGCGCGGCGATCTGCGCGCGGTGGTCGCGACATCCTCGCTGGACCTCGGCATCGACTGGGGCGGCGTGGACCAGGTGATTCAGGTCGGCGCGCCGAAGGGCGTCTCCCGCCTGCTGCAGCGGGTCGGGCGGTCCAACCATCGAATGGACGTCGCCAGCAGCGCCATCCTGGTGCCGGCCAACCGGTTCGAGGTGCTGGAGTGTGAGGCCGCAGTGCAGGGCGTTGCCGCGCGCGAGCTGGACGGCGATCCGCCGCGCCCTGGCGGACTGGACGTGCTGGCGCAGCACGTGCTGCTGATGGCCGCCGCCCAGCCGTTCATGCCCGACGATCTGTTCGAGGAGGTGACCAAGGCCGCGCCCTATGCCGCGCTGAGCCGCGAGACCTTCGACGACGTGCTGCGCTTCGTCGAAGATGGCGGCTACGCGCTGTCCGCCTACGAACGCTACCGCAAGCTGTTCCGCAACGCGGACGATCAAGTGGAAATCCGCTCCGACCGGATCGCCCGGATCGCGCGAATGAATATCGGCACCATCATCGAAATGCCGCTGCTGAAAGTGCGCCTGGCCGGGATGCGCGGCGGCAACCTCGGCGAGATCGAGGAAAGCTTCGTCAACATGATGACGCCAGGCGACACCTTCATGTTCGCCGGCCGCCTGCTGCGCTACCTCCGCATCCGCGAGACTACGGTCGAGTGCACCGATGGCGGACGCGGTGACCCGATGGTGCCCGCCTATGCCGGCGGCAAATACCCATTGACCACGAACCTCGCCGCCCGCGTGCGCGCCATGCTGCATGACCCGGCGAGTTGGCACGCCTTCCCGGACCAGGTGCGCGAGTGGCTCGGTTTGCAGCAAGAACGCTCCACCCTGCCCGGCCCGGACGAGCTGATGGTGGAAGTGTTTCCGCGCAACGGCCGCTGGTACACCGTCGCCTACTGCTTCGAGGGCCGCAACGCGCACCAGACGCTCGGCATGCTGCTGACCCGGCGCATGGAACGCGCCGGCACCGCCCCGCTCGGCTTCGTGGCGACCGACTACGTGATCGCGGTGTGGTCGGCGAACGAGCCGGGCGACATGGCCGAGCTATTCCAGCAGGACATGCTGGGCGACGACCTGGAAGCCTGGATGGCCGAAAGCTCGCTGTTGCGGCGGACCTTCCGCAACGTGGCCGTGATCGCCGGGCTGGTGGATCGCACCCAGCCGGGCGCAGACCGCTCGCGCCGCCAGGTCACCGTCAACACCGACCTGATCTACGACGTGCTGCGCCGCCATCAGCCCGACCACATCCTGCTGCGCGCCACCCGCGCCGACGCCGCCCGCGGCATGACGGACGTCGCCCGGTTAAGCGACATGCTGGAGCGTGTGGCCGGCAAAGTCCGCACCGTCCGGCTCAACCGAGTATCGCCCCTGGCTGTGCCGGTTCTGCTGGATATCGGCCGAGAGTTCGTCCGCACCACCGAAGACGAGGACGCCTTGCTGGCAGAAACCGAAGCTCTGATCGCTGAAGCCACCGGCGAAGCCGAACCATCCCAGGCGCCGCTGCGCGTGCACCCGGTGCACCGGGCCAACCTGGCCAAGATGACCCGGCGGGATCGCCGCCCGCCTTCGCCCCCGGGTCATCTCCCCCTTCCTTCGGGAGAGGGTCGGGAGGAGGCGCCAACGCGTGCCATGCCTCGCCGTGCCCGCGCCTCCCCCCCACCGCCATTCCTCGGGCCAAAAGCGCCCGCGGAACCTTTGGCGCTTAAGCCCCCGCAGGGAGAGGGCTTTAAGTGACCGCCGCCCCAATCCACCTCGCCGGGCACCGGCTCATGCTCGACCCGGCTGGCGCGCTCTGGTGGCCGGAGCGTCACTTGCTGGTCGTTGCTGATTTGCACCTCGAGAAAGGCTCTGCCTGCGCGGTCCGCGGCCACCTCGTGCCGCCCTGGGACACGCGCGCCACGCTCGATCGCCTGGCCCTGCTGCTCCGCCGCTACACGCCGAGAACCGTACTCACCTTGGGCGACAGCTTCCATGACGAGGGGGCCGCCTGCCGCTTGATGCCCGCCGACGCGGCGCGGCTGCAGGCGATGGCGTCCGGCTGCGAGTGGATCTGGCTGCTTGGCAACCATGACCCGCTGCCGCCGGACGGCATGCCCGGCACGTCAGCCGAGTGGTGGGAGGCGGACGGCCTGGTTTTCCGGCACCAGGCCAGCGGCAAGGGCACTGAGATCTGCGGCCACCACCACCCGAAGGCGAGCGTGGCGACGCGGGCGCAGACCATCACCCGGCCTTGTTTCGTCGCCGGTCCGACGCGGTTGATGCTGCCGGCGTTCGGCGCCTTCACCGGCGGGCTCGACATCCGCCACCCGGCCATCGCCGGGCTGTTCCCGCGCGGCGGACGGGCCTTTCTGCTCGGCAAGGACCGGCTGTTCGCGTTCACGCTTGGTCAAGCGGCCGCGATGCAGGCCATCTGACCCCACCGTGAACATTGCCGGTTGGACCCGCCCACCACACATTGTGGCAAATGAATGATGCGGCCCGCATAGCTGCTAAGCCGGCTCGTCAGACCCCGGCGGGCGCCACGTCGATCGTCTGGTTCCGGCAGGATTTGCGCGTCGCCGACAATCCCAGCCTCAAGGCTGCCGCAGCCGGGCGGGTGCTGCCCATCTTTATCCTGGATGATGCCGCCGCCGGGGACTGGGCGATGGGCGGCGCGCATCGCTGGTGGCTGCACGGAAGCCTCGCCGCGCTGGGCCACGACCTGCAAGCGCTCGGCGCGCCGCTCGTACTGCGCCGTGGCGACGCCGCACAGATCATAGCGGACCTTGTGCGCGAATTGGGCGCTGTCGAGGTGCATGCCGGTCGAATGGTCGAACCTTGGGCGCGCGCGCAGGAAGACGCTGTCGCCAAAGCACTGCCGGCGGATGTGCCGCTGACTCGCCATCGTGCGGCGACGATGTTCGACCCTGGTAGCGTTCGCACCAAGACCGGCGGGACTTACGGCATCTACACGCCATTCGCCCGTGCCGCCCGCGCTTTGGGTGTGCCGCCACGTCCCGTTCCAGCGCCGAAGCGTCTGGACGGTGCTACCGCACGTTCCGAAACGCTCGAGTCTTGGAAGCTGCTTCCAACGAAGCCGGACTGGGCCGCCGGCTTCCGCGAGACATGGACGCCCGGCGAGGCCGGCGCGCACGCGCGGATGACCGCGTTCCTCAAGGACCGGCTCGACGGCTACGACGACGGACGCAACGTGCCGGGCGAAGACCTCACCTCCATGCTCTCGCCTCACCTGCACTGGGGCGAACTGTCCCCAGCACAGCTCTGGCACGCCGCCACCGAAGCCGGCTCCGGCACCGGCCTCGACCGCTTCCACGGGGAGCTGCTGTGGCACGAGTTCAGCGCCAACGTGCTGTGGAACGACCCGAAGACGCCGGATGCGCCGCAACGGCCGGAGTTTGCGCGGTTGCAATGGCGGCGGGACCGGAAGGGGCTGCATGCCTGGCAGCGCGGCCAGACCGGCGTGCCGATCGTGGACGCGGGCATGCGCCAGCTCTGGCATATCGGCTGGATGCACAACCGGGTGCGGATGATCACGGCTTCGTTCCTGATCAAGCACCTGCTGGTGTCCTGGGTCGAAGGCGAGCGCTGGTTCTGGGACACGCTTGTCGATGGCGATCTGGCGGTCAATGCGCAGTCCTGGCAATGGGTTGCCGGCTGCGGCATCGACAACCAGCCGTTTTTCCGCGTGTTCAACCCCGTCACACAAGGCGAGCGCTGGGATAAGAACGGCGCCTACGTCCGGCGCTGGGTGCCCGAAATCGCGGCTTTGCCCGACGCCTTCATCCACGCGCCATGGACCGCACCTCCCGACGTGCTCGCGGATGCCGGGATCACCATCGGCAAGACCTACCCGGCGCCCATCGTCCAGCTCACTGAAGGGCGGGACCGTGCGCTGGCGGCATTCCGCTCGATGCGGCAGGCGGTATGATCATCCCGCCGGGCCTCCCGATCCGGGTTGTCGGGGACGTGCACGGCGACTCGCGGGCGTTCAAATTTGCCGCCGAAACTGACCGGTTCGTCATCCAGCTTGGCGACCTGACCGATAGCGGACCGGATAGCGCCGGCGCGCTCGAAATGGCGTTGCGGTTGCTCGACGAACGGCGCGGCATCTTTATTCTAGGCAATCACGATCGCAAGCTCGGCCGTGCCCTCGGTGGTCATCCCGTCCGCGTGGACGCGGCGCT
>CAZZVB010000130.1:6415-13163 GCA_964657445.1 uncultured Burkholderiaceae bacterium | reverse complement strand
CCGCCGGACAGTTCGTGCGGGTAGCGGCCGGCAAAGGCGGTCAGCCCGGTCATCGCGATGAACTCCGCCGCCCGCGCCCGGCGTTCGGCGCGCGGGACGCCACGCGCCTTCATGTTGAACGCGACGTTGCGCTCCACCGTCATCCAGGGGAACAGGCCGTGGTCCTGGAACACGATGCTGGTCTCGGCAGACGGGCCGTCGAGCGGCTGGCCGTTGATGGCGATGGCGCCGGCGGTCGCGCGTTCCAGCCCTGCGATGAGTTGCAGCAGGGTGGACTTGCCGCAGCCCGAGAGCCCAAGCAGGCAGACGAACTCGCCCGTGCCGCATTGCAGCTCGATCCCGCGCAGGGCTTCGACCGGGCCGGATTTGGTGAGGTAGGTCTTGCCTACATTGGTGCAGGTCAGGAAGGATGCTGCTGCCGATGCCCTCACCCCGGCCCTCTCCCGCAGGCGAGAGAACGAGGAGCCAGCATGATCTGAGATGTCATTCAACCTGCGCCACCAGTCCCTCTTGCCACCGGCAAACCCGGGACCGCAGCAGGCGCGTTCCCTGGTCCGCCAGCAACCCGATCGCGCCGATCACGATGATGCCCGCCACGATCAACTGGCTCTGGAACGTCAGTTGCGCCGTCAGGATCATGTAACCCAAGCCGGACTTCACGGCGATCATCTCCGCCGTCACCACCGTCAGCCAGCCGCCGCCGATCGCCAGGCGCAGGCCCGTGAACACCGAGGGCATGGCGGCGGGCAGGATGATGTCGCGGAAGATCAGCCACTCGCTGGCCCGCGCCGCCTGCGCGACCTTCAGCATGGTGCGGTCGATGCTGCGCACGCCGAAAATGGTGTTGATGAGAAGCGGCCAAAGTGCGGCGAGAAAGATCAGCACGATCGCCGGGCGGTCGCCAATGCCGAAGAACAGGATTGCCATCGGGATCAGCGCGATCGGCGGCACCGAGCGGAAGATTTGGATCGACCAGTCCGTCACCCGGTCCAGCGTGCGGTAGCGCCCGATCAGCATGCCGAGCGGGACCGCGACCGCAAAGGCCAGTCCTACGCCGGTCACCACGCGCGTGATGCTGGCGGCCGCGTTCGACAGGATGTCCGGCATGTCCTGGCCGAACACGGCCAGCACGGCTCGCGGCGCCGGCAGCAGCACGGTGGGGTAGATCCCGGCCCAGACCGCCAGCTGCCACATGGCCAGCAGCGCTGCCAGCGGCACCAGGCCGAAGACGCGGAACGCCCTCAAGCCACGTAGCTGACGTCAATGAAGCGGCCCCAATCCGGCTCACGGTCCAGCAGCTTGGCGTCGATCATCATGCCGGCCAGCGCTTTCAGTCCGGCCTGGAAGGCCGGTCCGGATTCGGCGCTGTAGAACAGGTTCTTCACGGACGCCGCCGCCACTTCGGGCGACATCTTGAACTGGTCGATCGTGGTCTTGATGGCGATCGCCGGGTCGCTCGCCATCTCGTTGGTCGCCTTCACATGCGCCTGCACCAGCGTCTTGGTCAGCGACGGGTCCTTCTTCACGAACGCGGAGGAGGCGACGAAGCCGAGGTTGGTCTTGCCCATGGGCGTGTCGTAGGGCACCCAAAGCTTCTTGCCCCAGCCCTGCAGCTCCGCCAGCGTCGCATACGGTTCGAAACAGCAAATCGCCTGCACGTCGCCGCGCATCAGCGGAATAGGCTGCTCCTGATTGTCCATGTAGGCGAGGTCCACCTGGCCATCGAGCCCCTCGTGCTTCAGCTTCCACAACAGGCTAACCAGCCCGATCGAGCCGTTCTGCACGCCGATCTTCTTGCCCTTGAGCTGGGCGAAGCTGGTGATCTCGGGCTTGGCGACCAGCATCCAGCCGCCGTCGCAGCCATTGGCCAGCACCGACATGGGGAAGCCCTTCACGTCGATCTGCATCGTCGCCGACAGCCCGCCATTGCCCGCATCCACGTCGCCGGACGCGACCGCCTGCATCCGCTGCACCAGGCTCGGGAACGACACGATCTCGAGTTCGATGCCCTCGGGCTTGAGGTATTTCGGCATCAGGTAGGCGGCGTTGGTCGTCGTGGTGAAGGCGGACCCGAGCCGCACCTTGCGCGGCGTCTGCCCCAGGGAGGCGCGCGGCACGATGGATGGGGCAGCCAGCAAGCCGGCTGTGGCGGCGAGCAGCTTGCGGCGCGAGGTCATACGGGGCCCTATCCAGCGGTTGACACAGGAGGAATGTAGCAAGTTGGATGCCACGCAACGCCGAACCCTGCTCGGCATGATCACGCCCTCCTCCAACACCGTGCTGGAGCCGGCTTGTGCGGAGATGCTCCGCGGCCTGCCCGGCGTGTCAGCCCATTTCGCCCGCCTGCGCGTCACCCGCATCAGCCTGGACACAGGCGCCAACGCCCAGTTCGACACGGCGCCCATGGTGGATGCGGCCATGCTGCTGGCCGACGCCCGCGTGCAGTCGATCTGCTGGAACGGCACCTCCGCCAGTTGGCTCGGCCTGGCGCAGGATGAGGCGATCTGCCGCGCGATCGAGGATCGCACCGGCATACCCGCCACCTCCGCCTCGCTCGCCACCGCGGAGCTGTTCCGTCGCGCCGGAGTGACGCGATATGGGCTGGTGAGCCCCTACACGGCGGACGTGCAGGCGCGCATCGCCGAGACCTACGCGGCGCTGGGGTTTGACTGCGTGGCGGAACGCCATTCCGGCATTGCCGACAACTTCTCGTTCTCCGAAGTGACAGAGGCCGAATTGGCGGAAATGATCCGCAGTGTCGCGGCCGCCGGGCCGCAGGCGATCAGCATCCTCTGCACCAATCTCCGCGGGGCCGCGCTGGCGCCCGCGCTGGAGGCGGAGCTCGGCGTCCGCGTCTTCGACTCGACGGCCTGCGCGCTGTGGTCCGCGTTGCGGCTGGCGGGCACGCCGCCCGGCAGCGTGACCGGCTGGGGTTCGCTGTTCGCGCTGTAGTCAGCTCAGCGCCGCGGCCGGCGTTGCGGCGGCGCCGAGCAGCGTCGGCTGGCTGAGGTCTGCGGCCGTCAGCCCGCGGTTCAGGTCCAGCCCGGACATGCGCCAGTCATGCACCGGCAGCAGAGCCGGGCGAAGCAGCCGCTCATGGAACCGGGTCGGGAACTGCACGCCCGCGTTCACGATGTGGTCGCCCACATCCACCTCGGCGATCGCGCCCTTGGTGGAGTCCAGGCCGTTCAGGCTGAACCGCACGCGGCGCATCAGCCCACTGTCGCGCGCGATGAACACGGCAAGCTCGTCCGCGTCGGACAGGCCCATTCCCGGCTGCATGCGCACCCGCACGACGTCGCACGGATAGTCGCTGTCGAACACCGTAATGGTCTCCGGCGGCGCAAGCTCCATGACCAGGCGGCGGTCCGTCGCCCATTGCCCGGCCAGCAGCATCGGGCCGAGCAGGAACAGGCTGTAGCCATCGGCCACCAGCGCCGCCGCGGCCGGGTGGTCGGTGTCGGTCGCCGGGGCGCCGTTGTACCAGACCTGCACCGTGCCCTCGCCGGGCGTCATCCTGCGGACGACCTGCTTATGGCCTTTTGGCCCGGTGTAGGACTGCGCCACCATCCGGTCCGCGAGCAGCAGCCGCTCCTCCGACCGGCCGCGGAATCCGGCATCCACCAGGGCCGGCTGGATGCTGTTCACCAGGAAAGCCCACCGGCCTTCGTACCGCACGCTGATGTCGGTCACGCTCTGCAGCGCCGCCAGCCCGTGCGCGTCAGCACTGCTGTCGATCAGCGCCTTCGCACCGGCCGCAGTCGGCCCGCCGGTCACCGGCGGCAGTGGCGCTCCGCAGCCCGTGAGCGCCAGGCCGAGCAGGACGGACCGGCGGGAGAAGATGGTGGGCAAGGTCATGCCGTCGATACTCGCTATGAGGTTCTAGCCCTCATCGCCCAGCGCGCCCGGATGTTGCACGCCGGCGCCCGGCGGGTCGAACACGATCGGCTTGCGAGGCCCGCCATGCCCCTGCCTGCGCGCCTGCCGCAGCACCTCCAGCACCCTTGCCTTGTCGCGCGCCAGCACCGGTTCGATCAGCGCGTCGTTCAGGCGAGCCTGGGCGGCGGTGAAGCCCGGCGGCCCCGGCACGTTCAAATACACCGGCCTGTCCGCGTTCACCGCGGCGGCGATGGTCTCCGCCAAGCCCTCCGCCTTCAGCGCCGCCTTCGTGAGCAGCGTGATGGCGATCCCCAACTGGCGCTCACCATTCGCAGCCACTGCGCCATGCAGGCGGATCAGCACGCCGGACGGATCGGGCCGCAGCGGCTGCTTGACCCACTTGAGCAGGCGCCAGCCGCAGTTGAACGATCGGCACGTCTGCGGCCGGTCCGCATAGATGCCGCAACGATTGTCCGGCTGCGCGTTCTTGCAGCGGTAGCCCTGGGGCTTCTGCAGCTCGGGATCGTCGATCGTCAGCGCCACGCAACACACGTTGCACGACCCGCATTCCCGGCCGGGGATCACCTCTTCTCCCACGGGCTTGCCCTCCTGCCGGGTTCGTGTCCGGCTGGCAACGACTCTCCCGCATCGTGCCGTCCAGGGTCAAGCGTTTGCGCAGAGTTGGGCGGGCTGCCGGCTGTCCTGCGTGGTTTGGCAAGCCGGCCTTCTAGGATTGGCTATTTTCAGGTCAGCGGCGGCCTTCCCCCTCGGCCGTCGGGAGCGGGGAGAGCTTGCGTGACGTCATCAGCGGCTGGATGCGTTCGCCAAACACCTGCGTGCCCGTGATGAACTCGTCGAACACCAGCATGACGCCTGCCAGGCCTGGCAACGTCGCCGCTTCGTCCAGCATGGCGGCAATGGTGGCGTGGCTGCCGACCAGCGTGCCCATGTTGAGGTTCACGTTGGACGCCGGGTTCATCATGTAGCCGGCATGCGTCAGCCCGCTGGCGCGCGTGTCGGCCGAGCCTTGCCGGGCCAGCCAGGCCAGCGCGTCCTGGTCGGCGCCGGCCTTGTAATGCTCCCACTTGGCGTCCGCCTCGGCGTCGGTTTCGCCCGTGATCAGCATGAACAGCGCGTAGCAGGACACGTCCCGCCCGGTGCGGGCCGCCGCATCCTGCATCGTGTCCAGCACCGGGCCGACCGCACGGGGCGTGTTGAAGCCCTTGCCGAAGGTGAAGTTGTAGTCGGCGTGCTGTGCCGTGAAGGCCAGCCCGGCCTCGCTCTGCCCGGCGCAGATCAGCTTGATATCCGCCTGCGGGCGGGGGCTGAGCTTGCAGTCGTCCATCTGGAAGAACTCGCCGCGTAGGTTCGATACGCCGTGCGTCCACAGCTCGCGCATGACGGTCACATACTCGGCGGCGTAGTCGTAACGGCGGCTGAAGTATTCGTCGCCGGGCCAAATGCCCATTTGCGAGTATTCCGGCCGCTGCCATCCGGTGATGACGTTCAGGCCGAACCGCCCGCCGGAGATGTCGTCGATCGTCGCCGCCATCCGCGCCGCGATCGCCGGTGGCACCGCCAGCGTCGGCACGGTGGCGAACAGCTTGATGCGCGACGTGACCGCCGCCAGCCCGGCCATCAGCGTGAAGCTGTCGAGCGCGTGGTCCCAGAACTGCGTCGCGCCGCCGAACCCGCGCAACTTGATCATCGACAGCACGAAGTCGAGCCCGAACCGCTCGGCGGTTTGCACGACCTGCCGGTTGAGGTCGAAGCTGGGCATGTACTGTGGCGAGTTGGCGGAGATCAGCCAGCCATTGTTGCCGATGGGAATGAAGACGCCGATGTCCATGCAGGGGCTTCCGTCACGAGAGTGCGCGATGGGGTCAGCAATGGATGTGCCATCGTGGCCAAAGCGCGTTTACGCCAGCACGGCGTACCCCAGCCCGGCGGCTTCGTCCTCATAGCCGCGCAACACGTCGTAGTCGCCAGCCTCCAGGCGAACCAAGCCACGCAGATGCAGCGCGGCCAGCACGGGCTGCGCCGCCGCGTCGGCGAACACCGTGGCCAGCGCCTCTCGCAGAACGTCCACGACCGGCGCCGGTGTGGCGGCAGAGGTGATGAAGGGCAGGCTCGGGCTCGGCTCCGTCCAGTCCAGCACGCGCAGGCCGGCGGCCAGGTCCGGTCGGTCGCGCTGCACGAACCCCCAGGTGACGCAATCGACCGAGCAGAGATCGATCTAGCCGGCGGACAGCGCCGCCAGGCTTGGCACGTGTCCCCCGGTCCACACCACGCGCGAAAAGAACGGCCGGCTGCCGGCGATGCGCGCCAGCGATAGCCGCGGCAGGTTCATGCCCGTGTTCGAATCGATGCTGTTGCAGCCGAACACCCGGCCGCGCAGGCCGGCGAGGTCCGCCGCCGGGTCGTCGCCGCGCACGATGAACGCGGCGCGGTGCATCGCCCCCGTGCAGCCGGCAAAGTCGTAGCACGGCGTGCCGAGCAGGACACCCTGGCCACCGTAGCGCCGGTACAGCGGAAAGCCGCAGACCTGGGTGAACAGCACGTCGGGCCCGATCCGCTGCGGCACTGACTCCGACGCGCTCAGCCCGGCCGGCACATCGGCCAGGCCGCGATCCAGCAGTGCAGCCCGCAGCGACCCCCAGAACGCCGCATTGGCGGCCGCCATCGAGGGAAGCGCGTACATCGGCAGGCTCGCGATCTGTGCCGTCATAAGTGCGCTCCCTGAAGGCTTGCCGGCCCCTGCCCCGCTCTATAGCGTCCCGGGCTTGTCGTGCGGAGGGGTGGCGTGGCGCAAGGTCGTCAGATCAAGCTGGCGCTGCTGATGCAATGCGCCGCTGGCATCCACGTTGCG
>CAZZVB010000130.1:0-6315 GCA_964657445.1 uncultured Burkholderiaceae bacterium | reverse complement strand
TCGTCAGATCAAGCTGGCGCTGCTGATGCAATGCGCCGCTGGCATCCACGTTGCGTCCTGGATGCATCCGGACGCGGTGCCGCACGCCGCCAACAGCATCGATTATTACGCGCGCATCGCCCGCACCGCCGAGCGCGGATTGTTCGACCTGTTCTTCGTCGCCGACACGCCCGCCGCCCGCACCCGCGACCTGGAGGCCTGGAGCCGCTACCCGCTGTTCATGAACGCGTTCGAGCCGATCACGCTGCTCTCGGCCCTTGCCCCGTACACGACGAAGATCGGCCTTGGCGGCACCGCCTCCACCAGCTTCTGCGAGCCTTACAACATCGCCCGCCAGTTCGGCTCGCTGGACCACATGAGCCACGGGCGCGCGGCGTGGAACGTGGTGACATCGGCCAACGAATACTGCTCGAAGAATTTCGGGCAGGACTCACTGGCCCCGCATGCCGAGCGTTACGAGCGCGCGCAGGAGTTTGTCGAGGTCGTCCAGGCCCTATGGGATACCTACGAGGACGATGCGCTGCTGGAACACCGCGCCACCGGGCGCTATTTCGACCCGGCGAAGTTCCACGTGCTCGATCACCGCGGCAAGCATTTCTCAGTCCGCGGCGCGCTGAACCTGGCCCGCTCGCCGCAAGGCCAGCCGGTGATCATCCAGGCTGGCGCGTCCGAGATCGGGCGGGAGTTCGCGGCCCGCGTGGCGGAGGTGGTGTTTGGCACGGCCACCGATCTGGCCGACGCGAAGGCGTTCTACGACGACCTGAAGGGCCGCATGGCCAAGTATGGCCGCCACCCGTCCGAAATGAAGATTCTGGTTGGCCGCGGCGTCATGCTCGGCGCAACCCGGCAGGACGCGCAGGCAAAGTTCGACGCGATGCAGGAACTGGTGCACCCGACGGTCGGGCGCTTCTTCCTGGGCAACGACCTCGAGGTCGATCTATCGGACTTGCCGCTGGACGAGCCTATCCCGCCGGACCGCATCCCGCCCGACGCACGCTTTCACAAGGCCTATTTCGACCAGATCGTCGGAATGATACGGAAGGACAATCCTACGCTGCGGCAATTGTACCAGCGCTACGAACGCGGGCGCGACACATTGAAGGGAACGGTCGCCGATGTGGCCGACAACATGGCGGAATGGATGGACGCGGGCGCGGCGGACGGCTTCATGCTGACGTTCAACCAATTGCCGCAGGACCTGGAGCAGTTCGTGGACGGCGTGGTGCCGGAACTGCAGCGCCGCGGCTTGTTCCGCACGGAGTACGCGGGCTCGACCTTGCGCGAGCATCTCGGCCTGGCCCGCCCCGCCAACCGCTACGCCGCGCGCATGCAGGGCGCAGCATGACGTTCTCGCTCGCCGGCCGCTGCGCGCGGACCGGGATGATGGGCGCGGTGATCACCACGTCGAGCCCGGCGGTCGGCAGCCGCTGCATCTTCGCGCGCGCCGGCGTGGGCGTGGTGCTGACCCAGTTCTGGACCGATCCGCGCCTCGGGCCGCGCGGCCTGTCGCTGCTGGCGGAGGGCTGCCCGGCGGACGCCACCGTCGCCGCACTCGCAGCCAGCACCGCCCAGCGCGGCTGGCGGCAGATCGCGGCGCTGGATCGCGACGGGCGGACGGGGCACTACACCGGCGCGCACACCCTGCCGGCACTGGCCGGGGTCGCAGGGCCGGTTTGCGTCGCCATCGGCAACATCCTGCGCAATGACGGCGTGCCCGCAGCAATGGTGGCGGCCTTCACCGCGCCGGACGCGCAGCCCCTGGCCGAGCGCCTGCTTGCCGCCGCCGATGCCGGGCTGGAAGCGGGCGGGGAGGAGAAACCGCTAGTCTCGGCCGCGCTGCTGATCGTGCACGATGCGCCGATCCCCTATATCGACCTGCGGGTGGACGCGGCCGACGCGCCCTTGACGGAGTTGCGGCGGCTGCATGCGCTGTTCGCCCCCCAGGCGGACGACTACCAGGCGCGGGCGCTGCGGCCGGAGACGGTGTGGGTTTGACCGGCCTCGCGTCCCTGCCTAGCGTGATGCAACGCAGCATAGGATCGTGCCGTTGGAGACCACGCCGCCGCTGAAGCCGAACGAGCCGCGCCCCGTGCCGCGGTCCATCGTGCTGACATCCCACCCGCGCAACGTGGCCGGCACGCTGCCGCTGGCCTGGGGTGCTGCGAACGGGCGGCAGCGCGGCCCCGTGGTGGCGACGCTGCAGTCCTCCCCTGGCCGCAACGCGATCGGCGCCCATTCCGGCGCCTACTCGCTGTATCGCGCGCTGGCAGTGGCAGCCGGGCAGCTTGACCCGGCGCACCGGCCGGACCTCACCAACACTCGGCCGGCCGTGCAAATCGGCCCATTCCCACAATGGAGCGAGCCGGACGCGATCGTGTCGATGGACCCTTGGGGGCACCTCAGCACCGAGGTCTTCGCCGAGGAGATCGCGGCCGGGCTGGATGTGCGGCCGACCATCGCGGTCACCCGCGCCCACATCAACATGCCGGAGATCATGGACGCGATGCGCGCCGGGCGGCTGATCCCCGATGGCGACGTGTTGACGGCGGCCGGCGACGTGCGCGTGACCAAGGTTGCGATCGAGCCGGTCTGGCACCTGCCCGGCGTCGCCCGGCGCTTCGGCATCGCCGTGCCCGACCTGCGCCGCGCGCTGTTCGAGCATACCGGCGGCATGTTCCCCGAACTAGTGACCCGGCCGGATCTGGACGTGTTCCTGCCCCCGATCGGCGGCACCACCGTGTACCTGTTCGGCGACCCGGCCCGGCTCGGCAAATCCGACACCCGCATCGCGTGCCGCATTCACGACGAGTGCAACGGCTCGGACGTGTTCGGCTCGGACATATGCACCTGCCGCCCCTACCTGGCGCACGGCATCGAGGTCTGCATCGAAATGGCGCAGCAGGGCGGCGTCGGTGTGGTCGCCTACAACCGCAAGGAAGGCCGCGCCTTGGGCGAGGTGACCAAGTTCCTGGTGTACAACGCCCGCAAGCGGCAGGAAGGCGGCGACCGAGCCGACGCGTATTTCGAGCGGACCGAGTGCGTCGCCGGCGTGCAGGACATGCGGCTGCAGGAATTGATGCCGGACGTGCTGCACTGGCTGGGGATCAGGCGGATCGACCGGCTCGTTTCCATGAGCAACCTGAAATACGCGCCGATCGTGGGCAGCGGGATCGACGTGGTGGAGCGGGTGCCGATCCCTGACTGGCTCATTCCGGCCGACGCCAGCGTCGAGATGGATGCCAAGAAGGCGGCCGGCTACTTCACGACGGCGGTGCCGCCGCCCGAGGAGCTGCAGATCGCCAAGGGACGCGTGCTGGATGCGTGACACGGTATTGGCAGCCCGGCTTTGCACCCTTGGTGCGGTCCGGGACGCCTGCACCGCCATGCTGGCCATCGCCGAACAGGGCCGGCTGACGCATTTCGCGCTGGATGAGGACCGGCTGGCGGACGCGGCCGACTACACGGTGGCGGTGATCCGCCGGAACTATCCCTCGCTGGACATCCCGCATCACGCCCGCTGGCGGCATTTCGCGGCTGGCGGCGCGGACCGCTGGGGTGCGCTGCGGAGCATGCTGCGTTCATCGGACCCGGTGGAAACCGGCCGGGTGCGGGTCGAACTCTGCGTCGTCAGCGTGCTGCTGGACGCTGGCGCCGGGGCCGGATGGCGCTATCGGGATGCCGCGACGGGGCAGGAATTCGGCCGGTCCGAAGGGCTTGGCATCGCCAGCATCGACGCGTTCCGGGCCGGGCTGTTCTCGGCGGATGGATCACCCCGCGTCGATGCCGGAACGCTGCAGGCGTTGAGCGCGGACGATTTGGGCCATGCGTTCCAGGTGACCGCCGGCAATCCGCTGGCCGGGCTGGACGGCCGGGCCGCAGTTTTGCGCCGGCTGGGTTCCGCGGTACAGGCGCGTGCGGACCTTTTCATCGGCGGCCGGCTGGGCGGCCTGTTCGACGCGCTGATTGGCCCAGGCCAAGTGCAAGCAGCAAGGATGGTCGCGACGCTGCTGGACGGGCTCGGCCCGGTCTGGCCATCCCGCACCGTCTTGAGCGGCCGGGCGCTGGGCGACGTATGGCCGCATCCGGCCTCGCCCGGCGGCTTCGTGCCGTTCCATAAGCTTACGCAATGGCTGGCCTACTCGCTGATCGAGGTGTTTGAGGACGCGGGTGTGCCGGTGACCGGCACGGGCGACCTGACCGGCCTGCCCGAATACCGCAACGGCGGGCTGTTCATCGACACCGGCGTGCTGCGGCTGCGCGACCCCGCGCTGGCGCAGGAGTTGCTGCCGCCGGGTCACCCGGCGGTGGTGGAATGGCGGGCGTTGACGGTGGGACTGCTCGACCGGCTTGCGCCGATGATACGCAGGCGGCTTGACCTCGACTTGCCGCTGTCCCGTATCCTCGAGGGCGGAACCTGGGCTGCCGGCCGCGCCATCGCCCGCGACAAGCGGCCGGGTGGCGTGCCGCCCTTGCAGATCATCAGCGACGGGACCGTATTTTGACCGGCTTTCCGAACGTCACCCTGCTGACCCATCCGCTGATCCAGCACAAGCTGACCCTGCTGCGCATGGTTGGCACGCGCACTGCGGAGTTCCGCCGCATCGCGCGAGAGATCAGTTTGCTGATCGGATACGAGGTCACGCGCGACCTGCCGATCGAAACCATCGCCATCGAGACCCCGCTGGAGCCGATGGAAGCGCCCTATCTGTCTGGCAAGAAGCTGTGTTTCGTCCCGATCCTGCGGGCCGGCGTCGGCATTCTGGACGGGCTGCTGGACCTGATCCCGTCCGCCCGCGTCGGGCATATCGGGCTGTATCGCGACCCGGCGACGCTGGTCCCGGTCGAATACTACTTGAAGTTGCCGGACGATTTGGCTGAACGGCTTGTCGTCGTCGTCGATCCCATGCTCGCCACCGGCCACTCCGCGGCGGCCGCGCTGTCCCGCCTCCGCCAAGCCGGCGCTGTCCAACTGCGCTTCGTCTGCCTGCTCGCGGCGCCGGAAGGATTGGCAGTCCTTCAGAGCGAGCATCCGGATGTTCCGGTTTACACGGCCGCCATTGACCGGCAGTTGGACTCGCATGGCTACATCCGGCCTGGCCTTGGGGATGCCGGCGACCGGCTGTACGGGACGAAGTAGCGCGCACGCGTCTTCTGCCCGCCGCTTTCCCGAGCGCGGGCGGGTGCAGCCTCCGGTTGATGCATTTGTGAACTCTGCACGCGACCTGAGCGATGTCCGTCGGGTAGCGATCTGACGCTTCGGTTTTATACATTGAACCTGGTGTTCACTCGATAACCGAACGTTCAGAGGGGCCGTATGCCGGAGAAGGCACGCATTCCCACGAAGTATGAGGCTGTCTTCTTCATCGAAGGCATGGTGAGCTACCGGAAGGGCAAGTCTCTGGACGACATTCCGGACTACTACGGCGATGCCGGACGCTTCGCTTGGCTGGCCGGCTGGCAAGCCGAAGCGGGCAAGCTCGCGCGACTAGGCTCGGCGGCTTGCGATGCTGCGGATTGCCCATAGCGACAGCCCGATCGCGAACAGCGAAATCCCAGTCGTAGCCGCACCAAGGGCATACAGGACCGGCGACGTCACGTTCGTCGTCATGCCGAAGATTTCGAGCGGCAGGGTGTTGTCGCTTCCCGCCGTCAGTAGCGTGCGGGGGAACTCGTCCCAGCTCAGCGTAAAGCCGAACAGCGCGATGCCGATAATGCTCGGCAGCAGGATCGGCAACAGCACGGTGCGCAAGGATTGCCAGGGCGTGGCGCCAAGGTCGCGTGCCGCCTCCTCCCACGACCGGTTGAAACGGTTGAGCACGGCGAAGGTGATCAGCAGCCCGAACGGCAATGTCCAGGTCAGTTGCGCGCCGAACGCGGAACTCCACCAATTCGTGTCGATGCCGGCCTGGCTGAACACCAGCCCGATGCCGAGGCTGACCAGGATGGACGGCACGATCAGGCTGGCCAGCGCCAGGGTGAACAGTGCCCCGGCGCCGATGAATTTGCGGCGGAAGGCGAGACCGGCGGCGAGCGCGACGCACACCGTCACGATCGTCACCCCCACGGCCAGCATGGCCGTGCGTTGCACGGCGGCGCCGAGGTCGCCCACGTTCTGCGCCCTGAACAACTCGCCGAACCAGTGCAGCGACACGCCTCGCATCGGGAAGGTCAACCCGCTCTCTGGCCCGCCGAACGCAAGGATGACGATCGTGATGATCGGGCCATACAGGAACACCACGAACGCGCCGAACAGCGCCGTCAGGGCGATGCGTCCGGCCACTACAGTTCCGCCCTGATGTTGGCCATGCGCAGGAT
>CAZZVB010000129.1:0-13358 GCA_964657445.1 uncultured Burkholderiaceae bacterium | reverse complement strand
TTCGGCGCCTTCAGGATCGGGTCATCCGGCGGCAGTGGTTCGATGTCGAACACGTCCAGCGCCGCCCCGGCGATGCGGCGCTCGTTCAGTGCGGCCAGCAAGGCTGGCCCGTCGATCAGGCCAGAGCGTGAGGTGTTCACCAGGAACGCACCCGGCTTCATCGCCGCGAACTCGGCCGCACCGACGATTCCGCGTGTGCGCGGTCCCATGATCAAGTGCAGCGTCACGTAGTCGGCGGTGCGGAACAACTCGGCCTTGTCCACCAGCGTGCAGCCATGCTCTTCCGCGCGTTCCGCCGTGAGGTTTTGGCTCCAGGCGATCGTCTTCATCCCGAACGCCTGCGCATAGCGCGCCATCTGCGAGCCGAGCCGTCCAAGGCCGACGATGCCGAGCGTCTTGCCCTCTATGGCCGACCCGAGCACGCGCGTTTCCCACCGTCCGGCTCGCAGCGAACGATCCTCCGCCAGAATGTTGCGGGATAGGGCGAGGATCATCCCGAACGCCAGCTCCGCCGTCGGCGAGCTGCCCACCGGCGTTCCGCACACGGTGATCCCACGCTCGGCGCAATAGGCGAGGTCGATCCCCTTGTTGCGCATCCCAGCTGTGGCGATGAGCTTGAGGTTCGGCAGCCGCTCCAGCACGGCCCGCGGTAAGGCAGTGCGTTCACGGATGGCGCACAGCACGTCGAAGGGCCGCATCCGTTCGAGCAGCGCGTCACCCCGCACATTGTCGGTGAATACGGTAAGTTCCGCGCGGTCGCCGAGGCGGCCCCAATCCGCCATGCCCTTCGCAACGTGCTGGAAATCATCCAGCACCGCGACCTTGATGGTGTTGGCGATCATGGCTTCCCTCCCTGTCCCAGCTCGCGCACTCTGGCGCAGCCAGCCCATCTGACAAGATGACTCCGGGAGCGCGCCATGGCCTTCGAATGCACCATCCCCGCCGTGCCCACCGTGCAGCAGGACGACGAAACGGTCCGCATCACGCAGTGGGATTTCGAGCCCGGCGCCGTCACCGGGTGGCATGAGCATGGCTGGCCGTATTTCGTCACCATGCTGGTCGCGGGCACGCTGCGCGTTCATGACGGGACGGACGTGACCGACGTGCCGCTGGCCCGCGGCCAGTCCTACATGCGGCCGGCCGGCATCCGGCATGACGTGATGAACGGGTCTGACCACCCGATCGCGTTCGTGGAGATCGAAGTCAAGCGGCCGGCCGATTTGAAGCAGCTTAACGAGGCTTAGCTTCGCCCTAACGCGCTTACACCTGGCGAAGCACGTCGATCGGCACCCAGTGTCCATCCCGCTCGAAATGCCAGAACGTCCAGCCGTTGCAGGACGGCGCGTTCTGCACCAGGGCGCCCACCTTGTGGATCGACCCTTTGTGCTGGCCGCTGATCAGGCTGCCATCCGCGCTGACAGTGGCGCGAATGCGGCGCGTGCGGTCGGTCAACTCCGTGCCGGGCGCTATGATCCCTGTTTCGACGAAGCTGCCGAACGATACGCGCGGAGCGTCACGCCGCGACGGGCTGGTCGCCATCCCCGCCAGCGACACCGCTTTTTCTGCACGGACCCGCCCAATGGCGGCTTCCGCATAAGCCGGGTGACGCTCGATGCCGATGAAGTGCCGGCCTAGCCGTTTCGCGACCGCCGCGGTCGTGCCGGTACCGAGAAATGGGTCGAGCACGATGTCGTCCGGCGCCGTGGACGCCAGCAGAACGCGGTGCAGCAGCGCCTCCGGTTTTTGAGTCGGATGCAGCTTGAGCCCGTGCTGGTTACGCAATCGTTCCGGCCCGGTGCAGAGCGGCAGCAGCCAGTCGCTGCGCATCTGCAGGTCGTCGTTCAGCGCCTTCATGGCGTGGTAGTTGAACTTGTAGCGGCTGTCCCGGCCACGCGCCGCCCAGATCATCGTCTCATGCGCGTTGGTGAAGCGGCGGCCGCGGAAGTTCGGCATCGGGTTGGATTTCCGCCAGACCACGTCGTTCAGTATCCAAAAACCCAGATCCTGCAGGATCGCGCCGATGCGGAAGATGTTGTGGTAGGCGCCGATCACCCAAATCGTGCCATCCTTGCGCAGCAGCCGGCGGCACTCCTCCAGCCAAGCGCGAGTGAAGGCGTCGTACTCCGCAAAGTCGGTGAAGCGGTCCCAGTCATCATCCACGCCATCGACCAGGCTGTCATCCGGCCGCCGCAATTCGCCGCGAAGCTGCAGGTTGTAGGGTGGGTCGGCGAAGATGCAGTGGATCGACGCGGGCGGCAGCATGCCCATGACACGCACGCACTCGCCCAGCAGCACTTGGTCCAGCGGCAGTTCGCGGACGACTTCCACGCGGCAATCACCTTGAGATCGTTGCATGTAGTCTGGCGGGCGGTCGGAAGCCGCGTCAATTACTCGGCCAGCGCCAGCTCCGCCTCTGCGATGTGCAGCCGGACCGCCCCGAAGGTCGGGCGGTGGTGGCGCGATGGCCCGTGCAGGGTGATGGCCTTGCGGTGCGCGGCCGTGCCGTAGCCGACGTTGGAGGCCCAGCCGTAATGCGGCAGCCGGACGGCCAGCCGGGCCATGGCCCGGTCACGCACAACCTTGGCCACGATCGACGCCGCCGCGATCGAGAGGCAGATCGCATCCCCCCCGACCACGCAGCGGACAGGGCAGGGCAGGGCAGGCTTCTGGTTGCCATCGACCAACGCCAGATCCGGCAGGGTGGGCAGTCGCGCGACCGCGCGGGCCATTGCGAGCATCGCGGCACGCAGGATGTTGATGCGGGAGATCTCCGCCACCGACGCGGCGCCCACCCCGATCTCCGCTACGCCGGATGCGATGAGCGCGGCGTAGGCAAGGTCGCGCTGCTCCGCCGTCAGCTTCTTGGAATCATCCAGCAGCAAGGCCAGCGCGGGGGGCACGCCAAGCGGGAACACCACCGCCGCCGCGACGACCGGGCCGGCAAGCGGCCCCCGGCCGACTTCATCGACCCCGGCCACACGGCCGCCATGCTCGGTCTCATACGCGTAATCGGGCATGCCCCACTGCTTAGCAGCGGGGCCGAGTCGCCGGTAAGGCTAGAACAGTGACAACTGCGCCTCGGCAAACCCGCCCACGCCGGGCGGCGCCTTGAACTGGCTGCAGTCCAACTCCTCCCGCTCTCCCAAGCCGTGCTGTCGCGCGGCGCGGGTGAACCGCCGCGCGAGCAGGTCGGCATAGACGCCCGTCCCGCCGAACCGGCTGTGGAACTTGGCGTCATTGAGCGCGCCCCCCCGCGTCTCACGCACCAGGTTCAGCACGTGGCGCGCGCGGTCGGGGAAATGCTGCGCCAGCCAGGCTTCGAACATCTGGCGCAATTCCAAGGGCAACCGGAGCAGCACGTAGTTCGCAGCGCCGGCCCCGGCCTTTGCCGCGGCTGCCAGGATGCGCTCCATCTCGGCGTCGTTCAGCCCTGGGATCATCGGCGCTGCCAGCACGCCGACGGGCACCCCCGCGCCAGCCAGAGCGGTGATCGCCGACAGGCGGCGGCTCGGCGTTGCCGCCCGCGGCTCCATCTTGCGGGCGAGGGCAGCGTCCAGCGTCGTCACCGAAAGCCAAACGCGGACGAGCCGCCGCTGCGCTAGCCGCTGCAGGATGTCGAGATCCCGCAGCACCCCGGCCGATTTCGTCACGATCGACACCGGGTGGCCGAAACGCTCCAATGTCTCGAGCACCGAGCGGGTAAGTTTGAGCGTGCGCTCGACGGGCTGATACGGGTCCGTGTTGGAACCCAGCGCCAGCGTGCGGGCCACATAACCAGGCTTGCGCAGCTCTCGCTCCAGGTGCTCGGCAACGTCCGGTTTGAACACCAGCTTGGTCTCGAAATCCAGGCCCGGCGAATAGCCGAGGTAGGCGTGGCTCGGCCGCGCATAGCAGTAGATGCAACCGTGTTCGCAACCGCGATATGGGTTGACGGCGCGGTCGAACCCGATATCCGGGCTCGTGTTCCAGCTGATGACCGAGCGGCTGCTGTCTCGGATCAGCGTAGTCGGCAGCGGCGGCAGTTCGGCGAACGCTTCCTCCAGGGTGGACCATCCGTCATCAAACGCCTCGCCATGCAGCCGGTCGAACCGGACCGCCGGGTTTACTGTGGCGCCGCGGCCGTTCCGGGCGAGGCTCGGCATGACGACGGTTTCATCGCTAGGCTGTGCCAGACGTTCGGGGCGGGATGGAAGCGAGTGTGCAAGCATCGTCTTGTTCCCCGTCTGTTCGAGACAGACTTTGGCGTCCCTAATGAGAGGTGTCAAGAACAGTATGGGAACACGTGAACGCTTGAAAGCCATACGGCTGTCCGAGGCGTCTCGGCGGGATTGGACGCGCCGCCTAGCCTTCTGGATTGGCGCAATCCTCGTCGGAGTGGCCGGCCTGATCTTTGCCAGGCTGGCCGATGATGCGGGCAGGCTGTTCGACTGGACGACGAATGGCAGGCCCTGGCTGCCCTTTCTGCTCGCACCGGCCGGCCTGGTGGTCAGCGTCCTACTGACCCGCACAGTCTTTCCAGGCGCGCAGGGCAGCGGGATTCCACAAGTCATCGCCTCCCTGCACATGAAGAGCGCGGAGCGGGTTGATGCGACGCTTTCGATCCGGATCGCCATCGGCAAGGTGCTGCTGACCTTGCTCGGGCTTGCTTGCGGCGCGTCGATCGGGCGGGAAGGCCCGACCGTGCAGGTGGGTGCGACCATCATGCACTCGCTCGGCCGCGCGCTGCGCCTGCCGCGGGAGGACGCCTATCGCGCCATGGTGCTGGGCGGGGGCGCTGCTGGGATCGCGGCGGCATTCAACACTCCCCTGGCCGGGGTGGTGTTCGCGATCGAGGAACTGAGCCATTCGTTCGAAGCGCGGACCTCAGGCACGGTGCTCACCGCCGTCATCATCGCCGGCATCACTACGGCTGCGACCGTCGGCAACTACAGCTATTTCGGGACGGCTTCGGCCGCGCTGCCCTGGGGCATCGGGTGGGTTGCCGTGCTCGCTTGCGGCGTCACAGGCGGCTTCGCGGGTGGCTGTTTCAGCAGCACGCTGCTGTTCTTCGCACGTGGCATCCCCGGACTGGCGGGGCGCCTGATCGCGCGTCATCCGCTTTGGTTCGCAGCACTATGCGGGTTGGCGATCGCCGTTCTGGGTTGGGCCAGCGAAGGTAAAACCTACGGCACCGGGTATCTCGAGGCGAGCAAGCTGGTCAGCGGCAGTGCCACGCTGCCCGAAAGTTTCTTCGTGCTAAAATTCGCCGCCAGCGTTGTGTCCTACATCAGCGGCATCCCTGGCGGCATTTTTGCACCGTCTCTCGCCGTCGGATCCGGCTTAGGCCAAGCCATAGCAACGCTGTTGCCATCCGCACCATCGAGCGCGGTGGTTTTGCTGGGGATGGTGGCCTATTTCAGCGGCGTGGTTCAGGCGCCGATCACCGCAACCGTGATCGTGATGGAGATGACCAATGACGGCCGGGTCACGGTGCCGCTGATGGCAACCGCTCTGCTGGCCTTCGTGGTCTCGCGATTGGTGTGCCGCAAGCCGATTTATGCGGCCCTAGCAGAGCGCTTTCTCGGCACAGAGGAGCTGGGTTAGGCCCTACAGCTTTGCCTTCAGATGTTCCTGGAGCCTGGGCATAAGCTCCACCAAGTTGCAGGGGCGGTGACGGCTGTCGAGCTGAGTGCGGAGGATCTCGTCCCAACCATCTTTCACGGCCCCTGTGCTGCCCGGCAAGGCGAATAGATACGTGCCGCCGGCTACACCGCCGATGGCACGGGACTGTATGGTGGACGTGCCGATCTTGCCGAAGCTGATCATGCGGAACAGCTCGCCAAATCCTTCGATCTTCTTCTCCAGAACGCGGTCGAAGGCTTCCGGCGTCACATCCCGTCCGGTGATCCCCGTGCCGCCTGTCGTGACGACGACGTCGATCTGTGGGTTGTCGATCCAGCCGCGCAGCACACGCTCGATTGCATCCGCGTCATCCTTTTCGATCGCGCGGTCTACGAGGTGGTGGCCGGCGGATTGGACACGGGCTGCGAGTGCGTCACCGGATGTGTCATTCTCCGTCGTGCGGGTGTCGGACACGGTCAGGATGGCGATTGCAACCGGGATGAAGGTTCGGCTCTCGTCTATGCCCATAGGACGGTCCTTCAATGCAACCGGGCAACTGTCTCCCGGCGCGGCGCTTGAGACTGAAATGTCGGCCATACACCGGCTGCCAACTCATCCAGGCTCGGCGAGGGAAGTCGCAGCCGGGCGGCATAGATCCAGCTGTATGTCAGAGCGCGCGGCACGAACCCGCGTGTCTCATCATTGGGGATGCTCTCAATGAACAGCAAGGGGTCGTCCGATTGCGGGATGGCGCAGGTCATGCGAGCGAAGCTGGTCGGCCCGGCATTGTAGCTGGCAAGCAAATGGATCAGGTCGCTCTTGATCCCATCCATGCCTGCTAAATACAGGACGTAGCTTTGTCCGAGTGCGAGGTTGGTGGCCGGGTCGAGCAGCTTGCGCGCATAACGTCCAGCGTCATTGCCGTTGCCGCCATTGATGTAGCTGGCCGTCACGGGCATCAGTTGCATCAGCCCGCGTGCGCCAACGCTCGACTTAGCGTCTGGATCGAAGTTCGATTCCAGCCGGATCAAGGCATACAGCAACGCCGGGTCCATCCGGAAGCCGCCGGTCGGGCGCAATGCCGGAACCGGGAACCTGGCATCATCATGGGGCCTGCCCTCTGCCGTCTCGATCAACCCGGCAAGTTGTGCCGCCAGATCGGTCAATCCAGCCGCCTCCGCGACGCGAAGCACAGACCCGCTCAGGCCAGGATCTTGAGCGATCTGCGGCCAAAGGCAGCGGAACTCCGCCTCGGCGCGTTTGGCCTCACCGATCTGCAACAGGGCAAAGGCGCGCCGTCCGTGCGGGTTGGCCATCAGAGCGTCCGTATCCGCCGAACCCAGGGTTTCCCGTATGTCCTGCGTCTTGGTTTCCAGCCCGAGGGAGCGGCGCGCCAGCAGGCCGTAGAAGGTGTGCTGCGACTCGGCGGCCTTGTGCATCCAGGGCGCAAAGCCGGCCGGATCATGGTTGCGAAGGTGCGTGCGGGCCGCCCAGAACGCGGCGCCCGTCTGCAGGCTGGCGGAGGCGATCTCGGCGCGGTTGGCTGCCTCGAACAAAGGCTGCGCCTCTCCGGGCCGCTGCAAGCGCCAGGCAGCCAAGCCGCCGACATATGCAGCAAGGCCGATCCGCCCGCCCGACTGCCGCACAGCGCCTTGAGCCAGACGCAGCGCCTCCTCGTCACGGCCCTGGGTGAAGAGCGACTGGGCGATCTCGGCCCTCAGTTGCGCACCGTAAACCGCGTCTAGACCCTTGGTGATCGTCAGAAGATGGACCGCGCTGTCGGCGTTGCCGGCACGCGCCCGCTCATGGATCGTGCGGTCCAGCAGCGGATTGCGCTGAAGCCTCACGCGTGGCGGCTCCCCTTCTTCGGGAGTCACCGCCAGAGGCGCCTCAGGGGTCAGCATCTCGACCTCTGGCGCTGGCGGTTTCGGCATGCCCGCCGCCAGCCGCGAAAGCAACGTAGTGTGGATCGCCGGCGCGTCAGGATGGTCAGGGTAGCGTGCCAGCCAAGCCGCGAGATCAGCTGAGGACGGCTGCACGTGGCGGCTTAAATAGCGCTGTGCGAGCACGTGGCCATTCAGCACCACGTCGCTCACCGCAGGAAGTTCGGCAGCGGCCGCATCCATTTTGCCTTCGCTTTGCATTGCGAAGATGTGCCGCAACCGCCCGGCATCGCTGGGCGTCAACGGCTGCGGCAATCCTGCCCCGCCCAAGCCGCCACCCGGCATATGGAGAGTCGCAGCACCCGGACCGGGTGCGATTCGGGGATTGGCAAATGCCGTGTCCTCACCCACTCCAACCGCATGCGCGGCTCCCGCCGGCATTGCACCGGCGAGTATCGCGGCCCCGGCGATTAACGCCCGGGCGGCGGGAAGGCGGGAGAACGTATGTTCGACTCCTCGCATGGCGAGCGGGCGCTACACGCTACACGCCTCGGTGGCAAGCAAGGATGATGCACCTTGCTCAAAACGGGATCACCTACGGCAGGCCAAGCGCGGCTCGACGTCAGGACCATAACTCAATCGTGATCGTTTCGTTCCCGGCGAGGCAGTTCATCGAGCACTCTGCGAAGCCGCAGCATGTCGGCCCATGCGTCCCGCTTGGCGGCAGCTGTCGATTGGATGTGCGCCATCGACGGGAGGGCCAGGGTCGGCACTGCCGTGGGCAGTCCAGGCACGGCAAGATCCTGCCACACGCCCCGCACTCGGCGGCCGGCCGCCGGCAGCAGGGTGCGCGCGGTGAGGGCGCCGAACAGTATGATCCGCCTCGGCTGCAGCAGCTCCAGGTGGCGCAACAGGAATGGCAGGCAAATCTGTATTTCGAGGTCGGCCGGCTTGCGGTCGCCCGGTGGCCGCCAGGGCAGCAGGCTGGTGGCTAGGAACTCGGCACGGTCCAGCCCGGCCGACGTGAACATACGGTCGAGGAACAATCCTGCCGGGCCGGCGAACGGAACGCCCGCCCGGTCCTCCGCCGCGCCCGGCACGTCGGTCACCAGAACGACGCCCTTTGCCGGATCGCCATCGCTGAACACAAGGCGTGTGGCGGTCGCGCGCAGGGCGCATCCCTCGAATGCAGCCAGTGCAGCACGCAGCGCCTCGCGGGTCTGCGCCGCCGCCGCCGCCGCCTGAGCCTGCGCAACAGCCCCGGGACCGGGTTGCAGGATTGCGGGCGAGGGGGCTCGCTTGACCAGCATCGGGGCTGCTGGTTCCAGTTGATGGCGTTGCTGCTTGCGGCAATCGACCGGTGCATCGGCCAGCGCCTCATCCGCCCCCCACTCCATCTGGAGCCGTAACAGCGCGAGATCGTCCATTCCGCCCTTCTCAGCCGCCCTGAGGCGTCGCGCAACACCCTCGCGGGTGGCGGAAACGCCCATGCGCTCCTAATTTACATGGGAACGGAGGAAACGCATGTCTGAGCGCGAGGCGATGGAGTTTGACGTGGTGATCGTGGGGGCGGGGCCGGCGGGGCTCTCGGCTGCGATCCGGCTGAAGCAACTCGCGCCCGACGCTACGGTTTGCGTCGTGGAAAAAGGCGGTGAAGTCGGGGCGCACATCCTGTCCGGCGCAGTGATCGAGCCGCGTGCCCTGAACGAGTTGCTGCCCGACTGGCAAGAACGCGGCGCTCCATTGACGACTCCGGCGGGTGAGGATCGCTTTCTTTTCCTCACGGCTAACCGCGCGATCAAGCTGCCAACCCCGCCGCAGATGCATAATCACGGCAACTACATCGTCTCGCTGGGCAATGTGGTCCGCTGGTTGGGCACACAGGCCGAGGCGCTGGGTGTCGAGATCTATCCAGGATTTGCCGCCGCTGAATTGCTGGAGGAGGACGGACGGATCGTCGGCGTCGCGACTGGCGATATGGGCGTCGAGAAGAATGGCGAGCATGGCGGAAACTACCAGCCAGGCATGGAGTTGCGGGCGACCTACACGCTGTTCGCCGAGGGCTGCCGCGGGTCATTGAGCAAGCGGCTGATGGAGCGGTTCGATCTACGCGCGGGCGTTGACCCGCAGACCTACGCGCTCGGCATCAAGGAGCTGTGGGAGATCCCAGCGGAAGCGCATAGGCCTGGCCTTATCGAGCATAGCATCGGCTGGCCACTCGACAGCGGCACGTACGGCGGGTCATGGCTGTATCACTGGGGCGACCGGATGGTTTCGTTCGGCTTCGTGGTCGGCCTGGACTACAAAAACCCCTGGCTCTCACCGTTCGACGAGATGCAGCGTTTCAAGACTCATCCCGCGATGCGCAAGCATTTCGAGGGCGGCCGGCGGATCAGCTACGGCGCGCGCGCCTTGAGCGAGGGCGGCTTCCAATCGATCCCCAAATTGACCTTCCCCGGTGGCGCGCTGATCGGCGATACCGCCGGGTTCCTGAACGTGCCGAAAATCAAGGGCACGCACACGGCAATGAAGTCGGGGATGGTGGCTGCGGAGGCGCTGGCCGAGGCGCTCGCCGGCAACAAGCCTGCCGAGCCATCCGGCTTTACGGACAAGATGCAGGCCAGCTGGGCCTGGCAGGAACTGAAGGCCGAACGCAATATTCGCCCGTCATTCGCCCGCTTCGGGCTTTACGGCGGCATGGTGTATTCCGCGATCGACACAATCGTGTTGCGCGGCAAGGCGCCTTGGACGATGCATCACGCGCATGCCGACAATCAGACACTCGTGGACGCGTCGAAGGCGCAGCCTATTTCCTATCCCAAGCCGGATGGCAAGCTGACGTTCGATAAGTTGTCGTCGGTGTTCATCAGCAATACCAACCACGAAGAGAACCAGCCGGTTCACCTTCGCCTGCGTGACCCGGCGAAGTGGCAAGGCGTGAATTGGTCCGAATACCGCAGCCCGGAAAGCCGCTATTGCCCGGCAGGCGTGTACGAGGCGGTCGGCGTGGAGGCGGGTGAACCGCGGCTGCAAATCAACGCGCAGAACTGCGTGCACTGCAAAACCTGCGACATCAAGGATCCGACGCAAAACATCGACTGGTGCGTTCCGGAGGGCGGCGGCGGGCCGAACTATCCCGGCGGCATGTAGCGCTGCATACCGGGACGTGACGCCGCTATGGCAATGGCGGTGCACCCGCTCTAAGACTGCGGGCCATGTTGCATTGCGCAAACCACTCCCGGGCTGCCTTATTGGCGCTCTGTCTGTTGTCTGCCTGTGCTGCAGATGACCCTGCCGATACGGCCGGTCCGGCAAGCCGTAGCTTTGACGGCCTGTCCGGGCAGTATCTGGTGGGCCGTTTCGCACTCGCCCGAACGGACCTGCCCAGGGCGGCTGATGGGCTGCTGGCGGCGCTGAAATCCGATCCGCAAAACCTTCAGCTTCGGCAGGAAGCGTTCGCTGCCGTCTTCATGACGGGCCGGCCGGAGGCAGTCGAACTCGCGCAACAACTGCCGGCTAGCCCGGCGGCCATCTTGGTCCTGGCGGACGCAGACGTGAAAGCCGGTAATTGGGCGGCCGCGGAGGCCAAATTCGCGGCGCTGCCGGGGCAGGGCGCCAACCAAATCCTGAAGCCGCTGATGCAGGCCTGGGCCCAACAAGGCGCCGGAGCGACTGACGAGGCGCTGAGCACTGTTCGGCCGTTTATCGAGGGAACGCGCTACCGCGGGATCTTCGCACTGCACGCCGCCATGATTGCCGATATCGCCGGGCGAACGGCAGACGCCGCACGGCTGTATCGCATCGCGATGGTCGAGTATGGAGCGCTCAACCTGCGGCTGGGTATGATCGCGGCAAGCTGGCAGGCGCGTAACGGGCAGGGAAACGAGGCCCGTGCGACCATCCATGCATTGGTGGATGCAATTCCAGATCTGGCAATCGCCGAACCGGCGCTGCAGCAGTCGCTCGCTGCGCGGCAAGTGGCCAACGCAACGGATGGGCTTGCCGAGGCATACCTCGCCTTGGCGGCCAATCTACAACAGCAGGACGCACCGGATTTCTCGCTGCTGCTGTTGCGCTTGGCACTCGATCTGCGTCCAGGTTTCACAGCGGCGCGGCTGCTAACGGCCGAAATCCAGGCCCGGAGCAATCACGTCGAAGCTGCAATGGACGCGTTGGCGCCGGTGCCGACGACCGACGCGCTTTATGCGTTGATCGAGCTGCGGCAAGCGCAGTATGCCGACCGGGAGGGCCATGCCGATCAGGCGCAGGCCACGCTCGAGCATCTCGCCACCCAATATCCTGACCAGCCTGAGCCGCTCGCCTTGCTCGGCCAAATGCAAAGGGCGAGGGGGCAGTTCAGCTTGGCGGCCGACACATACGGCCGCGCAATCGCCCGGGTGGGCCGGCCAGGGCGCATGAATTGGACACTCTACTACGAGCAAGGAGTGGCCTACGACCGGGCGCATGATTGGCCGAAAGCCGAAGCGGATTTCCTGAAGTCGCTCGAGCTTTCGCCGGACCAACCCGGCGTCTTGAACTATCTCGGCTACGCATGGACAGAACAGGGGCGCAACATTGGCCGCGCCCGTGCGATGCTGGAGCGGGCTGTCGAGTTGCGGCCGAACGACGGTGCGATCGTGGACAGCCTCGGCTGGGTGCTGCTGCAGACCGGCGATCACGTCGGCGCCGTGCGCTTCCTTGAGCAGGCGGTCGAATTGGAGCCGGAAGACTCAACGATCAACAGCCATCTCGGCGATGCCTACATGGCTGCCGGCCGCCGGCGCGAGGCGGAGATCCAGTGGCGCCGCGCGCTCATCCTCAATCCCGAGCCGCAGGACGAGAAGGCGTTGCTCTCGAAGCTGGCGAAAAACGCCAACCCGCCGCAGCCGCCGGCGGTTACCACGGAACGCCGCGTCGAATGACGGTGCTGACCGAGCCGGCCCCGGCAAAGGTCAACCTCAGCCTTTTGGTGACCGGACGACGGAGCGACGGATACCACCTGCTGGACAGCATCGTCGTGTTCGGCCCCGCCGCCGATGTTTTGCATGCCCGGCAGGCGGACGTGCTCTCCCTTCGCCTCGAAGGCCCTTTTGCGGCGGGGCTGATGGCTGAGCCAGACAATCTCGTCCTGCGCGCGGCCCGCATGTTATCCGACTGGGCGGGGCGCCCGCCACAGGCGGCGTTGCTGCTGGAAAAGCACCTGCCGGTGGCATCCGGCATCGGGGGCGGCTCCGCCGATGCCGCGGCGGCCCTGCGTATCCTATGCCGCCTGTGGAAGTTGGCGCCTGGCCCCGACGAACTGGCGGCATTGGCGCTCCGCCTGGGGGCGGACGTGCCCGTCTGCCTGGCCAGCGCGCCCGCGCGCATGAGCGGCGTGGGGGAGACCGTGCAGACCCTGGCCGCCCTGCCGCCATGCGGGTTGCTGCTAGTCAACCCAGGAATCGCCGTGGCCACGGCCGACGTGTTCCGCGCAAGGTCTGGCGACTATTCTGCGCCGGTTGCGCCGCGGCGCTCATGGGACAGCGCGGCGGAGTTGGCCCAGACACTTTCGGCTCTGGGCAATGACCTCGAACCAGCGGCTCTCACGATCGCACCGCAAATCGGGGCGGTTCTATCCGCGATCCGGTGCCTGCCAGCTTGCCTGCTGGCCCGCATGAGCGGGTCAGGCGCTACGTGCTTCGGCCTGTTCCCGACTTCGGACAACGCGCAAGCTGCTGCCGCAATGCTCCCGGCGGAATGGTGGCGCAGCGCTGGCCCCCTTTACGAACCGTCTCCGAGCGCCCTATTCACAGACACCGGCAGATGGGGCGTCGCCAAGCGGTAAGGCAGCGGATTTTGATTCCGCCATTCGGAGGTTCGATCCCTCCCGCCCCA
>CAZZVB010000128.1:2009-13387 GCA_964657445.1 uncultured Burkholderiaceae bacterium | reverse complement strand
AGTTCGACGCCGTAAGCGACGCGGCCCTGCTTGCCGAGCAAGTCGGCGAGGTCCGCGCCGGTCAGCCCTGCATGCTTGGAAAGAGGCGTGTTGACGACTCCTAACGGGCTGGTCTCGGTCATACCCCAGAGTTGGGTGACGGTGATGCCATGCTCGCGCTCGAACAACTCGATGAGTGCAGGCGGGCAGGCAGCGCCGCCGATGATCAGGCGCTTGAGCGTGCGCGGTTGCTGCCGCGTGGCTTCGAGATGCTGCGCGTAGCCGAGCCAGATGGTCGGCACACCACAGCTCACCGTGACCCCTTCGGCCTCGATCAGTTCATGCAGGCTCGCGCCGTCGAGTTTGGAGCCGGCGAGGACGACGCGGGCGCCGACGAGCGTTGCCGCGTATGGAAGACCCCAGGCGTTGGCGTGGTACATCGATGAGCCGGGCAGCAGCACGTCGCGCGCCGACAGGTTGAAGTTGTCGGGAACGCACGAAGCGTAGGCGTGCAGTATCGTCGAGCGATGGGAATAGAGTACGCCTTTGGGGTCGCCGGTCGTGCCTGATGTGTAACAGAGCGACGACGCCGTATCTTCTGCGAAGCTAGGCCACTCGAACGTGCCGTCCTCGGTGGCGATCAGGCTCTCGTAAGCAATCAGGTTCGGCAGATCGAGCGCGGGAAGTTCGTCCTCGGTGCAGAGCGCAACCCACTTCTTCACGCTTGGAGCGTGCGGGGCGAGCTGCTCGACGAGGCTGGTGAACGACAGGTCGAAGAACATCACTTTGTCTTCGGCATGGGCGACGATGTAGCGGATCTGTTCGAAGAAGAGGCGCGGGTTGACGGTGTGGCAGACGAGGCCGGAGCCGCTGACGCCATAATAGATTTCGAAGTGCCGATGGGTGTTCCATGCCAGTGTGCCGACACGGTCGCCGAATTCGAGGCCCAGCTTCGCCAAGGCCTGGGCCAACTGCTTGGACCGTTTGGCAGCATCGCGGTACGTGTAGCGGAATATCGACCCGTCATGGACCCTGGAGACAATCTCGGTGCCGCCGTGATTGCTCGCCGCATGCTCGATCAGGGTGGAAATCAGAAGTTGGCGGTTCTGCATGCGTCCACGCATGGGGCGTCATCCTCGGTGATTGTAGGTTGCGGAAAAGGCGAGCAGGCGCGCCGCGAAAGCGTGGGGAAGGCGCGCATGGGGCTCGGTGGTTGGGCACAACGCCACGCGATGAGCGTCGCGGCAGCCGGGAAACTCGACGCAGTCCGCGACCGTGCGCGGGTTGGGCGCGCAGCCCAGGCATGCCGCAAAGACCGGCGCATTATGCTGTCCGTATGACGGGAAACGCTCGTCCGCCGGGTTGTGCAGGACGAGCACGTCGCTCGTGCCGGCGCAGCCTTCGGCGGCCAAGTCGGCGGCGTCGATCCCGGCCGCGCTCGCGATGATCGCGGCCGGCGGATCGAGCAAGGCAGCGAGTTGGGCAATCGTCGCGCCGTCGGAGTGCCCGGCATAGACGATCTGCGCCGGATCGATACACCAGTGCGACCGCACGACAGCCGGCACGCGCGACTGAGCGGCGACCGCGGCCCGCCCGAGCGGCAGGTGATCGCTGTAGGCGACGATCCATCCCTGCCGTGTCGCTGCTTCGGTCAGGCCGTAATACCGCTCTGCGCCGCCCCGGGTGAAACCGGCCGGCGGGAACAGAACGAGCAAGCCATACCCGCGGCCGGGCCGGTAGTCCGATGGCGTGACGACAGTCACGCCCAGACCGTCTTGGGTCAGCACCGCGTCGGTCCGGCCGGCAGTGCCGGTGGCACCGGGCGCGCAGGCGAGGGAACCGGTATCACCGGCGGGGCCCGGCAGCGGCAGCGGGGATGGCCATAGGACGGCGAGGGCTGCACCCGCCAGCAGCGCCACAGCGGCGATCCGAAGCCTAGTGGCCATGGAGCGCCGCCGATCGGAGTTCCGGCTCGTTCGAGAGTGCTTCGAATTGCTGCGCCAGCGTATCGGCGTCCGCGGCTGGTTCATCGGACCGCCACCGCGCCCGGACGAAATGAAACCTGTCGATGAGCCATTCCAAGCGTGGAAGAATGCGCGTGCGGTCGGACCTGTCCTGGTCTGCCAGTGTGCGCCGGTAGTTTGACCAAGCAGTGGATGCCGTGCCGTCGCGATCGATCATGAGTTGAAGGCCAGGCCGCGTCCGGGCCGCTTCGGCCAGCTCGGGCGGCACCACGACGACGATCGCCCCCCCTGCCCGCGCAACGACGGGCGCTGCCTCGGCAAGAGCGTCGAGCCGGGCGAGTTCTGAGCTGTCCTCGATCAGCACGAGCAGCGTGCCGGCGGGGCCGCCCAGTGTTGACAGCAGATGCACGCCGTCCGGCCCATGCAGCCGTGTCTCGATCGCCGGCAGCCAGGGATCCCGCGCCACAACCGCAGGGCCGATCGTCCGCGCCTCGTAACCGAGGCTCCGCGCCATCAGCATGTCGATGACGTTCCAGCGCTGCGCTGGCGATAAGGCTTGGGCAAACCCCGGCATTGCCGATCCCGGATAGCCGTTGCTGATCCACCAGTAGAGATCGCCATGAGTATGCAAGCCAAGATGCGGCGCAGTCAGGTCCGCCGGCGGCGGGTTGAGCCCGGCGGCAGCGACTCCGTCGCCGTGGCCCGAATCACCGTGGCAAGCCGCACAATGTTGGGCATAGAGCACAGTGCCCCGAGAGACCGTCTCGGCGCTGAAGCCTGACGGTGGATGCAGGAAAGTGGTCGGGTATGCAGGGATCGAGGCCGCTGGAACGGCAAGGGCCGCCCCAGCAACGACGCCGGCCGCCGTGAAGCCGATGGCCCAACGCCGGGCGCCACGCCGGTTCGCGAGCAGTGCGCCTCCGGCACCGGCCAGAAGCGCCCCGCCGCCACCAAGCATCCAGCCGGCAGCGCCGGGCGTCGTCTGCGCGGCAATGAGCGGCGCCAATCGCAGCGTGAACGGCCAGGCGAACGAGACGTGCGCCGCGGGCGGCAAGCCGGCAAGCGTGGCCGCCGCAAGCACGACGGCCAGGGCGAAGGCCGCTTCCCAGGTCAGCAGGCGATGCTGGCCATCGTCGGACGCCGTTCGGAGCCGGCTCCTGATCGCGGCTGCACAGCCGAGTGCCGCAGCCACCAGGACGAGCTTGATAAGCAGGGTTTGACCGTAGGCGGTGCCGATCATCGCCTCCGCGGGGTCGACTGCCCATCGCGCGAGGATGACGCCCGTGATCAGCACGAGCGCAATCGACGGCAGGGCCAGGCGCGAGAAGGTTGCGAGCAGGACGGCCAGCAATGGGCGGTTGCCGCGACGGTTGCCGGACAACAGCAACAGCGCTGGCAGCGTTCCAGCCCATGCGCATGCCAGGACGGCGTGCAGCAGGGCTGCGGCACTGATCAGGGTGCTGCCGGAGTCGGCCACCGGATGCGACGCCGACACGCCGGCCGCAACCGTGAGGGCCCCGAGGCCAGCGGAGAGCCAAGCGTTCACCCGCACGGCGGACAGCGCCGCGGCCGTGGCGAACAGACCGAGTTGCGCCAGGATGCAAACGCCGGCTGTGGTTCCCGCCGCGATCACGATAGACAGCACGGGATTAAAAATCGGCGCCGTGGCGCACATCGCTTCCTCTGCGAACAGCGAGAGGTGGAGCATCGTTGCCATCAGCCCAATGACGGCGGTCGCCGCCCGCAGACGCCGGATGCGCGAGAGCCGGTCCAACGGCAGCACATGCCAGCGTGCCAGACACTCGGCGACGCCGCAGCCGGCCAGGCTCGAACCAGCTGCCAGCTTCAAACCACCCGCTGCGTGCAGGACGAAGCTCATGGGAGCGCGATCACTGCCTTATGGTGAAGCTGTAGTCGCCCGCAGAGCGATGTCCATCGGTGGCGAGCACGGTCCAGTGCACGTGGAAGCTGCCTTTGCCGGCCAGCGACACCGGGACCGACAGCGTGGTCGCGCTGGGATCGACCGAGGCTGGGCCGGCCGGCACGTGTTTGCCGTCATGTTCGATCGTCACCTCGGCGTATCGGGGTTCAATCCGGCTACTGAACCGCAGGACGATGGCGGACGGCAGGTCGGTGATTTCGGCATCGGCCGGCGGTTCGTTCGCGATCAGCGCCGTATGGGATTGCGCCAGACCCGGCATCAGCAGCAGCACACCCGCCATCGACGCGATCGCGGAACGCTGGCGGCGTCTCCCGTAGAAGAAGAGGCCGATGGCGGCTGCAATCACCAGGACGGATCCGATTGCCATGTGTCGCCACATCCGATTCTGCCCGACGCTGAACGGAAATTGCGACACATTGCTCAGCCGCTCCCCGAGCGTGACGATGCCGACATAGTTGCCGGGTTCGGCGAAGTCGGTCCGGATCGCGACCGAACCGGTCGGGTAGAGCTGCGGCGGACGCTCGAGCAGCACTGGCGCTTGCTCGGCCGGTCCGTCAGTTTGGCGCACGATCTTGAAGCCAAGCGGAATGTCGCGCATCGCGTCATCGACAAAATCCAGGACGATCACAGTCTTTCCGGTCTGCGGGATGTCCTCGCAGAACTCTGCGCGGGTCTTGTCCGGCTGATAACCCGTGAAATGCATCCAATACGTGCCGATGGTCAGACGGCAGACATCCTGCTCCATCGCGACACCGCCATGGGCCAGCGCCGCTCCCAAGGGAGCGGCTGCCAGCACCAGGGCAGCGGCGGCAAGCCGGCCGAGACGCGCCCCCACGGACTTATAGCTCCGTGAAAACGGGGAGGATCGCACCGCCGATCTCGCTTATGCGACGTTTGCCATCCGGCGTGTAGAAGAACAGGAGAGCGCCGAATTTGGAGTCCACATCCGTCAGGAAGCTCGTCAGGCGCTCCGTTTCCCACATGGCGTCGGTGGCGGAGATATCGATGTCGCGTGTCTCGCCCGGCTGGAGCGGGCTCGCGTCCTTAACGTTGAGCGATGTCCGCGCCACCAATTCCTTCGGGTAGGACGGATCGACGTTGGCGACCGCCGCAGGCAGCGCCTTGTTCACGAACCGGATGTTGGCGGTGGTCAACTCGCCGAGCGTGAGCGGCACGTTGCCGTTGTTGGTCATCCGCGCGGTGATTTTCATGGACCGACCGGGGACGTCATACGTGGCGTGCAACACTTTGATCACGATGTTCGCCCGATCGTCGAGCGGCAGCGGATCGACGCGCTGCGTGCCGGACTGCAACGGCACGTTGTAGGGGTATTCGGCGCTGGCCATCGCATAGCCGCCGGCCGTCAAGAAGATCACGGCGACGCCCACACCCAGCCCCACGGCGAGGTCACGGCTGGTGACCAGCAAATCCTCCCGGCCTTTCGACAAGGCGATGGCGCGCGGGATCAGCAAAGGGCGCAGCAGCCAGTAGAGCAGCCATGCTGCGGCGAGGACGATCCAGACGAGATACCAGCCGATCGCACGGCCCACCTTGTACGTCTCGAGGTCCTCGATCGGATTGCCCGTGAGCGTGGTGAACGAGTCGGTGAAGTCGGCGGCCGACCCACTGATGTCGAGCCACTCGCCGGGTCCGACGAGGGCGCCGGACCCCTTGATGGAAACCAGCGGATGGATATGGAACCGGCCGGGGACGCGCGCCTTGAGCACCTGCTTGAAATCGTAGTCCTGGCCGATTTCAAGCTTGGAGAATGACTGCCGCGCCGGGATGCCGTTCACGTAGCTTTCCAGTCGCACGACCATTGGCCCCGGCGAGCCCGTGGCAAGGAACACCACGTCAGGCGGCGAAACCGCATCGGGCCAGTCACCCATGAGGTGGAACTTGCCGGTGACGGTGATGATGTCATTCACCTTCACTTGGGTATGGTCGAACTTGACGTCGTAGAACTGGACCGTCCGGGTGCGCAGATACGGCTCCTGGGCACGCTCGCCATGTGCGAAGGCCGACTGCGGCGCGAGCATGGCAGCGGCGAGGGCGGCGGCGGCCCAGGTCGCGTTCCGGATGATTCTGACGAGGCGGGTCATCGCTCAGGCCTCCTCGATCACGGCGCCACGGGGCGTGTTGCGCACCCCCATGAGGCCGCGGAAGTAGTTACCCATCGGGATCCAGCGGGTGCTTGATGCAAAGCGGCCCACTTGCCACCACAGGATATGCATGAAGATGCAGATGAAGCCTGCGAACACGGCCGAAACCCAGCTGACGGAAGCGCCGAACGTCCGCAAGGTGCCGCGCTCGATGATCCGAATGTATTCTGGCGTTGCCGAGCGCGGGAACACGTAGCCTATCAGGTCGGCGACGGACGCCATGGAGCCCATGTGCGATACCGGCTGATAGTATGGCGCGAAGATCGTGTAATTCGCCGGCCAGAACATGAAGGCGAAGGCGAACCCGCCGAAGATCGCCGTGAACAGGAAATTGCGGGTGACAATCAGAGCCACGTCCATGCACAGCGCGCCGGTGATCATTTCGGCCGGCAGGCTCATGGTGTAGGGATAGCCGGTCCAGATATGCCATTGGACGTATCGCGTGATGGCGACGCCGAGCATGTAGCAGACCGCCCCAACTGTCGCCCCGATCGGCAAGCGGAAGTTCGTCCAGAACACGGCCTGCAATGCCGCCGGGAAGACGATCATCGAGACGGGGGTCAGCAGAGGCCAATATTGACGATCTTTCCAGTCGGCGAACATATCCCAATCGCCGACGGTGAGCATGACGTGGAGATGGATAGCGCCCGTGAACAGCAGCACGACGCAGGCGACGACCATCCAGTCAAAGAGGCGCGAATATCTGGCAGCCTGCGGACTCAGCCCGCTGATATCGATAACGGTTTGTTTTACTGGACGATCTGCTGCCGGAAAAGCACGCTGACCGGCGATACCACTCGTTGCTGACATGACGATTTCCCTGGAGCCGCCATGGTCTGGGCGCCCCTTGTTATTGAACACCCTCTTCCAGGGCGCGTCCTGGCGCGCCCTGGAATGCCTTGGTCAGGTCAAATGGCCGGATTGTGCGCCATCACGGCCGGAAACAACTGGCGCATCCGGCCGACGACCTGCAGGAGGACGCCTGCCAGGGCGAGCGCATTCCACCCGAGGAACACGAAGCCCCAATGCAGCGGATGGGAGAAGATCTCCTCAGTCAGCCAGTAGGCGTGACCCCACTCATTGTAGCCGAGGTTGGGCAGGATCAGGAACGGACCGACGACCGCAAAGACCAGCATCAAGGAGATGTTGCGTGCGAAGGCCGGCAACCGGGTCATCGCGTAGCAGAAAGAGCCAACGCCGAAGAACAGGTAGATCGGGATCGTCGCATAGAACAGCACGATGTGGGACGGCGTGAGCGGCGTGTCGCGCAACACGGTCTGGTGCCAGTCGCCATCGCCCTCGGCAAAGAAGCTACCAGTCCAGTAGAAGCAGAAGGTGTAGCAAAGCAGCCACATCACAAACGTGAAGTAGCGGCGCAACTCGACCTCCGGCGCGACCCGCTCGACCTGCTTGTCGCGAGTCCAGAACAGGTATGCGGCGTTGACTGCGACCGCGCCGTACAGAACGGGCGTTTGCACCTTGAATAAGGTGAGCCAGTACGTGTCGAATTCGGGTGCCGTCGCATCGAGCCCGGCGGACCAGCCCATGATTTGCTGATAGATCCGGTAGGCAACATAGATCACTGTAAGCGTAAACAACGCGAACGCCATGAGGCGGAAATCGACCCGGAAATTAGCGCTCGCGGTCTTCGAGTGCGCCGTTCCGGCCGGCGATATAGCGATGGTACCTTCGGGCATCTTCTTTCCTCCACCTTGCTATGGCCACTGCGGGCCCGGCCTTCGATGAAAGATGAACAACCCGCAACGTCCGCAATAGGCGGAAATTTCGGAACTCAGCGTCCGGTTATGCAGTACTCTCCGTCATCCGTTCGAGCCTGCCGCAATAGCTGACCAGCGTCTGGCGGGCCAGAACAGCTTCGCGGCCGGCCCATTGGAACGGCGGCCGGATGATGTGAGCCAAGATCGCGTAGATCGATGCATCCACCGTGTGCGGAGCGACACCGAAGAAGAAGGGCTTGTTACCCAGCCGGGCCTCGATCGCGTCCAGGTCTGCGAGGAAGGCAGCCAACACGCCCTCGGGCGTGCGCCGCCCCATTCCGTGGCCTTCGAACTCGGCAAGGATCACCAAGCGGAATTGGTCGGCGGCAGTCTCGTCGCCCGAGAAGCCGCGCGCCACCAACTTGCGATATTCCTGCCAGTTCGCCTCCAGTCGCCAGCGCGCGAACACGACCGCGCTCCAATAGAGATGTTCGTCGCACAAACGCACCCACGCGATCGTTTCGGCTCTGGCGGCCGGCGTCAGCAGGCGGTCGAGCGGGTCGCCGGCCTCTCGCTGCAGTGCAGCAATGATCTCACTGGAGTCCGGGACCAAACCACCGTTGGGCATGATTGCATACGGGAGTTTGCCACGCGGCGAGTCGATCTTGAGCCGTGAAAGATCTTGATTGATGAGGCGGAAAGGGATGTCCCCGCGCAGGCGTAGATACGTCACTAATTTCGTGACAAAGGGGCTGATACACGGCAGACCCCAACTTGGGCCAAATCTGTAAATTGTTAGCACGACGCCTCCGACGTGGGCGTCGGAAGACGCACCCTTAAGCCTATCGTGTTCACGTCAGTTTGGCGAATTTCGTCCGTGCTGTCAGCGCCAAACCGTGTTTAAGGTTACGAAACAACGACAAAGTTCGACTGGAACGGACGTGCTGATACGCAATCTTTATAGAATGGCGGTGTTTGCCAAGGTCGCCGAGGTAGGATCCTTCTCGAAAGCCGCCCTGGCCCTCGGGCTGGGCAAATCAGTAGTCAGCCAGCATATCGCGCTGCTTGAGCAATCGCTCGGGGTTGCTCTGATCAACCGGACGCCCCGATCCTTCTCGCTCACCGAAGACGGGCAGCGCTTCTTCGAGTCATGCCTGCAAATGCTTGCGCAAGCCGGCGAGGGGATCCAGTCGCTGGCGGACAAGCGGACCGAAGCATGTGGCATGATCCGCCTGTCAACGGCTTACGATCTGGGCCTGGAGTTCCTCATCCCGCACCTTGCCGCGTTCTCGGGACAGCATCCGAAGATCGCGTTCAACCTCGTGCTCGACGACAATATCATCAATATGGTCGAGACGGGCATCGACCTGTCGATCCGTGTCGGATGGCTGCGCGAGAGCCGGCTGCACGCAGTGAGGCTCGGCGGCTTCAGCATGGTCTGCTGCGCGAGTCCGGCCTATATCGAACGTTACGGCGAGCCTCGGTCGATCGACGACCTCGAACGTGCTCGATGGGTCAGCATCACCGCGCTGCCTTATCCAGATCGGCTCTCCGTGCACCATCGGACCGGCAAGCGGGTGACGGTGCCGGTCTCGCCCGTGTTTCGGACGAACACGGGCCTTGCAGCCCGGGAGCTGGCGGCGTCCGGCGACATGATGGCCCTGCTGCCCAGCTACGCCGTGCGCGACGAGTTCCGGACCGGCCGCCTCGTTCATGTGCTAAAAGACTGGTCGGTTCCTGACGGCGCAATCTCGGCGGTGTTTCAGCATAAGAGCAACATGGCCCCGCGCCTGCGCCTGCTCCTCGATTTCCTACGCGAGCGGTTCCGTAGCCACGGCGATCCGATCGAGAGCGAGGCGGCCGAATAACGAATTCGGCCGGCGTTCAGCCGATCGGCTCGCGCGATCCGCGCCCGCCATTCAGTGCGCTTTCCGTTCGATTCTAGCGAACTCTGTATCTGTCCGTTGCAACCTATGACCACGGCCCAGCCGATCATATGTTTGTGAGACTTGGAAGCGGGACGGACAGAATCTTCCGCAGGGGGAACACAAGTGCCATTGCAACTGCGTCTATTCTTGCCTTTGAGCTGCCTGATCTTCGGACTCAGCCCCGCTGCGGCTCTCGCCGAAGAGGGCGCTACGCCGACCCATTGGGCGATCAACGCCGATCTAAGCGGCGTTTTCTTTCCCGATCTATCGGCTAAGGTCAATCTCGCCGGGTCACGGGTGGCGAACGCATCGATCCGGACGGGAGACGAACTGACTGCGACCCTCGACCTGGCCTATTTCCTTACGCCTGAGTGGGCGATCGACGGGTATGCCGGCATACCGCCACGAGCCAACATAAATGGCACCGGACCGCTGGCAAGTCTCGGGCGCCTCGCCGGCACGTTTTACGGACCGGCTGTGCTTGCGCTACAGTATCATGCGCCGGGCCTGGGTAAATTCGACCCCTATGTCGGTATCGGCGTGAATTATACGATGTTCATAGCGCACACCGATGCAGCCTTGCGGAACGTAAAAATAGAAAATGCGTTCGGCACCGCCTTCGAAGCGGGCATGCACTATGAGATCGCCCCGAAATGGACGCTCAACCTCGATGTCAAATACATCCTGTTGAGCAATCGGATTTCGGCACAATACCCCACGCCGGCCGGTGCGCTGCCAGCCGTCGCAAAGGTGCAGGTGAACCCGCTGATACTCGGCCTCGGCTTCGGTTACAAATTTTAGCGGCTTGGCCGAGCCGAACCGGGACTGTCGCGCGATGACTTGCCTTACGTGCGGCGGTCCGAGAACATCGCGTAAGACTTCGGTTTCGCCTTGTGACGGCAAAGGAATGGTATGGATCTGAGAGACTGCGGCGCGATCGTTTGCGGGGGCGCGTCAGGCTTGGGCGAAGCGGTGGCGCGGGCCGTCGCCGCTGACGGCGCAAAGCTCGTTATCTTCGATCTGAACGAGAGTGCTGGCCGCACATTGGCAAAGCAACTCGACGGTTTGTTCTTCCGCGTGGACGTGACAGATACCGCAAGCATCGCGGCCGGGCTGGATGGGGTGGAGCAAGCGTTTGGCGCTGCCCGCATTCTCGTCAATTGCGCCGGGATCGTTGCAGGGTCTCGCACGGTACAGCGCGACGGGTCGGCCCATGATGCCGCTCAGTTCCGAAAAGTTGTGGACGTCAACCTTATCGGCGCATTTGTCCTCGCGTCGCAGTTCGCTGCCCGCCTTTCGCGGCTCGCGCCCATTGGGGAGGAGCGCGGCGTTATCATAAATACGGCGAGCATCGCAGCGTTCGACGGCCAAATCGGTCAGGCGGCTTATGCCGCCTCGAAGGGCGGCATCACTGCGATGACGTTGCCGATGGCTCGCGACCTTGCTGCGCTTGGCATCCGCGTCGTGACGATAGCGCCAGGAGTGTTTCGCACACCGATGATGGATGCGCTTCCGCCGGAAGCGCAGACATCGCTGGCCGCCGCCGTACCATTCCCCAACCGGCTGGGTGATCCAAGCGAGTTTGCGCAACTCGTCCGGTGCGTCATCGGCAATCCCATGCTGAACGGGGAAACGATCCGTCTCGATGGTGCTCTCCGGATGGGCCCGCGCTGACCTCGTAGTCC